>JBDHHP010000291.1:0-4378 GCA_039589275.1 Gemmatimonadota bacterium | reverse complement strand
GTGCGGCATGACGTAGTAGAGGAAGCCGTCGGCATCACCGCAGTCATGGAGGGGAAGGATGTGCGGGTGAGTGAGCTTCGCTGCGATGTCGATCTCTTGTACGAAGCGATCAGGGCCAAGGGCTGCGGCAAGTTCAGGACGTAGGACCTTCACTGCCACCTTGCGGTGAAGCTTCAGGTCATCGGCGAGATAGACCGTAGCCATGCCACCTGAACCAAGCTCTCGCTCGATCCGGTAGCGGTCAGCCAGTGCAGCTTTCAAGCGTTCCAACACGTCGGCCACAGGGACGGCTCCCGATTGGCGACTACGCTAAGGTAGGGTTCACAGGCGATGACAGCCAGAGCGTGAAGACCAATCTGTCTTGCCCCGTCGTGCTACTCAGAACTCCAGAGACATCCCAATGCCTAACCGGTTGCCGCGTTTCCAAACGAGACTAGCAGTCACCTGATCGAGTGGAACCTCTACCCAGCGGTCGGTCTTCATGAGTGAGCCGACAACAGCGCCGATAGCTGCGCCGCCCGCCAGTCCGGCTAGGCCCCCTGTGAGAGTCAGCATCCCGCACCAATTGGACTGCGACAGGGGATCTCTATCCTCCTCACATCTCGCGGCTGCGTGGCCTCCTATCACTGATCCCGTGACGACACCTGCGAGACCTCCGATGATCGCGCCAAATCCCGTCCTCCCTCGTTGCCCGCTCCGCACTTCGAGCCGTCCAACCGAGCTGAGCGGGCAGCGCACGGTCGAGTCGGTCACCACAATCAACTCGTCTCCTCTCAGCGCCTCGAACTCAGCCGACTGTCGATACAGGCGGCAGTCAGTCGCAATGATGCGGACTCGCGCACCCCGTTCTATTGGTGGCTGCGTTTGGGCTGACAGAGATGCGAGGGGAACCATCACCGACAGGGAGAGAATAGAGGCAGCAGCACGCATCGGACCCTCACTCTGCTTGGAGGGCAACCCCGAGGGCGACGCGCCTAAGGTACGAAGGTGGTTACGTGATGGTAAGAAGGAGGCCGAGCCAAGCGACCGGAGCTTGAGTTGACGCCTCATTGACATCGCCCCGCCAACTTAGCGGTGTAGCGCAAACGTGGGAGGTGTCGCCATGCGTGCCGTCGCCAACTGCTTCCCAGCCTTGTTCCTTCTGCTGCCGTGTTCAGCCGCATGGGGCCAGGACTCACTTGCTCTTGAAGCAGGCAACCGAGTGCGGTGCTGCTCTGGTTCTTACGGGTCCGGGCGCTGTCACCGCGGGCGCATTACCGGGACGATGATCTCATGGGATGCCGACGGCTCGTTGATGCTTCAGGCGGACGCCGGAAGCCTCACTGTACCACGGGATTCACTGGCCCGACTAGAGGTGAGTCGCGGATTCAAGCGACGGTGGGTCAACGGAGCGGTGGTCGGTGGGATCATCGGGCTCGCCGCCGGAACGTCCGCCGCGGTGATTGAGGGATGGCCCTTCGAAACTGTACAGGATTGTGCAGATAGGCTCCCGGATGAGCAACTCGCGTGCAACTTGGCATTCGTTGGCTGGAGGGTCGCCTTGGGAGCGGCAGTTGGAGCGGCCTTAGGGGCGGTTGCTGGTTCGGCCTTCAAGACTGAACGCTGGGAGGAGGTCCCGCTCGACCGGTTGCGCGTGCGCCTCACGCTGCAACGTGATCGACGGTTTGCGCTGGGCCTGTCTGTCAGCTTCTAGCTGATATCGTCCGTCACTTACCCCGGGCGTCTCGCGGCGCTCGGGGCTTTGTTCTTGCGAACCGGCCGAGCGAGATCACGCCCAGATAACACTCAGGTGATGGGCCTCGCCTAGCGTTGCATTTGTAGAAGTACGCCGGTGGCCTTCGTGGCCCCGCCGCCTGAGTAGACGCCGTAGCTGGACGCCGTATCAGACGCCGTAGTAGGACGCCGCAGTAGACGCCACAGTAGGACGCCCACCCGACGACGTGACCCGAGACTGCCGAGAGTAACGCACATTGAGTGTTGGGGGTGTACCATGCGTGCTGTTGCCTCTGCGCTGTCCCTGCTGCTGTCGACTCCTTTCGTCGCTCTGTTAGCGCAAGTGCAGCCAACCGTAGAGCCGGGGTCACGTGTACGGTTAACAGCTCCTGATCGTGGAGTGGAGAAGTCAGTGGGAGCCTGCGTCAGCCTCTCGGACGGATCCATGCGCTTCGTACCGGAGAGCGGTGCCGGTCCCTGGATAATTCCCCTCGCCTCAGTAACGGCGCTCGAGGTGAGTCGAGGTCGCAAGTCGAGATGGCTCATCGCTGCGGGTATTGGTGTCTTTGGCGGTGCTGTCTTTGGCGCGGCCACCGGGACAAGTATGGAGGCCGACTTCAGTGACAGAGACAAGAGGATCATAGCCGCTACAGGCCTGGGTCTCGCCGGGGGTCTTGTTGGTGGCCTTGTAGGATCCGCCATCAAGACTGACCGCTGGGAAGAAGTCCCGCTCGACCAGTTCCGTGTGAGCATCGCGCCCCAGCACAAGAGGCGGCTAAGGGTTGGGCTATCACTCGTCTTTTGACTGTCCCGGGAGGAACAATGCGTCAGCTTGTTTCCATTCTAGCGCTGCTATGCGCGGGTCCTGTCGCGTCTCTATCTGCCCAGCAGCTCCCCCCCATTGAACGCGGTGCGCGGGTGCGGGTAACGGCTCCAAGCCTCGGCATGAACCGTGAAGCAGCGAGGTTCCAGACTGTTGCCGATGACATGTTAGTTGTGGTTGCCGACTCCACCATGAACTGCCCCCTCGGTTCAGTGTGGCGGCTAGATCTGCATCGTGGACGGAAGGGCAACGTTGGCAGAGGCGCCCTCTTTGGCGGTTTGATTGGCGCGGCTGTCGGGTTGGGTGCCGGCGTCTCGATGCAAGTCGAAGACTTCAACGCAGGAGCATTCACCGCAGCCGGGGCGTTAGCCGGAGTGCTAATTGGTGTTCCCGTTGGCGCCTTCATCAAGTCCGACCGCTGGGAGGAAGTGCCGCTCGACCAGTTGCGAGTGCAACCTGTTGCTACGCCGGGCGGCGGGCTTGGTCTGGCCGCATCGCTAAAGTTCTAGCGTGCCCCCTAGGCCGCTGTTGCGGTGGGTCCGCAACTCCTTTTGGTGGGAGGCTCGCATGCGAACCACTGTTCTCTTTGCTGTTCTAGTACTTGCGTCACCCGCTGACGCCCTCACCCAAAAGGGACTCCTACAGCCCGGTCAGCAAGTGCAGTTCGCCGTCTTCAGCCCTCAGCCGGCGACGCTGATGCTGCAGGGCGCTCCCCACCGAAGTCCGGTGCTGGCAGGGGCGCTGAGTTTCGTCGTCCCGTTCGGCACAGGCTCGTTCTACTCGGGCAACGTCGGGCATGGCGTGAGACACGCCGCGATTGGCGTGGCGACGGCCGGTCTTTTCTTGGCGCATTTCTGTCTCGAAAGCTGCACCGAGGCGCAAGAGACCTGGGGACCCGTTGGCTTCTTCGGCTTCGTTGCCAATTGGATTGCAGGCACGGTGGTCGCCGTTCTGGATGCCAGGGCTTTCAATCGTCGCCATCCAGAGAAAGTCCCGCTCGACCAGTTGCGAGTGAGCTTGGCGCTGCAACAGGACGGGCGGTTGGGTCTGGGTTTGTCGGTGGCGTTCTGACGTAAGAGGGAGACTGACATGCGTATCGTCCTGGCTTTTTCCCTTGCTGCACTGCTCGCTACGGCACCGGCTGCTGCGCAGGCCGACAAGGCTATGAGTAAGGACTATTCACTCAGTTCCAGTCTGGTTGTTGCCCCGACCTTCGAGTCAGCCGAATTGACACCGACTTCGGGCCCCATGTCCAACACGGAGCTATTGCTCTCGCCAGGAGTGGTTCCGGCAGTTACTGGTGAATCTCCCACGGTCCCGCAACCCGCTCCACCTTCTACCGTCGGCTGGGCTGCGATTGGTGTCGGGGCTCTGGTTGTTACAATCGGACTGGTGTTCCTCTTGACAGCCGCCTCGGCGGGAGGATTCGGGAGCTGAACAAGTCCAACACCCCGCCTGTCGCGTTCGTAGATTCTGGCTGCACCGCCCGGGGCGACGCTCGGGGCTTTACCTTGCGCACCCGTATACCGCGCTGCAAGCTATTGTGTCGCCCTTCCAGCCACCATGACTCTCCAACCTGCGGTGGCAATTGGCGGTGACGCTCGGGTGACACCGCCGAGTTAGATATTGCCCAACAGCAAACGCCGGTGGCCTTCCTGGCCCCGCCGCCGTAGTAGACGCCGTAGTAGACGCCCGCCTGCCACCTGGGCGAAGGACGGAAGTGTCACAAATGCTATGGAGGTTTCCGTGCGGTCAGTCACCTGCATTCTGATCCCCAGCATTGCGTTTCTGGCCTGCGGTACCGACGTGGTCGACGGACCACCACCTCCCCCGCCTCCCCCA
>JBDHHP010000290.1:0-7036 GCA_039589275.1 Gemmatimonadota bacterium | reverse complement strand
GCCGGCAAGTATGGAGGCGGCGCTCACGAAGGCGCTGGCGAAGACGCCGGCGGATCGGTTCGCGACGGCGCGGGAGTTCGCTGAGGCGCTAGCGTCGCAAGCCACCGTGGTCTCAGTCGACGTGCAGACCGCTAGGCCAAGGGATCGCCGCGTTCCAGCCATCGTCGTGATCGGCATACTGGTTGGTGCCGCCTTGTACTTGGCGCTCAGTTTCGGCCGAGACAGCCGCGCTGGGCCCGAACTGGTTGCAGCGAGCTACGCCCAGCTCACCGCAGAGCCCGGCGTCGAGTGGTTCCCGAGCTTGTCGCCCGATGGGGGGTGGATTGTCTACTCGGCCGGCGGATCGGGAAACAGGGATATCTATCTCAAGAGTGTCGGCGGTCAGAATCCGATCAACCTGACAGCCGATTCCCCGGCGGACGACGATCAACCGGCCTTCTCGCCCGACGGAAAGCAGATCGCGTTCTGGTCCGGTCGCGACGGAGGCGGGATCTTCATCATGGGCCGCACCGGCGAAGGAGTGAGACGTGTGACACGAGCCGGCTACCGGCCGACTTGGTCTCCCGACGGCACCCAGCTCGCCTACGCCACGAGGCACGTCGAGCTCAACCCGCAGAACGTCGCGGGGCGGAGCGAGCTGTGGGTGGCGGACGTGAACGGCGGGACGTCGCAGCGGATCAGTGGCGAGGACGCCGTGCTGCCGAGCTGGTCGCCTCATGGTCACCGCATCGCCTTCTTCAGGCGGCTATATCAAACGGGCGGCGCTCAGGCGGACATTTGGACCGTGCCGGCGGTAGGGGGTGAGCCAAGAGCCGTGACGAGTGATGTGGCGACCGATTGGAGCCCGGCGTGGTCGCCCGACGGCAGGTACCTCTACTTCTCCAGCGATCGGGGCGGCAGCATGAGCCTGTGGCACGTCGCGATCGACGAGGAGTCCGGTGAGACGTTGGGTCCACCGGAGCCCATAACGGCATCGGCGACATCCCTGGCGCATATGAGCGTTTCAGGTGACGGACGCAGCATCGCATACAGCTCCATACTCCGCACGGTGAACATCCAGCGTCAGTCCATAGATCCGTCCACTGGAATGCCGATCGGCGAGCCAAGCTGGGTTACCACCGGATCACGCCACTGGGTGTCGCCAGACCCGTCGCCCAACGGTGAGCAAGTCGTGTTCTACTCGCTAACACAACCCCAAGGCCATATCTACGTGGCGGGCACCGATGGGACGGGTCTGCGACGCGTGACGGGCGATTCCGCTATCGACCGTGTACCTCGCTGGTCTCCCGAGGGTGATTGGATTGCGTTCTTCTCGACCCGCAGTCCCACCCTTCAGCTCTGGAAGATCCGGTCCGACGCGAGTGAGCTGACGCAGCTGACCGACGCGGAACCGGGCATGGCGTACGCCGTGTGGTCGCCGGACGGCTCGCGCATGGCCGGATCGCGAGGGAACACGATCAACATCATCGATCCGAACCGGCCCTGGGCGGCCCAGGCGCACCAGGAACTGCTGCAACCGGACACGGCACTCTCGGGCTACTACCCGAATTCGTGGTCACCGGATGGGCAGTGGCTCTGCGGCGGCGTGCGGGCGGATGGCGGTATCTTCACCTACGAGTTCCGCACCCAACGGTACGAGCGTCTGACGGAATTCGGCGAGTGGCCCGTGTGGCTCCCCGACAGCCGGCGGATCCTGTTCGTCTCAGGCGGGAAGGCGTTCTACATCGTGGACCGCGTGACGAAAGACGTGCGGAAGATCTACTCCGTCACGCGCGACGTGCTGGGCCCGCCGCGCCTGACGCGCGACGGTCGCCACGCCTACTATTCACGACGCGTGACGGAAGCCGATGTCTGGCTCATGACGCTGCGCTGACAGACGCGCGCGGCCAACGAGAACGGTGAACAGGCCGTCCGTCTTCTATGGCAAGCGTTTCAGCAGGGCGGAGACATGGAGTTCGCAGCACGTGCGCTGGCGCTTTGTGCATGCCGATTCACACCGCCCGCGGGTCGGGCGATGTGAATCCGGAGTCCTCTACGTCGTTTCAGGCGGCGGGAAGTAGCTCCACATATCGCGCCACACCTTCCACGAACCATCTGGCTGCTTCTTCAGAACCAGGAGCCATCTTCCATGGAGTTCGGTTGGGTCACCGCCCGCTCTAGGTGTCAGGGTCTCATCAAAAGTCGCCACCACGAGAGCCATCTCACCAGAGACCGTGACATCCTCAATTCGGTGACTTATCTGAATGTCCCATCCCTCGATCGCAGCCTGGTAGTCTGACCGAATTGCCTCCTTCCCGATTAGCGGAGGCCCGTCGGGAGGCATGGACACACCGTTCTCGGCCCAGTTGGCGATGCTGCCAGCCAGATCCTCAGCGACGAACGCAGCGACGAACTCGTCGAACATGGTCGTGACGGCTTCAATCTCAGCTGCCGTCGTGGTGGCAGCTTGCTGATCGTCGGTCTGGGTGCAGGACAGGAAGACCAGGGGGGCGAGTGTGGCAAGAACAAGACGGCGCATGGCGACCTCCTTGCGGGACCTACAAACATTGGTGACGCGGCAAAGGTATGGGCAGGATCACAGGGAGGTAAGAGCTAGAAACTGGCCCTTTGTCGTGGTGGCTCATGGTGGACGGCTCCTAGACGCCTCCAGCCCCGAGCGGCATGGGATCTCTTTGCGACTCACAGGATACACTCCTCGCGAATCGAGTCCCTCGCTCGGGGTTCTTGCGTCTTGCTACCGCGTCACACTGTGCACTAACGGAAACGCGCTGGCGGCCGATTCTCCAAAATCCCCAACGCACTTCCGGGCCAGACTACGGTGAGATTGCAGGGGCCCCCTGGGGGGCACGCCAGGTCGCAAGGCGACGCGAAAATGTCCCTAAACTCGTCGACCTGCGAGGCCGCCAAGGTGACGGTTGCTATCATTAATAGCGACGCACCAAGAAATCGCTGACAACGCCGCTTCAGGCACGTTTGGTACACACCGTTTCAATGCCCCTGGAAGGCGCTGAGAGGCCGTGACCGGACTCATCGTGATTGCTTGCTGACACATCGTCTCGCAACTGCTTGTTCTTCTTCGGATTAGTACGACTGAGTCCCGATGGGTCCGACCCTTGATCGGAAATCACAATCCGCGTGTCGGGGGTGGACCTGCGGCCGCTGCGCGGCCTCGGTCTGCTTCGCAACGAGTCCCTCCTCCGCTATCGCACTACAGGACAATGGCTTAGGGCTGTTGTCCTGTTTTGCGTTTCACCGCTCCAGAGAGTGCCTTTGGCGGTATGTTCGGCGCTCCCACTACGGAATTGCGACTCGGTGAGCGCAAGCATCCATCCAAAACCATCTGACTGTCCCGTAGACGTTAACCCCGAACGAGAGAGGGAGAGAAGCACTAGCTTCTCCCCCGCGTGCCACTGTTACGCTGAAGGGGTCGTCGGATGGTTTTGCAGTGTCGCGCTAGTCATTGAAACAGTCCGCACCAAACCTGCCTGCAGCGACCGTCTCAGGAGTTTCTTTGACGCTTCCATATCAGGATTAGGGAACGTTACGTGCTGAGGCTCGCTGGCAGCGGCTTTGGGGGCTTTTTTTTCGCGTTTGCGTCGCCTGGCTGGACCGGGCGGCACCCCCAGGGCCGGGTAGGTCAATATCCGGTACGGCTGCCTTTTCGTGCCTACCTCATTTCCGAAAATCGGCTGCGGCCGCTGACGCTTCAAGCTCTTACCTCACTCTGATCCCACCCGTACCTTTGGCGCGTTACCGAGACCCCTTCAAAGGTGGTCGTCATGCGCCGCATGGTCTTCCTCGCTGCTTCATTGGTCGTTGCTGCCCCATCACTTGCCGCACAATCCGATTCCGGCCACGTCTGGCTCGTGGGCCAATGGCGTGCCCATGAGGGTCACGAAACGGCGTTCAGCCGAGCCGTTGACGAGTACTCGCGGCCTGTCTTCGACTGGACAGTCGAGAAAGGCTACATCGTGAGCTACTTGCATCTCGAACTCGCCGACATGGGAGAGGCTGCGGGCGGGGGACCAACACACCTGCTCATCCTCGAGTTCCCTTCGTGGGAGGCCCGAGACGAATGGAATGCCAGATTCGAAGAAGCCAGGTGGGCGGTCTTTGGAGAGAGCGTGGGTGATTGGTTTCTGCACTTCCAACCGCATCGAGAGCAGCTTTCGTTTGCTAACCCTTGGGTATCGAGTGTCCCGTAGGAAAGGAGATACCAATGCGCCGTCACGCACTCGTCGTTTTGCCTCTGGCCTTTCTGGCAGCGTGCCAACCCGCTACAACTGAACTCACCGACGAGCAGAAGGCCGAGATTGCGGCAGAAGTGGATTCCATCCAAGCTGAGTTCATGGATGCGTGGAAAGAGGGAGACTTTGAGCGAGCGATTACCTACTACTACGATTCTCCCGACCTCACGGTTGCCATTGATGGCACGATAGAACACGGGTACGCCGAGATCATGGCCAAGGCACGTCCAGGGTACACCCAAGTTGCGAGCATGGATATCACGATAACAAGCTCGGAGACCATCGTGCTGGCCCAAGACGTGGCCTGCAAAGTGGAGGGCGGGATCATGACGGCAACCTTCAAGAACGGGTTCACTACACCGGAGCAGAGCTACGTATACACGCCGGTCTGGGTGAGTCGTGAAGGGGAGTGGAAGATTCACGTCATGCACGAGTCCTTCCCCCCAACCCAACCCATGTAGCCGCCAGACCGTCCGAGATACACCACACCACACGCCCGGCCCCGCGCCGGGCGTTGGAAGTTACGGTACGTCCACGACAAAGGGCCGGTCTCCCGGCCCCTTTTTTAGACCAACGACGCTGCCCCTACCCCTTCGGCCTGATCAAGCATTGGCCGCACGCCCGAAGGCGGCGGAACTACTATCTATGATGGTTGCCATGGCATACGCCTTTGCGGGCGAAAAGGAACGGACCATGGACTGGCTCGAGATCATGTATGAGACTGGCAATCCCAACATGCCAGCCGTATTCGAACCTGACTTCGGTCTAGTCTTCGACGAGCCGCGGTTCCAGGAGCTGCGGCGGCGGATGGGGTTGCCGCAGTAGGGCGGTACCGCCCTGCTGCCCAGCTTTCGGCCTAAGCAGCTTCGTAGCGTAGCACCTTCACTGACGCGCCGCTGCCGGCAGCTGCTTCAGCCGTCTCGAGTGCGTGAGTTGCGGTCTCGTCGGGCACGTATTCCTCTCCGCAGTTAGGGCATACAAGTCCGGGTACCTCCTTGATGACGACAATGGTGCCCTCACGCTCGAAAGTGAGCGTCACAAGACCTTCGCCGACGCTTGCCTGCCCGCATGTGGTGCACTTCATGAAAGCCTCCTGCGGAAGTCAGGGGACCACAGATCGGGATCCGGCCGGTACGCCGAGATGACAACCGTAATGTCGCTGTCTGCCTCATCGGCCGCCACCACATGAAGAGGCTCGTTCAATACCCAACCAAGTACCAGACGGCTTGGTACAGGGCGATCATCAGGATACTCTGCAATCGTCTCGCCTGATTCCAGTACCCACCAGACGTCGTCAGCTGAGATGTGACGCTCGAGCATTCGCTGCAGCGCATGAACACGAAAGACCAGCCGCCGACCCCGCATCGGACATGGCTAGCGAGTCGAGCGAGGTTGGACGTAACCGAATGGTCGCGCGCTGTGGCGAAGTAACGCGGTCGTCACCACAGCGGTGGTATGGCCACCGTCTACCTAGCCGAGGACGTGAAGCAACACCACAAGGTGGCGGTGAAGGTCCGGGCGGTAGAGGGTGGTAGACGGCGGTAGACGCCGGTAGAAGGTGGTAGAAGGAGGAGTCGTTTCCGCCCTGTACCGTCGGCAGGGTGGGGGGAGGAGTGGGGTTCGCCTGGCGTGGTGCGGTCGGGGTGCAGGGTCCCGCCCGGTGGCGTGCGGGGTTGAAGAGCCTATGGCGGAGTAGCTCAGCTGGCCGTCAGACTGAGCAAGTCGCTACGGCAGCGGCACACGATGCGCCAAAGGCAGCAGGAGAAACACGTCGTAGTGCCGTTTCGGGGAACCCACATAGATGAGTCCTTCGAAGTTCATCGGGACTCCGTCTCCCATAAAAACCGGGTCATCCACCGGCAAGAAGACGATCCGGTCGGGCCAGGTCTCGTTCATTGTCCGCCATATTTCGTTCTCAGGCGAGGCGTCGGCGACGTCATAGTCCGACAGTGTAGTTCCCGAACCGGAAACGATCCGAGCTGGGGTCACGGCCAAGACGATTGACGATCCCCCAACGGCGTCGCTCTGGTGTACTAGGTAGTCGCCGAGCCATTCATGGTCCGTCCCTCTCAGATACTCCTTTTGCGCGTGATTTGAACCGACATTCAGCAGTGTGCGGTGTTCGTAGCCCCTCAACCTGGCATCCGCCAACAACTTCATGACGGCCTCGCGCATCTGGACTGTAATGTCGTAGTGGTCTTCCCTCAGGGCTCGTATGGGCACGCTGGCTCTTTCCACCTCAACCATTTCGACCACGGTTTCGTACCAGTACTCCCCCCAAGAGTCGATCAGGCCTGACCGCCCCGCTTCGAGTTCGGCACGCAGGGTCTCGAGTCGCTCTTCCCGCGCCGCGGGGGTACTGTAATCGCCCTGCAAGAAGGCGGCGACTGGTCCCGGGTCGGGCAGGTGATCTGACAGCCCTCTCAACGACTCCTTGAATTCCCGAGCACCTCCGTAATCCCCCAGGTTCATATCAATGCCCCGCACGGCGATGCGCTCGCCCTGCGGTAGTGTGCGGTTGACATCCCGGACGGCGGGAATCAGGGCCGAGAAAAACCAACTTGGAGGCTCCCAGTCGGGCTCGAGCTGTGTGTCCTGGACGAAGTCGGTCAGCACCCAGTCAGCCATGTGCGGCCATTCCAAGAGTAACTGGCGAAACCCGCGCTCATGCAGGGCCCGAACCAATTCGGACATCATTTCTTGGTGCTCCCAGATCAGATGCGTCTCGCCGACCAATACCAGCTTGTGCTGGGAGAGCCGGTCGAGGACCTCTGCCGGGATCGATTGTA
>JBDHHP010000289.1:0-4422 GCA_039589275.1 Gemmatimonadota bacterium | reverse complement strand
CACCCCCGAGATTCGAGATTGCCTCGTCCAGCAGGCTCTGCACGGCTGCGTAGACGGCTGACTGCTCGTCAAGCACCGGCTGGTCGAACTCGGCGTTAACGGCCTGTGAGTATTCGATATCTCCAAACACTGATGCCGTCTGCCCTATCATGAAGGCCTCGTACACCTTGAAGATACCTGCATACGCCGTCCGCCCCTGCTCTTCCGCCACCGCAATTGCCTCCCTAATGTCGATCAGGCCACCACCGGTGTACACGCTGGTGTAGCAGCCGCTCGCGTCGCCTTCCGTGAAGTTGTACACGTCGAAGCCGCTGAACTGGCGCTGCGTGCCGGCCATCTGCTGCGTCCACATCGACGCCATCCGGCTGCACTGCCCTTCTTCCTGCCAGAAGTTGTTGACGGAGACACCGACCAGGAGCTGGTCGAGCTGGGCCTCCGGTACCCTATTCGGGTTCGACTCGATCGCTGTGATGAACTCGCAGCCGATCAAGGAGCCCGCCAACAGGGCCGCGCACAGCGCACGGCCGGGCCAGCATATCGATCTCATGATCTCAATCCTCCTTGCCTCGGCCTTAGCGGCGCAGCGTTAGGGTGAACACGAACGTCCTGGTCTGCGGGTGATTGAAGTACTCCAACCCGCGGCCGGTGGACTGGCCCGTGAGGTTTGCTTCGGGATCTAGACCCGTGTAGTCGGTCCACGTTACCAGGTTGCGGCCACTCACGGTCACGTCGAGCTCATCGAAGCCGATTGACCGGAGCCAGTTGCCCCGGAGCGTCGTGGCCACCGAGACATCACGCAGCTTCACGAATCCCGCGCGCTCCACGAACTGGGCCGACGGGCCAGTGAAACCACTGCCCGGACCGCTGAGCGCCCAGTAGTGGTCCATTTCCGCTGCAGTACCGGCACCGGGACCGCAATCGGCGCAGGTCGCGAACGTAGTGTCGCGTCCCTCGTGGATCGGTATGGTCTCCATGTGCTTGCCGAAGTAGAACAATGCCCCCTTGGTGCCGTTCCAGATGTCGCCGCCGTGCTTCACGTCGAGCAGGCCGGAGAGCCGCACGTTGTTGTATAACGTGATGGTGGCCCGGAGGCTCCCGGTCCAATCTGGATTGGGATCGCCAACGGCACGTGACTGCGGCTCCTCTATCGGGAAACCGTCGTCGTCAATGTACAGATCTCCCGCAGACCAGCCGCTATATGTCGCGTCGATGTCGGCACCGTCCACTAAGATACCACGGCCGAAGCGCACGAAATCGGAGCCGTAGAAGGTGCCGAAGGGGTGCTTGATCACTTCACCGTTGGAGAGCGTATCCGGCGCGACGACTGACGAGGTAAGACTCGAGAACCCTGCGAGGCTCTCTTCCTCGGTACCGATCAGCGCGTCTACTTCGCTCTCGTTCTTGGCCCACTGTGCACCGAGACGGAAGGCGAAGTTATCGGTCTCGTAGACCCTCCAGTCCAGCGTGAGCTCATAACCCCAATTGCGCCATTCGGCACCGTTTGCCCACGTCTGGCCGAAGCCGGTACTGGGGGTCACGTTCAGGCCGAGGATCGCATCCTCGGTCTTCTGCCAGTAGTATGTGGCCTCAACGAAGACCTTGTTGTTGAGGAACGCGAAATCCAATCCACCCTCGATCTCAGTGGTCGTTTCCGGCAAGATGTTCTTGTTCCCCAGAGTGTTCTCCGAGTACACACCGTCAAAACCAGCGTAGATGGACTCGATACCCGGAACCCAGCCGTCCCCGAAGGTGCCCGTCTGGAAGGCGTTCACATTTGAGTACGGTGGCGGCTGACGACCGGCCACACCGTAGGCGGCGCGGAGCTTGGCGAAGTCAAAGGCGGGCAGGTACCGGCTGAACTCCCACGCAAGGCTCGCCTTGGGGTACCAGAACCGCGAAGACTCGCGCTCGCCCGTAGCGGTGGTGTCGCCGCCGAACGTGTTCGATCCGTCCAGCCGGACTCCGCCCTTCAAGAACAGCTGATCCCACAGGTCCAATCCCGCGTCGAGGAAGAACCCCTCGGTCCTGATGCTCTCCGTATACTCGTCGGGGACTCGATCGATCGCGAAGTCCAACTGGTCCGTTCCGAAAATCAGGTTCTCGCCGGTCACCTGGTAGCGGCGATACTCCGTCTGATTCAGGTTCTGCCCCGCAGTCACGTTGATCAGGAAGTCCGGGTTGAACTCCCAGTCGAACGTAGCCAGGAGACTGTGGTCGAACACGTTGTCGACGAACTCTGCCCGGTCTACCCGGCCCACTGGCTGCTCGGATGAGCTCTTCGGGAAGACCGTGACCCTCTGATCGTTCGAGAAATCGGCCCCGAGGATCCACCTGAAGCTCAAGTAGTTGAACGGAGCCCAGTCGAGGTTGATGTTCCCCATGAAGCGGTCGACATCCGACGTATTGGGCATCTCGTTGGCAACCCAGAATGGGTTGTCGTAGCCTCGACCCCTCACTAGTTCCGTCGGATTTGGGTAGCGATACGAACGGTGCAACCCGGTCTCAGGATCGAGGTACGGTAGGTTGTTGAACTCGGGCGGGGTGCGGAACGCGCCCAGCAACATGCCGCTGATGTTCGATCCCATCTGCACCAGATTAGCGTTGCTCGTCACGTACGAGAAATTCCCGCCGATCGTGAGGTTGCTCAGGAAATCGTGCGTACCCTTGAGCCGCGTGGTCATGCGCTTGTAGTCCGAGTTCCCGACGATCGCCCCGTTAAAGTACAAGTACCCGAGCGACATGTAGTACGTCGTCCGCTCTGTGCCTCCGGCAAGGGTCAGGTTGTTGTCCCAGCGCCTGCCGGTCTCGAACATCTCGCCCGCATGGTCGTATGTCGGCGTCGACGCATCGAGCTGTGGTCCCCAGCTGATCGACGACGTGGGTGAGAGGTTAACGGTCGGAGCGTCGAGGTCCTTTTGGCCCTGACCGTAGCTGGTCTGAAGCACGGGCAGATTGTTCACTCTGTCGATCCCGAACGAGCTCTTGAGTGAGTACCGAGTCGAGTTCCGCTCCCCCGACTTTGTGGTAATCAGAACGACGCCGTTTGACGCGCGCGATCCATAGATCCCGGTCGCCGCCGGACCTTTAAGGATCTCGACGCTCTCGATGTCCTCAGGGTTCAGGTCGGCGGCGCGGTTCTGATTCGTCACACCGCTACCTGTGAACCCGAGTGAGTGTGTCTCATTGGTGATGGGTTGGCCATCCACCACCAAGAGTGGCTGCGTGCCGCCTTCCACACTCTTAGAGCCACGGATGCGGATGTACGTGCCGCCCCCGGGGTCACCGGTGGAGCTCGTGATCTCGACGTTGGGTGCCTTGCCGGCGATCGCCGAAACGATATCGAACTCCGAGGCGTACTCGATCTCCCGAGCCTTCACCGTGCTGATTATCGTACCGAGCTTCTTACGCTCCTCCTGCAGGCCCTGCCCGGTCACCACCACGGCGTCCAGCTCGAACGCATCCTCCGCGAGCGTGAAGTCGTGTCGCGCGCTACCGCCAACCACAATAGGAATGTTCCGCTGCGCGGCGCGGAGACCGATCTTGCGTGCCACCAGCGTGACCGAAACCACCCCGGCGGTACGCGCAGCCGGCACCAGCATGTTGTAGGTGCCGTCATCCCCGGTCATAGTGCTCACCCTCAGCGCCGGGATGAACACTTCGACTCCCTGTTGTTGCTCTCCGCTCTCATCCACCACGGTGCCCTGGATAGTCATCTGGCCCTGGGCGGATGGAATGGCGAAAGCCAACAGCAGGAGCCCTAGCAAGAACCCGAGAGGGCTGCCCCTCGAGCCCTGCGGTGCGAGAAATCGCCAGACTTCTCGTTGCTGCATGTAACACCTCCTAGTGGATTTGCCGTACACGGGCTGTGCAACCCAGGAGCCCCCACCAGGATTGAGCCCGCGCACTGTTGAAGACCCGGGTCATCTTTGGGGGAGGACATGGCCCGGCCTCACGTCTACTTCTGTTTTTCGGTGGATTTTCGGCGGTGAATCGGGCCGGATACGCCCTTCGGAACTGGGCGCCGGAGTGCTGCCGGTGGAGGGGCCCGATACTCGCCGGTCAAACATCGCTCGGTTCGCTAGCCCACCGCCTTTCGGTACAAACGACGTATGATACGGGCGGGCCGTGACCTACCGGTTAGCTGGCCGTTATCTGAGCGTGACCGGAGGCCCGAGCGGCTACCATATGGGTCCCGAAGCCAGTGTTCGGTCCCAGGGGATGGGTGCTGTGGTCAGGCTCGGCTTGGTCGTGGATCAGTGGCTTGCTCCAGTTAGGGAACCCCATGCTATACGTGGGTGTTCAGATACGGATCATCCACGGCCGTCAACTCAAGGGGACTCGGTGAAACTCTCCGACACATCCATCAGACGACCTGTGCTCACCAGCATGGTGAGCGTGGCACTAGTGCTCTTTGGAGGCATC
>JBDHHP010000288.1:0-6806 GCA_039589275.1 Gemmatimonadota bacterium | reverse complement strand
TGTCCTCGTCTCGTCAAATCCGTGAGGTTCCATGTATTCCGCCGGCAACCTCGTGACCGTCTCGCTCTGGAAGGTGAAGTTGCCCAGGCTGTAGAAGATCGGCCTTCCTTTGTAGATCTCGATGGGATTGATGTAGTGTGGGCCGCTCACGAGGAACGCGTCGACCCCCGCGTCGATCGCTTGATGCGCGAAGTCGGTCAACCATTCGCCCTGACGATGCGCGTGCATGGAAAGCACTACGATATCTGCCGTCGCCTCTGCCCTGCGGATCTGCTCCAAGATGGCGTTCGCATCGTCGTCGTTGACCGTCAGGACCCTGGCGTCCTCGTCACCGATGGTGAAACGCTGCCCCAGAAAATTGAGCATCCCACCACGCACTGATACCTCAGACATTCCCTCCTGCTCGGCCA
This sequence comes from Gemmatimonadota bacterium, assembly GCA_039589275.1. Classification (GTDB taxonomy): domain Bacteria; phylum Gemmatimonadota; class Gemmatimonadetes; order Gemmatimonadales; family GWC2-71-9. The sequence goes on along the minus strand of JBDHHP010000288.1, from coordinate 6,396 downwards.
AGCTCAACAGCCTGTCTGCTGTCGCCTGAGTCACCATGCTCGTGGTGGCTACCGTCAGCGGGTTGCATCCAGCTCTGCCCTGCACGTCCGGACGGGAGTTGCTTGCTTTCTGGAAATCTGTGAACGTTGAGGTTGCCGACAATAATGCGACGGTGGCATCTGCCGTGTAGTGGAAAACCGGGGCGCGCGCCCTTTGCAGATCTCCGCCTCCGGCAATCTTCATTCCCGCGGCCTCCACGAAATCGATCGTCTCCAACACCCCGATGGAGCCGTAGTTGAAGGTGTGGTTATTTGCCACTCCCAACATGTCGAATCCAGCCCACGCCAACTCATCGGCGATATATGGTTCCGACGCCATGTAGGTTCCTCCACTCGCCGTCTGGGGAAACCCCTTGTAGGTGTGGATCAACGTCTCCAGGTTGCATACGGCCACGTCCGCTCCCCGAATCTTGTCGATCAAGCCAAGGAACTCCGGTTCCTTGAAGTCAGACCACTTGCGGTTGAATATCGCATCGCCCGCTAGGAAGACGGATACTTCCTGGCTTCCTTGTGCTGACATAATCCCAGCTGAAAGGAGAATCGCGCTGACTACTAGAGTCAGGCACCTTAGCGGGAATCGGTTCTGTGCTGTCATACTCGCCCCCTCAAAACCGTGGAACGTGATTTCCGGAATTCAGGTCAATCAGAAGGTTACAGTCTCGGCAGCCCCGTAGTAGATCCCGTTGAACAGGAACTTGAAGGTCCCGTGGGGTTGCCCTCTGAAGTTGATCAACGGCGTAAACAGGAACAGCTTCCCGCTCCCGACATCAGCATCAACCACGATGACCCCATTCCTGTGGTACTGCTCTCCCAGCGCCCAGCCACTGCGTAGTGTCTCGCCGCTATCGAACCAGGCCACTCTACGTACGCCGCTTCTGGGTGTCAGTCGGAACACTGGATTCTTGTCGAAGTACACATCGAGGTACTCCGGTAGGCCGTACGCCAGTGGGTTCGAGTTGTCCACGCGGACCCGGTGAATCGAGCCAGGCGCCCAGTATCGCTCCATGGGAAGCGGTCTTCCCGTGGCCCTGTCGACCAGAGCGTTAGCGATCGGAAGATTGTAGTGGTAGCCGATGCTCGCAGAAGTCCCGATTCCGAGGATTGTGCCCCCGGCATTGAGGAATCGGCGCAACTGCGGAATGGTCCGGTCCTGCGAAATGGAGCCAAGTCTCTCCCGGTACCTCTCCGGGATGCTCTCGGGATCGGGCTGCCCAGACTGACTGCGCACATTGCCGGCTCGATCCAGCTCCGGCGAGATGGCACCCGACTCGAAGATCAACACATCGAAGTCATCGATTAGATTCCCCGCGTCGAGCCTCTGGGGATAGGCTACTTGGTACGGGAACTCGAACTGCTCCAGCAGCCAGCGGGTCCAGCCCGAGGTCCTCGATCCGCCGTACTCGTCCCACAACCCGATCCGCACCGGCTCTACACGGTATGCTCCACCCGACGGCCTGGATTCAACACCCACGAAAGCCAGTCCGATCTCCTCCGCTAGCCGTTCGAGCCGCAGAACAGTGGAGTCGTGCGCGGGGATGTACATGGTACCCGCTGGGAACGACCCTGTCCCGATCTGTATCGGATCCTGCAGCCAGTAAACCTCCTCACCGTCGCCAAGCAGCCGATTCATGGCCAAGAAAGCGTCGTTCACCTGGTGACTCAGCAAGAATCCTGGTGCAGCCGTGTTTGCCACGCTTCCAGGGGCCGGCTCCGTGAACCCCTCGATCGGTTCGAAGGGCCCTTCGAGTCCCTCGAACACCTTGTCGAACTCAACCCCCATCTGGTAGGCCAGCGTCCATCCCGCTGCGTCATACGGTGGCTTGGGAGGGCCTCCCGGATACACGAAGTCATCGGGGTGGTCCTGGGGCTCGAACATGGATCGGACATGGGGCCGGAACGCCTGCGCGGCCTTGACCACAAACGAACCCTCGGGGTAGGTGGTGCCTGAGATCTCGAAAGACTGCGCGGCCCTGTGAACGAGAATACCGCTCTTGATCAGGACGTTGACGAATTTGGTGGCGGTCAAGAAGTCCGGCTGGTCCGATGGAATGATGTAACCTCTCGCATCTCGGAAAGCCGGGTCGTGGAGCACCTGCTCATAGTACTGGGGCGGGTAGCCTCGATCCCGTCCAGAGCCTCCCGACTCGATGGGCTCCATCTCTGCCCCGTCAGTCTCGAGAGCACCCTTGAGCGCAGCGATCCTGTCGGGTGTAATAGTCCAGTTGTCGCGGCTTCCTTTCTCGACAGAGTTCCGACCCATCAGGTATCGATTGAAGAGGAAATCCTCACGGTGCTTTGAAGCGACATCGAGTATCGCGATGTTGGCCGACTGTATGTACTCAATGGCGCTGCGGAAAGGCCATGCTTGTGGCGGAATCGGATAGGGGAGGTTGTTCCGCGCGATCTGGTTGTCTGGGATTAGGGTGATCTCCATCGGAGTGGGACTGCCGTTGATCTCTGTAAGGATCCCGATCGCGTTGTGGAAATACGTGCCACATCGGAGACAACCTTCCCACCACGTGGAGTAGCTCGCCATGTCACGATTGGCCGCGCCAGCTTTGCCCTCCGCGTGGTAACGGTTGAAGATGGCAGCGCTGACAAGTTCGATTCCCGATATCACCAACGGGTCAAAATCGTAGTTGAACGGATCGCGGAAAGGTGGTACGAACAGGACTGTTCCCTGCGGCCCTGTCTGGTGTTGGTTGTAGACGATCTGCGGAAACCACTCACGGTAAAGCACGCGATTGATGTTCTCGGTCTCCGGCTGGTTCGCCATGTAGTGGTCGCGATTCGTGTCACCGCCGATGTACTTGTGGAATAACTCCGGAAGTCGCCACGGATTCCGGTTCTGCGGATCTCCCATGTACCAGTCCGCGACGAGATTCATGCCATCAGGATTCGTGACGAGGGTGAGCAGAATGACATCATCCAGAATCCGCAAAACCTCTTCGTCGTTGCGGCTCAGCATCTGATAGACCAGTTCGAACTCAGTCTGGTGGTTCACTATTTCAGAAGAATGTGTGCCCCCATCTATCCAGACCACCGACTTTCCTTCCTGAGCCAGCTCTCGCGCCTCGTCGTCCGTCAATGTCTCGGCTAGGGCGAGACGTCTCGAGATCTCCTTGTAGCGCTCGAGTCGCCTGTGATTCTGGGGCGACGTGATGATCGCCATCCACATTGTTTGACCTTCGGCTGTCCGCCCGATGTCTACCAGGCTCATCCGATCGGACTCGTCGTCTAGCCTCTGCCAGTATTCGACCAGTTGTGTGTACGAGAGAAGGACGTAGTCAGCACCAATTACGTGACCGAACTGCTCCTCGGGAGTAGTGACCGGCTGCTCACAGGCGGTCAGCAAAGGAAGAAAGGCAAAGATGAAGGTCAGAACGAATCCAGTATGAGGCTTATCGTTTCGCATGAGTCCCTCTCCCTTTTGGGGAGTGGAGTGGATCAAATCGCCCTAGCCTTTGGGCTTCAACACCAACCTGTGTTCGACATTCTCCTCCACTGCCTCGCGAGAGAACAGCAGGGGGAAGTACTCACCGTCGGCCCACATTTCCAGCAGATCATCGTAGTGCGGGCTTCTGGGTTGACCGGATTGCCCCGGAACACTGGTAGCCACGGAGTTGTCCCAGTCCGAGAGATCTATGATCTCGCGGAACGACCCGCCGTGTTGGCCTGTGACGTTGACCGTCGTGCGGTCCCCGTCGCGCTCGACCGCCGGAAGGTCATAGGCGGACACCACGTTGTGCTGGAAAAGCGTCTTGTGCATCGCACCCCAGCGCCAGCCAGACCAGTTCGATCCCTGTGAACTCTCGAGACTGTCAATTGCGGCCCGCAGAGCCGAACCCACGCCTTATATAGCGCTGCTTCGGGAGAGTCTCTGAGCAATTCTGAGTTCCACTCGGTCAGCATCTGGCGGGCGCGCTCGAGTTCCTCGACGTCAAAGGTGAGTTGCGCCAGCACAGCGACGGCATCCGCGGCCGGCTGAGAGTAGACGTCGTGCTGCAACCGCTTGAAATCGTCGACAGAGAATCCGCCGCTGTCGCTCAGCACGTCGTCCAATCGCAGGAATCTCCCCGGAGCTGACCACCGGTATCCGAGTGGGGGGGAGTATCGTGGCGGCATGATGTTGTGATTCGCCGTCGTGATATACCCTCGTTCGGGGTTGTGTTCTCGCGGTAGCTCACCCATGGGGCGGAACCCACGCCACTGATAACGCCCGCTGCCGGGGACGGGGAGGCGGCCCACCCAGCCGCGGGAGCGGATCGGGGCCAGTCCTGCCGCCTGCCACCCTATGGTTCCGTCGACGTCGGCGTACATCATATTCTCGGATGGCACCAGCCAGTGGTCCATGGCGTCGAGGAACTCTTCCCAATTCTGTGCTTGATCGACCCGAAGCGACCCGAGGTAGCCGGCCGTGCCGGGTTCTGACAGCACCGACCTGAATGCGTAAGCTTGGTTGCTGGCTGTGTCTTCATAGATGATAGGTCCGTGCCTGCTGAACTTGAGTTCCACGGTGCGCGGTCCCTCATCCTTGATCCAGATGGTATCGACCTCCAAGCGGAGGTCTTCCCATCCACCACGCCAACGGACTTGATTCCTATCGGCCGGATTGAGCTGCTCCACGAAGATGTCCTGCTGGTCGATTCCGACTATTGTGAGTCCCCACGCGATTCTCTCGTTATGGCCAATGGCAACTCCGGGGAGCGCGGGCTCTCCGGAACCGATCACATTCCAACCCGGGCCGTTTAGATGTACCAGATAGCGGAGCGAGGGGAGGCTTATTCTGCGGTGCGGATCGTTTGCCAGCAGCGGCTTGCCAGTGACGGTCATGTCGCCAGAAACCACCCAGTTATTGCTACCCAGCACGGAAGAACCGTCATCGGGTACCGATGCGAGGTCGCCGTAGCCATCGAGTAGCGGGATCCGTGGGACCGGATCATATCCGGCGTCCAGAACATCCAGTACCTGTGGAGGAATTCGGGATACTTCTAGCCCTGGCGGTACCCGCAACGCATGCCACGGGTCGGGGTTGTCCCTCCTGTTGGCTTCAGCGGCACCTAGCTCCGCCACATTGCTGGCCAACCTGAGTTCGGCCAGCGCGTTTCGGGTCATTGGTAGTCCCGCCATCCTCAACAACGGGACGTCTGGTGTCCACGGGTCGGGGACCACTCCGGTGAGCTTGAACTCGACGGGTAGATTGTCGGAACGGTGTTCGACGAAGGCGTTCACCCCGCGCACGAATGACGTGATTATGGTCTCTCCGTCCGGGTGATAGCTCGTCCATTCGGCCTCCATGTCGCCCCGGTACTTCAGTAGTCGCGCCAATCGATCTCGCTCGAACGCCGCCGGTCCAACGATCTCCGAGAGTCTGCCTTCACCCAAGCGACGCCAGATCTCGAGTTGCCACAGCCGATCTTGGGCTGCTACGAATCCCTGGGCAAAGAAGAGATCTTCCACTGATTGTGCGTATATGTGGGCCACTCCCCACTCGTCCCGCAGTATCTCTACCTCCCCCGTGAGCCCGGGAAGCTCGATCTCCCCCTGAAGCTGCGCCAAGGACGCCTCTGCCAATCGGGTCATCCGATCGGTCAACACGCCACATGAGATGGCGGCAAGAGAAACGGACAGAGCGAGGACAGCAAGGGGCCCGCGCGCTGCACGGATGCTGGTGGATTTAGTCATCGAAAAGAGCCTCAATTGTCGGTGTCGTTCGTTAAATGCACCTGGATAGGAACTACAGCACCTTGGGGGGCCGGTCAAGTCGTCGAGTTGACCCGGGTTGCCGCGGTGGATACGCTTACGCCGTCTTGGCTGCAACGATCGCTTGCGGAAAGCACGTCATGATTAACGGGAATGGGAAATGAGAAACGTGAAACGCGTGGTGAGAACGGGTACCGCCCTACCGCCCTACCGCCCAACCGCCCTTGTTGTCTGCGCTCTAGCGCTCATCTGCATCCCTAGTGGAGCTGGCGCACAGAACCCCGAGATCTCCGCACGCATCGACAGCATCTTCGCCCGATACGACAACACGCGCTCACCTGGTTGTGCCGTGGGGGTAATCCAAGCCGGTGAGCTGATCTTCTCACGCGGCTACGGCATGGCGGACCTGGAACACGGAATCCCGCTCAGCGGCGCCAGCGTGTTTCGGATCGGCTCGACCTCGAAGCAGTTCACCGCGGCCGCGGTGGTTCTCCTGGAACAGGAAGGCAAGCTCTTGCTGGATGACGACATCCGGCAGTACCTGCCCGAGATGCCGGACTACGGTCAGAGAGTGACCGTTCGACACCTGCTCAATCACACTAGCGGCGTGCGGGATTACCTCACCCTCATGTACCTATCTGGTTTGCGAGACGA
>JBDHHP010000287.1:0-4451 GCA_039589275.1 Gemmatimonadota bacterium | reverse complement strand
TGTTGGGCCAATTTCGAACGGCGGAACGGCGGAACGGCGGAACAGCGGAACGGCGGAACAGCGGAACGGCCCGAGGGAGCGCTCTAGGCGCGCGCTCCGTGGCACTTCTTGTACCAACCAGTAGGACCGAGTTTCTGGTACCCAGCGGTACAACGCGGTGCTGGTGGCTAACTTAGCTGCCCTCCCCAGGTCGGCGCTTGTGCCGCCTGTGCCCGCCTTTACCGGTCGGTTACGGCACAGTTGCGGCACAATCCGCTGATCCAGGATGCACCATCTGTGTCCTACAGCGAACTGGATTCGAAGCCATGAGACGGGCTCACCGTCTACCACCCAACACTCGTGGAAACCGGCGACGTTGCGGACCCAGACATCCGCGGCGCGGTTATGCTGGACTAGGAGGCCGTCGTCTTGTCTCACGCCATCGCCACGGACATCGGAAGAGTGCAAATTCCTCATTCGCCTAGCATGGGGAGCCGAGAATGGCTGGTGAGATCTGTTCAATGTGCGGCAAGCAGCGCGGTCTGATGCCGTCAATTCTCAACTTCTGGCATCGCTGCGCCAACTGCGGTACGGTGTATTGCGACGACTGCGGCCAGAAGCTCGGAGGAAAGGGACTACCTACCGAGAGGACCAGAGCTTGCCCGCGTTGCGGCAACAGGACTCTCCTCTTCTAGGCCACGCAAGGACCGCCGTCAGCGCAAGCAGCTTGCTCAAGACGGCGCCTGTCGCGACTCGCCAATTCGCTGTGTTGGAGATCCCGGGTGGACCAAATCGACGAAGCATATGCAGTGCTGGGACTGCTCCCAGGTGCATCGCAGACAGCGGTCAAGGAGGCGTATCGGGACTTGGCCAAGGTCTGGCACCCTGACCGATTTCCGCACGACCCACGCATTCAAGCGAAGGCCCAAGAAGAACTCAAGAAAATCAACGCTGCGTACGAGTTACTGAGTAGTATACAGCCCCGACCGAAGGATCGGTCCCGGCCACGCGAATCTGCTCAGTCGCAACCCCCACGGAGGGGACGAAGCCCAGAGGCTGGATCAACTCAATCGCCGCCGCCCAGGAATCGGTCTCACCCTTTGTCTGAAAAGCAGGCCCGTGGGGGGGGCACACGTGCATTGAATGGTGCATTTGTCGGGTTTTGGGTAGGAATTCCCGTCCTTACGGTCAGTGGAATATTGGGTGGCGTAGTCTCCCGAACATTTGGAACCCCCGAAACAACCATCGGTTACTTCATGTTTGGCTCGTGGGCTTTGTCAATAATGCTAGGAGCCGTCATTGGCTATCGTCGAGAGCGCAGGTAGTGATGCTATAGGGAGGAGGATCTAGATACGAACCCACGAGACGGGGTCACCGTCTACGCGCTCTCCAGGCCGGTTGCTGTGTAGGCCGATCCGGCGAAGGCCGCTACTGTGCGACAAGCGAAGGGGTTGCGGCAACGAGGGACGCGACCGTGAGCATCATGCGGCGCATGATGACCTCCTTTGGTTTCCGGCGGGCGACCCAGAGGGCGACGGTGGCAAAGGTAGGCCTCAGAGAATGGACAGGCCAGAGAGAGACTGGTTCAAGGCGTCGGTATCATCCTCATGTTGTAGTCGTCAAGACCCCTGCCCATCCGAAGCTCAGCGTTTGTGGGCCAGAGGGGTACGGGGGGAAAGTTGCGCTGGTGCGACTACGGATCGGGCCTCACGTGTTCGAGGTGAGATTCCCGCAGGTGGGCCCCTATCCCTTCGGCCTCATCAGCTCTTGGAACGGCGGGTAGTCGCGGAGGGGGTCAACCTCGAACCATACCCGGTCCCGCCACGCGAATCTCCAATCACGCTCCTCGTAGGATGCGCGGACCAACTCTGTCGCCCGGTCGGGGGCACCAAGGGCACCGACGATCAGCCCCCTGCGGTACAGCGCGTGTCCCACCTCCCCTTCGGCAGGCTCCAACTGCTCGAACCACTCCAGGTCACGTAGCGCCTGGGTCGTGTCGCCCCGGCTGGCGGCGATGAAGGCCCGCGTTGCCCGTCGAGCAAGGTGGTCTGGCGTCTCCTCGACAAGCGCATTGTACACCGCCTGCGCCTCGTCACGTCTTCCAGCGAGGAACAGCGCCCGCCCGTACCAGTGACGATGTGCCCGCTCCGCCACCTCGTCCGCCGGTCTGGCCTCAAACGCGCCGATGACTCGCTGCACGATTTCCTGCAACGCCTCGTCATGTCCGTAGGCGTGGAGCACCTCAAGCGGCTCCACCAACGACTGACGTGGATACGCGGATTCGGACTCGATCTCGTCCAACACACCGTTGAGCACTTCAATACGTCCCAAGGCTGCCAACGCATTGGCCTGGCGACGTAGCCAACCCAGCCCCAACTGGCCGGACTGAGGACCCATTCGCTGGGCGCGTCGTGCGGCGTCGAGTGCGTCCTCATGTCGGTCGAGCATCGCCAGTGCATCAATCAACGTCGCCCAGTAGTTGGCGTTCTCCTCCGAGTCGTGGGCTAGCAGTACTTCAGCAGCTTCACGAGGTCGGTTCAAGAGGCCCTTTAGCGTCCAGGCCACATTGAACTCGGCAGGTGATTGCGGTGCCAACTCGGCACCTCGTCGGGTGGCTGCGAGCGCCTGCATCAGGTCGCCGTTGCTCACTGCGCGGTGGAACTGCACCTCAGCCCGGTCAAACGGAGTAAGCTGGCTCCCAAAACTCTCTAATACCCTCACCACCGAGTCGTGCTCAGTGAATCTGCCCGTGCCCCAGAGCAGAGAACTCAGGCGAATGAGCGGTTGCGCCCATGAGGAGTCCAATACGAACGCTCGCTGATAGTGCTGGATTGCCTCTTGAGCTTGCCCCGCATCCTGTGCTCTTCTCCCTTCAGTATACGCCTCGTATGCCTCGAACGAGGGTGGCTCGCCAATCGCGCCGGGAGCCCAGTCATGCACAGCTTCATGCCTGATGGCGAGAAAGGCCATCACCCGCTCTTGTGTGTCGCTGATGATCTCGCTCACGGATGATCGTGACCCTCGCGCGGGATCGACCACGCCCAGTGGTCTACCTCGCACCGCGTCGGTCACGTTCATTTGTATTTCAAGGCTGTCGCCCTCGACCAGATATACCGCGCCAGATACAACCGTGCCCGCTCCCGTTTCCTCAGCCAGAGCCCCAACGGGATCACGAACTCGACCTGCTTCCGTCTCGGTTTGGACGTAGTCCCACGACTGCAATGCTTGATCCCACGGAGTCACCGGGATTGCCGCCTGTTGGATTCCTTGAGTAATCCAGTGACCGATGCGCGAACCGAGTTGGTCTAATGATGGATCGCCCGTTTGGTTGCGGAACTCGGCAACCACGACGTGGTCGGGATCGAGCACCACACCGCCGCCACGAGGAATCGCTGCAACCACAGCGATCACGGCAATGATTGCCGCAACCGCCACCGCTCCTCCGGCCATCATCCAGCGCCGCTTTGCCACTCGATCCAGCGGCATGGTTCCGGTGGGGGTGATCCCACCACTCGGCGTGGCCAGCGCCTCCAATTGCGGCAGCAACTCCTCGGCACTCTGCCACCTATCGGCGGCTTTCTTCTCCAAACACTTCATTACCAAGTGTTCGAGTGCAGACGGCACCGACTCCCGGTACTTCGTAACGGGTTCCGGCGTATCGGTCATGTGCGCCGAGAGGATCATCTGCGGGGTCGTGCCGAGGAACGGTGTTCTGCCTGTCAGCAACTCGTAGGCAACAACACCGACAGCATAAATGTCTGCTCTGTGGTCTATGTGAGGATCGGCAGCGGCTTGTTCGGGTGACATGTAGGACGGAGTACCGAGTGCCACGCCCTCAGTGGTGAGCCTCTCAGCACCTGTTGCTTCGCTGACCGCCTTCGCAACGCCAAAGTCGGTCACCAAAGCGTGATGCTTGGTGAGCAGCACGTTGTCAGGTTTGATGTCGCGGTGGACTACGCCCTTCTCGTGCGCTTCGGATAGGGCGTCTACAACGTCTCTTAGGATTCTGACTGCCTCAGCGATGGGTAGCTCTCCTTCGTGAGCCAGCTTGTCCCGCAGTGACTGACCCTCGACATATGGCATCACGTAATACAGGAAGCCGCCTGCTTCGCCGCAGTCGTGCAGCCCGAGTATGTGCGGATGAGTGAGCTTGGCCGCGATGTCGATCTCTTGTACAAACCGATCCGGGCCGAGAGCGGCAGCGAGTTCTGGTCGTAGGACCTTGACCGCAACCTTGCGGTGAAGCTTCACATCTTCGGCGAGATAGACTGTCGCCATCCCACCGCTACCGAGTTCGCGCTCGATGGTGTAGCGGTCAGCCAGCGCAGCCTTCAGACGTTCCAGCACGTCGGCCATGGGGACAGCTCCCGATTGGCGACTTTGATTAAGGTATGGTTTGGGGGTTGGAGGGGCCAGAGAAGAGGTGGAGCTAGGGAGGCGAGGGAATCCTCATGTTGTGTTTTCAAGACCCC
>JBDHHP010000286.1:0-4465 GCA_039589275.1 Gemmatimonadota bacterium | reverse complement strand
GGCAGCCGATGCCACGTTCCTGGTCGGGCAGACGGGCCTCACGTGGGGCAACCTCTCCACCCATCTGAGCAAGCTGGAGGAGAGCGGCTACGTGGCCGTCGAGAAAAGCTTCCGAGGGAAGAAACCCTGCACGATGATCCGCCTCACGAGCGAGGGCCGCACGGCGTTTCGACAATACCGAGCGAACATCCAACAGGCGCTAGCAGACCTGCCGGAGTGACAAAGGGAGTCGAGCCTCAATGGCGAGCTTCGCCCGCCACGCTCACGGATCGGCCAATCTTCGGTGGGTCTCAGTCTGGGCCTGCTTCTACCCCGTGCAGTACAGCTCCCGCTCCGGTCGGGGGGTCGGGGGAAGAGAGAGCGCCCGGCGCGGGGCCGGGCGATGAAAGCCCCAAGCGCCGCTCGGACGCTCGGAGGCTGGCACTCGGCACGGGCCGTAAGTGTTGAGTTGCTGCTGTCGAAGGAGGTGTCAGGCCATGCGACCAGACCTGCGCACGCAACTCTCTCATTGGTTTCCTACGGTAGCGGGCCTGGGATTGGAGTAGATGGCCCGTCAGGCGGATCCCAGCACCGAGGTCGTCCGTCAGGTGGGATGGCACAGGCCTGGCCGGGACCTACGGACAAGGACGTGAAGCGAAATTCACCTGTCACTTTAGTGGGAAGAGGTGGGTACGCACCGCCCCAGCAGTATGTTGCGTCGTCGATGGCAATGCCACAGGCGAATCCAGCAGCATCCATGAAGCGAAACGTGAGGCCGCCCGACACCGCCTCGGGAGCAGGATGCACAGCTTCGTCAACGCTTCCAGCGCCGAGCTGGCCACGATCATTCCTGCCCCAGCAGTAGACTTTACCGTCTGCGGTTAGTCCACAACTGTGATCAGCGCCCGCAGAGACAGACGTAAATGCCAACCCTCCCGAGACCAGTACCGGTTGACTGCTTGACGCGGTTGTGTTATCACCGAGCTGTCCCCACCCATTGGCACCCCAACAGTAGGTCTCGCCGGTCTGGGTGAGGCCGCACGTGTGTCCAGCTCCGGCGCTCACAGCCGTAAGGCTGAGGCCGCCGCCGACCCGAATCGGAAGGTGGCTGCAAGGAATCTCTGACTGAAACGCGAAAACACTCCCCAGTATGCAAATGTCGGGAGCCGAGTCGGTGCCTAGCTGCCCGGCATTGTTGGCCCCCCAGCAGTAGCCGTCCCCACTCGTGGTGACGCCACACGTGTGAAGTGGCTCTCTTGCGTCAACACACGCGTCCAAAATAACAAGTCCGCATACTGAGCCAGGACTCTTGCTCGCACTGAGCGATGCAAAGGCGAGGTCCCCTGCAATGGGCTGTGGCACTTCGCTCGTTGTCGTGCTCAACACGCCGCGAGCGCCGTTTCCCCAACAATATCCCTGGCCACTGGTCGTGATGCCACAGGCGTAACCGTTCCCTGAGGTCACGGAACGAAGGGCAAGTCCACCCGGAACCCGTCGCCAAGAGAACTTCAAATCCAGATCATTTCCCACAGTCTTGAAATCGATAAGCCCCACGCAGTACGCAGATAGGTTTGTCCCAATGCCACAGGTATGGCTCGCGCTCGTACTCACGGCGCTAATAGGTACGAAGCTTTCTGCTACCCTCACTTCGGCTGCGTCTTGCACCTCGTTGAGGCCAGCTGTGGCGGTGGCCGTGATAGTCGCTGAGCCTGGAGCGATACCACGTACATCACCTTCCACACCTTCCTCGCTTACAGTCGCCACGTTGGGATCGGAGCTCGCCCAGGTGAAGGTGACTCCTTCCGTGAGAGGCACAAGGCAAGGTACGCGGCCTCCCCACCCCCCAGGGCAACTCCCCATCTGCCTGGCCGTCGCCCGAAAACGAAAGCTCTCTCCGACGAGCAGGTAGGATCCCAGTGGGGTTACTACTACCTCTTCGACTCTGACCCGGCGCTCAGGTGGCTCGGCAGGCATCTGGGGTGCCGTGGGCTCGCTGCACGCGGCAACGAACGATACCGCCGCTAGGATTCGCTTGACTCGCCTCATGGAGCGCCTCACGGTCCCGGGAATCGCTCCCAACGTCACGGCCTGGCGTCAAGCCATCGTCAAGCACAAACAACAGCGCCCGGCGCGGGGCCGGGCAAAGGAAAGCCCCGAACGCCGCTGGGACGCTCGGGGCTCTCTGGCAATCAGAGGAGACTTGCTGGCATGTGATTGCTACATCTGAAGCTCATCTACCGCCGCCTGTGCGGCATTCGTTAGGGACTGTCCCTGCGCCGCACCCATCGTGCCCGCGTTGACCATTCGATCAACGGTACTTAGAAAGGCTTCGAGTTGCCGAGTTCCGCGTGCCGGAAGGCGATGCTGAGGCAGGCTAAACGGGATCAACGCGATCGTGAGCGTAGTTTGGGAGATGCTTAGCGGACCCAGCAGCGCTGGTCCCTCGGGGGATGCCGCAAAGAAGTCAGACGCTGAGGGGGGAGGAGAGTCTCGAACCTTTGGGAGTCTGAGTGTGGGACCGGCGGGCAGCTAGACGCGCCCGTTGTCAAATCGCACGTCTGGTAGGGGGCTGGCCGGAACGGAGGTCCTTATACAGTCACCACCTCCTCTAGTGGGTCAGCGCCCCTGCAGGTGCATGTGCGTGCTAGGCAGCACCCTTGTGGGGTCCGTCCTTCTTAACAGCCTCGAATCCCTGCGTCTTCGCGTATTCGGCGATGAGTGCCTCGCCAGCCTCTATGATCGCGAGCATGAGATCTCTGGTCTGAGTCATAAGCGTCTCAGCACGGCGCAGTTGTTCATCTACCGATGAGTGTTCATCGATGAACAAAGCAAGCGCCATCAGATCTGACAACTCGTAGAACACCTCTCCCTGCTCAGGACCGAAGCCAGAGATAAGAGGGACTTCCTCCAGATCACAGTGTTCTAGCGGTGTGGCGAGTGCGTCCTCGAAGAAGTGGAACACCGCCTGATCCCTTAGCACTGCGAGGCTCTTCTCCGACAGACGCCGAAAGAGAGGATCAGCCAATACAGGAGCGATACGTTCCTTCCACACAGGGGTGTTACGGAAGTACTTCGCCATCCGCTGTAGTAGCTCAAATGCCTCATGTGAGAAGGCGGCGAAGAGAAAGAAGGCACCTATTCGCTGCCGAGCACCTGCGGGCCGGTCCGCTGGGGCATCTAGGAGCGCGAACTCCGCAATTCGGAGTGAGTTGAGAGTGCGTCCGAGAGCGGTTATCTGACGAAATGACTCTTCACGCCGGAGCGATCGGAACGTCTCGGCCGGTATGAGAATCTGCCATTCGGTTCCATCGAGGGACATGTCGTGCTGCCTGACTCTTAGTGAACTGCATCGCCCCTACCGCTTCACTGCGTGGCCCGCAGCATCAATCCACCCTACAACGCATCAGCACCATGCGCAGCTAGACGGCTGCACTACAGCCCTAGGTTGTCTTGGTCACCTTCTTGCGTCCTGCCTTTCTTGCAGCCTTCTTCCTTCTCTGCTTGGCCACTCTCCTTCGTTTCGACACTCGCTTCAGCCAGCTCTTGCGCGGTGTTGTCACATCCAGCAGCTGACTTACTTGGTCTCGCTGCTCTTGGCTTAGGTCGTCAGGGAGCCGCGCCTTCAGTCTAGCACTCAATCGTGAAGTTGCTCCGCTGACAATGGGGTGAAGACGACGTGCAACCGCGACCACGAACGTGGGGCCAAGAACGATTGGCTTGTCGCCTAAGCCGTGCAGTTGCTTGATCTTCTGAGCGTCAGGCCGGGTGATCCACCCAGCCGAGTGGACAATAGAGTGACGTAACTGCCACAGGACCAGAAGATCGTCAGAGTCGGCATTTGAGAATAGGCTCAAATTGTCGAACACCGCGGCGAAGAAGGAATTGACGCGCTGAGGATCGTGCCAGCCGACGAGATTGTCGGCCAGCAACTGTCCGATCGGGGCTGGCTGACCTCGGTACGCCGCGAGCAGCCCAACGTCGATGGACAGCGACGCCGCCTTCTCCAACCGCTTGCAGCACGCTGACATATCGAAGCCCGGTACAAGCCGCGTTGCTTCAAACGCGCCCGCAAACAAGAAGCGCTCATATGTCTCGAAGTGGCCCATAATCGCCGCAAGGGTCGCTGCGCAGAGGCGGTTGAGGCTGTCCTGGCTGTCCTTGGTGAACGGCTTCTTCGCCGTCCTCTTAGTGGACGGCTTCTTCGCCGTCTTCTTGCGGGGGAAGTGCCGTTTGCAGTGATTCACTGCATCACTAAGATGGACCGCCTCTTTCAGGAACGCTGATGCCGGAGATTGACCGTACTCCGGGAGTGAGGTGCTCCACCAATCGGGCGCTTCTTGGATGTACGACGCGAATGATTTCTTTGGCATGGTGTATGCGATTGCAGCCGTCTAACTCATAGTAGACCGCATCATCTCTACCCCCAACGCTGCGTGGCTTACACTACAACGTGACCTCCAACTTGTGTGGACTCGTGTCGCATGGA
>JBDHHP010000285.1:0-4515 GCA_039589275.1 Gemmatimonadota bacterium | reverse complement strand
GATCTCAAACGGCAGCCAGACGGTTCGCTGCTCGACGGCCTGTTCGAGGTCGAGGAAGGCGGCGTCCAGGTCTCCCATCAAGACGTGCCACCTCGCCCGGTCCACGGGGTTGCTGCGCGCTCCCGGTGCATTGACCTGAAGACGTAGAACTGAATCGGGTCCGCCAGCGGCGTAGGCCTGCCGCAGTGCAGAGGCGGGGACCTCTCCCCGCTCCGACACCACATCGAGCCGCTCGCGGGATGCGAAGAACCGCGTGGTATCGCCTCGCGTCCAATGGAGCCACGACGCGTGCATGAGCGTCAACAGAAACGTCGGATCTGACTCGAGGGCCCGGTCGAATTCGGCCAGGGCCTCCTCTTCCTGTCCCAGGAACCAGTGGGCACGACCAAGGATCGTCCGGACAACCGGTCAGGGAACGGCGCGTGTCGTCTGGCCGTCATCGAGGCGCTCTGCAACAGACTCCGTGGCGATCGCCGCTAGGCGATTGCTCAGCTTCTGCAACTCGGTGCGCCTTCTGCGTGACACCGCGCGGAAAATCGTCCGCGCGAGCGCATACATCCCGCCGACCCAACCGGCCGCGAGCAGGCCGACCTCGGGGCCGGCGCCCAGGGCACCGAGGCCGATACCCAGGATCATGCCGAGCCCACCGCCGGCACCACCACCCATGATCCCGCCGAAGAGGCTGCCCGCCAGTTCACCAAGTCGTTCTTCGACGTGAATGCGCGTCTGTCCGCCCCGCGACGTGATGCGCACCTGCAAAGCCCGGCCGACCCCAGGACCGGGATGAACCGTACTCCAGGTGAGCGACCGGCCAAACGTGCCTGCCTGTCCCACGGTCGAGAGCGTCGCCTGCACTTCATCGACGAGGCCCTCGTACACGGACTGGGGCACCTCGCCGTCCACCACGCGCTCGCATGCAATCAGCGTCGGACTGCCCAGCCAGAGGGCGCCTGCCCCGGACTCGGCGGGGGGCGCGACGGGTTCGCGGACCTCCAGCTTGCGTGCCGCTCGCTCGACTCGCTCCGGCGAGATACCGACGTCGTCGGCGATCTGCTGAACGGTTCTGAGCGACATCCCCTCTTCGGTCGGATGCGCCAGCTGCTCGTCGGCCGCGTGCCGCACGATCTGCTCGACTTCGCTGTCACTGTAGCGCCGGACCGCGCCCTCCTCGGCGCGGAGGGAAAGCAAGAACGCGTCCACGGTTTTGCATCGGTCGCGCGTGCGTATGGTGAGTGCGTGCACCAGCGCCCGCTCGATTGATCCATCGAGTTCCCGGATGCGCGTGCGGTGCCGTTCCGGCACATCGGTGAACTTGCCAAGCTTGACGGATTCATCCGTCTGCCACATGCCGGGGGGCTCGCCGACAAGCATCTCGTAGAGGACGCAACCCAAACTGTACACGTCGGTCCGGGCGTCGAGATCACGCTCGCCCGCCGCCTGTTCGGGGCTCATGTATCCTGGGGTGCCGAGGGCCAAGCCAGTCTGAGTGATGTTCGCACCGCCCGCCGTGCTCACGGCCCGCGCGATGCCGAAGTCCGCCACCATGGGATGGCCTTCGGAGAACAAGATGTTCTCCGGCTTGATGTCGCGGTGCAGGATGCCCTGCCGATGGGCGTAACTCAGCGCGTTGCCGACGTCCTCCACTATGCCAAGGGCCGCTGCGGTGTCGATGCATGTCTTCCGGAGAAGCCGCGTTCGCAGCGATTCGCCGTCGATGAACGGCATGACGTAGTACAGGAACCCGGCCGCCTGCCCCGAATCATGCAGTGGGATAATGTGTGGGTGCGTCAGGCGAGCGGCGATCTCGATCTCCTTGAGGAACCGCTCTGCGCCCAACGACGCGGCGAGTTCTGGACGCAGGACTTTGATAGCTACCTGGCGCTCGTGCTTGAGATCCTGAGCGAGATAGACCGTAGCCATCCCACCTGCACCAAGCTCACGCTCGGTGCGGTAGCGGTCAGCCAGGGCAGTCTTGAGGCGGGTAAGAACATCGTCACCCATGCGGGGCGGTCCCTGGTTTGGGTGGCCCTAAACTACGCCCCGATTCTGGGCCGGGCCAGGCAAACTGCTATGACAGCTACCTGATGTGCCTCGAATGTGCGCGGACTGGGGTAGACCAGTGTCACGCAGTGACACCACTCGATAGCTTGGAGCCACGTCACGACGTCATTCGATGTAACGTGGGAACCCATTTCGGGGACAATCTCTGCGGCCTGAAAATCCTCGTGTCGGCGGCCCATTTGGCGGCCCATTCGGCGGCCGGGCGCGAGTTCGGCCGCTGTCTTCCTGCGGGCACGGGGCTTCGGGTTATATTTGGGTAGCTCCGCGCGTGTGTAACCCCACGGGATTCACGATCCTGTTGGCACCTGTAACCTGTTGCTACGAAAAGCGATAGAGAAGGGGTGTGCCCAAATTGTGCCCAACACTCTGCCTGTTCTTTGGCTGCAGGCTGCCTGATGCCAAGAGGTAACCCGGACATCGCTAGACACGCTGTGGACGGCGGCAAGGCGAAGGCGAGGAATCGACTGACCCTAGATAAGGTCGAGGCAGCGTTCGGCTCTTTGAAGACGGTTGAAGACGCCCAGAGGCGCCTCGAGCGGTTGGGCACATGGGCGGCGGCAGGGATGATGGCGGGTAGTGTTGCTGGTGCGGCCGTGCGAAGCGTCGAGGTGTGGTTGAAAGCTCAAGAGTCCAAGCTCACACGCGAAGTTGTTGAGGATCTGAAAGGCGAGCTGGACCGGCTCAAGGCAGAGTTGAAGGGCAGACCGGTACGGCTGGCACCGTGAGCCGCAACATTGACCGCTGGGTGCGTACGCTACGCGACCAGATCGCCACGCTTGAGGTTCCGACCGATCTCAACGACCGGTTCTCGCGGTACGAGAATGATCCTGTAGGCTTCGCAAGACAGGTTCTCGGTACCAAGACGCTACCCCAGTATCAGGAGTCTTTTCTGCGGTCGGTGGCGGTGCACGAACGTGTTGCGTTGGGTGGCCGGACATGCAACGGGCGCTGGCGCGTCATGTCAGAAATACGACTACTAAGGTGGGATCAGGTGGACTTCGATCAGGGTGTCGTGCAGCTACGGATTCGTGCGACCAAGAACAACGAGCCGCGCACATTCCCGCTCGCCGCGTTACCGCAGCTGGGCGCACTCCTCGAACGGCAACGTGAGCACACCGATGAGTGGGAGCAGCGGTTAGGCACAACCGTACCGTTCGTCTTTCATCGGAAGGGAAAGCCGATCAGCGACTTCCGCCACGCGTGGCGCACGGCATGCAGGAGGGCGGGAGTGCTAGGGAATGACGGGAGACCCAAGGTGCCGCACGACTTCCGTCGCACAGCAGTTCGAAATCTGGTTCGTGCTGGGGTCCCAGAGAACACCGCGATGAAGCTCACGGGTCACAAGACACGCGAAGTATTCGACAGATACGACATCGTCTCTGGCGCAGACCTCGTGAACGCCGTTGGAAAGCTGGCGAAGTTCCACGGTGCGAAAGAAGATGCCCAACCTGCCGAGAAGCCCGACAATTTGGGCACAATTTGGGCACAATCAGAAGCATCAGTCAGGACCGCGTAGTATGAAGCCTTCCAGTAAGTCGTTGATTTCTTTGCAGATGCGACCGGAGGGATTCGAACCCTCACGGGTTTCCCCACAGGATCCTAAATCCTGCGCGTCTGCCAGTTCCGCCACGGTCGCGAGTGGGTCCAATAATAATCGTTATGTAATTGTGGTGGCAGGTTTTCCAACCGGGAACAACGCTCTTGTGCGGTTCGATACCGAGTTGGTGAGCGGCCGCTCATAATGGATTTTCCAGTACGTCTGGCGGTTTCATGTGGGATTTTCCAGTGTCAACGCAGACCCAGAGTGAGACCCACCCTCGACCACCATCTCGGCCAGCCCAACGAAGGACCCAGCCTAACATTGCCAGGAGTTCCTACCGGGCAGCGCCGAGTCTTCTGGATTTGGCACGGCCAGAATTTGACCGGTGGTACGAGGATTTTCAGTCCGTCAGAAGTATCCCCGAAATCGACACCCACGTACACCAAATGACATCATGACGCGGCTCCGGGCTTTCCAGTCGTGTCACTGAGTGACACTGGTGTACCCCAGTTCGCGCACATTTGAGGCACACGGCGGAACATCTAGCTGACCGTGACCACGGGCTGTAGCTTGGTGCCAGAGCCACACCGGAGCCGTCATCGTGGCCGATGTACCAGACCGCCTCAGAGAAGCTCTCGCCGACCGCTACGACATCGAGCGAGAACTCGGTGCAGGTGGCATGGCCACGGTGTATCTCGCCGAAGACCTGAAGCACCACCGACAGGTAGCGATCAAGGTCCTAAGACCCGAACTCGCTGCCGCTCTCGGCGCTGATCGGTTTCATCGTGAGACTGAGATCGCGCCGCACCTCTCCCACCCCCAGAGGGCTAAGAGACACCCGTTGCCGGGAGCGCCAATGGCTAGAAGGAAGGCTCGTTCACGACTTACGGCGTACTGCGGTGAGGAACCTCGAG
>JBDHHP010000284.1:0-4807 GCA_039589275.1 Gemmatimonadota bacterium | reverse complement strand
GGAACTGAGCCCAGTTCTCCCGTCCCCTGAAAGAGGATTACCCCACTCGGTAGCTATCGGGCATCCCGAGACTGGTCATCGTGTTGAGAACCTTGCAGGCGAGCCGCACTTCCAGCTGTTGACCTGCCAGGGTGCGACTCCTCATGCCTCGGCCGATGATCGTCTTGTACCGATAGATCACGTTCTCGACCATGCTGCGCTTACTGAAGCCCGACCGCTTGTGCCACTCGCGTCGACCGAGTCTGCGGATGGAGCGGATGTTACGATTCCTCTCCCTCAATGCAACCGACGGTGTTGGACTCAGCCGGGCGCCGCGTCTGGGTGAGATGACCACTCTCACGTGTCGTCCTTGGCCCTGCGTGTGAGCTGCTTCGTAGGTACCCTCGGTATCGTAGGCACCATCCGCATAGAAGGAGGCCGCTCGATTGTCGATCTGCCCGAGCATGACGGGAACCCGAGTGCAATCATGGTTTCGACGGCCGGTCAGATCCGAGGCGACGATCTCGCCAGTGGCCGCGTCGACCGCAAGGTGCAGTTTCCGCCAGGCCCTGTTCTTCGGTGGCTTCCGTAGATTGCCGACGTGAATCCTGAGGCCGGTGCTGTCGATGAGCAGGTGGATAGGCTGATCGTTCGCGACCGCACGAAACGGGATCGTACCGAGCGTCCTGAGCCGCCGCGACAGAGTCGTGTGATCGGGAATGGGAATCTCCACCTCAAGCATGTCTGCCAGCGATCGCAAGAAGCCTTCGGTCTGCCGGAGCGGAAGGTGAAAGACCACGCGGATCGTCAGAGCCGCCTCAATCGCGATGTTCGCGTAGATGCGTTGGCCACCAGGCTTGCCACTGGGCAAGGCTCGCCAGGAGTTGATGGCGTCGTCGGAAAGCCAGACGGTGAGGTCGCCTCGCCTGCGTAGGCCTGCGTCGTATTCAGGCCAATTGCGAATCCGGTAGGGGGACTTCGCGTACTTGTACTGGCTCCGTTTCGGATACTTCATCGGTGGCAACTCCGGATGGGAGCATCACCACAATGATGCGCCGAAGAACGGAGCCGTGCACCAACGCCTGTTCACCCGCCCAGCTCTCCAGGCGCACGCCTTCGACCACTCGGCCACCTGTCCTAGAGTTGTAAGCGGATAAAAGAAAATGACTTGCGGGATTCCGTAACCGTTCCATTCTGGACTACTGTCCATTCGAAGCCTCTGAAGGGACAATAGCGGGGGGCGGCCCCCAGCCGTTGCCGGCCCTGACGGCCACTTGAAACCGAACGCACCTCACCTCCGTTATATGAATCATTCATATAGTCTATATGAATGATTCATATAGAATCAGTCTATGTATCTGAATGGTCACTCTGGACGAACGAGTTCGGCATGAAAGACCCAAGCAAAGCCCTTCCTCTCACCACACTCACGTATCATATCCTGCTCGCGCTGGCGGATCGGGACAGGCACGGGTACAGCATCATCAAGGAAGCAGAACAGCGAACCGGCCAGAGCATGCGGATCGAAACCGGGGCTCTGTATCACGCGATCAGGCGAATGCGGAACGAGGAGTTGATCGAGCCGGCTCCGGCAAATGAGCGCGAGTCGGTCGAAGATACCCGACGGCGCACCTATCGGCTGACGAAATGGGGACGGGAGGTCCTCGGTGCGGAATCCACCAGGCTGAGGCAGCTAGTGGACATAGCCGAGGCGAAGCAGGTGCTTCAGGCGCGGACAACATGAGTCACCGGAATCCTCAGGAACCGTCGTCGTTTTGGCTCTGGCTTCTCCGCAGGGCCCTGCTGTTTCACCCGCCACGCCTGCGCACCGAGTACGGAATGGAAATCGAAGACGTGTTCCGTGCCCGCGTTAAGGATGCACGCAGAGTGTTCGGGAGTACCAAGCTGTTGATGTTTCAGTTGAGAGAGGTCAAGGGCCTGATACGCACGGGGCTACAGACCAGATGGGAAGGCCGCGAAGGGAGTGCGGCTTCGGGGCGTCCCCCGAGTGGCCAACGTCATAAGGAAAAGAATGGGATCATGTCCGGGACATTCGCAGACCTGCGGCTTGCCTTGCGTGGGCTGAGAAAGGCACCCGGGTTCACCATTTCTGCCGTGGCCATTCTCGCCCTGGGCATTGGTGCAAATGTCACCGCCTTTTCGGCACTAAAAGTTGCCGTCCTAACTCAACCCCCGTTCCCCGAAGCAGGTCAGCTGGTCAGCGTGGATCTGACACGCACAGAGAACAACAGAGAGCGGATCTCGAGGTGGGCGTATCCGTATGTCCAGCGGCTCGCTGATTGGCCGGAGCGGCTGGTCGATCCAGTGGCCAGCTACAGGCACAACGTCGCGACGCTCACCGGCTTCGGTCCCGCAGTCCAATTCGCCACAGAGGTGGTGTCGCCCGGCTACTTCGACGTGGTCGGTTATCCGCTAACGCTAGGGCGTGGCTTTCGGGAGGAGGAGGCAGATCCCAACGGGCCATACCGCGTAGTCGTGGTGTCACACTCGTTCTGGCAATCTGCACTCGGCGGAGACGCCGCTGCGCTGGGACGAGAAATAGAGCTGAACGGCCAGAGCTTCGAGGTAGTCGGTGTGGCTCCCCGCGGTTTTGCGGGTTTCGGGGGGAGCGCGACGCTTTGGGTACCACTAGGCGCCTACGCCGTGTTCCAGCCAGGCGTGCTGCAACAGGCCGGAAACCACCTGGCATGGGTGGTTGGGCGTCTTCGCCCGGGAGCGACAGTTGCGGCAGCCGATGCACAGATGGAGGTGGTCGGCAGAGCAATAGCCGAAGAGTGGCCCAGACCAGATCCCTACGGAGCCGGAGTGCGCCCGTTCACCGAGTTGTGGTCCAACCCAAACGCGAGCACTGCGTCGATGTTGTTGGCATTCGCCGCCGGTTTGGTGCTCCTAGTGGCGTGCGCCAACCTGGCCGGGCTGCTATTCGCGAGAGCTCGACGGCGGGTCCGTGAAGGGGCCGTCAGGCGCGCGTTGGGCGCTTCCCGGTGGCGCCTCGTTCGGTCGTATCTCCTTGAGAGTCTCGCCATCTCGGCTCTGGGTGGATTAGCAGGCGTAGCTCTGGCCGTGTGGGGCACGAGCCTGCTTGCAGCGGCATGGCCGGCCCAGTTTCTCCAGGGCAGTAACACCGGCCTGAAGGTGATCGACCCGGATGGTCTGGCGATCGATGCGCGTGTGATGGTGTTCGCTGCCTTGGTTTCGTTGGTTGCGGCACTGCTGATCGGACTGATACCGGCGCTCAGAGTATCATCATTCAACATCACCGACCACTTGAAGGAAGGCGCGGGTGCAACCAGACGTCGCACAGGGTTTGCCGGCGTTGACCCGCAGCTTGTACTCGTAGGTGCGCAGGTATCTCTCGCCTTGATTCTATTGGTAGGAGTCGGCCTGATGGGCAGCACGGTCGGGCGCCTCCTCGCAGTCGATGCGGGATTCCAACCCGACAGGCTGCTCTCATTCGAGTTTTCCACTCCGCAGGCGGTGCCGCGTTTCGACCCGCGCGACCCAGCGTTGTGGCGTTCTCATATCGTTCTCTCGGCGCAGTTCGATGAGCGGTTCGAGCAGCGCTTGGGTGGTATCCCCGGTATTGAAGGAATTGCGTTTTCGTCTGGAGCGATCCTCAAACACTTCGAATTAGTGCTCGGCGTGAAGATCGAAGACAGCGAGTCTGGAATGACGGATGCCGGCAGCGTCGGGGCGGTCCCCGTCTCCGACAACTATTTCGATCTGCTTGGCATTCCTATCGTCAGGGGTCGCGTGTTCAACCAGTCGGACGGGCTACACGGTCCACCGGTTGTGGTGCTGAGTCAAACGGCGGCGTCACGGTTCTTCCCCAACCAGGACCCGATCGGCAAGCGGGTCGCTACGTTCTTCGCGCTACCCGGCAGGGAAACCGCCGAGGTAGTAGGGGTCGTGGGTGACGTCATATACACCGGTCCCGACCAGGAAAGAACGCCCGTCGCCTACTACTCCTTGCGTGAGTGCAGCGGCCCCAGGTATGCGACGGTGCGAACCACGGGAGACCCAAACGACGCAATCCGATTGATTCAGGACGAGCTGTTCGCACTGGACCGAACGGTTGCCACGCGCAATGTGACCACAATGAACCGACTGATCGCTGGTTCTGTCGGCGATCGTCGCGTCATTCTTTGGCTACTCACCATCTTCGCGACAATCACAGTTCTCCTGGCCGCGGTGGGCACCTGGGGAGTGGTCGCATACTCCGTCGCGATCCGTCAGCGAGAACTCGGGTTGCGCATTGCACTGGGAGCTCAAAGCACACGGGTCCTTCGCCTTGTCTTGCGCAGCAGCACGCTCACGACTCTGGTTGGAGTCGTGTTCGGTCTTGCTGGGGCATTATCGGGCAGTCGTGTTCTGGAAGCGTTTCTATGGAACACGAGCGCACTCCTAGGTGGGACAGCGCTCCTCTTTGCCGTGGTTATCGGTGCTAGCTACCTGCCGGCTCGGCGCGCGGTGCGGGTGGATCCAGTTGAGGTATTGAGAGCGGAGGAGTAGCGGGACACGGTTAGCGGGAGGCGTGAGACGATTCACCGTTTTGTATCGCCTCGAATGTCTGTCGGTTTGACTGTCGGTTTAGTGCGGCAAAGTACGACATTTGGGGCTTGAACTACGGCAGGTTGCAGCATTCCACCGCGAAATCACGGCATTTTGTCGTTATTTGATGTCGTACTAGACTGCTCTCCAGGCGCGCGCCTTCGACCACTCGGCCACCTGTCCAGGGCTCCTAAGTTAGTGGGTCAAAAGGTGTTGCTCAATCGGCGTGGCCCGACGAGAGCTGTTAGCCCCACGT
>JBDHHP010000283.1:0-4900 GCA_039589275.1 Gemmatimonadota bacterium | reverse complement strand
TCGCGATTCTGTTGGGAGTCGTCAGTGGCATGGTTCCGGCTTGGCAGGCAATGAAGCTACCGGTAATCCAGGCGCTGCGACGCGTCGCATAGGAGGACGGGTGAAGATCCCAATTGCTTACAACATCCGCAGTCTCAAAGAGAGACCGGTTTCGACTCTCACGACTGCGGCAGGAATGGCGCTCGTGGTTGCCGTTTTCGTTGCCATGATGGCATTGGCAAACGGATTCAGCGCGGCACTGATCAAGTCCGGCTCTTCTGACAATGTCATCGTCCTGCGCAAGGGCGCTAACGCCGAGATGAACAGCGGCATAGGGCGCGGCAACGCGATCTGATAACCTTCCTTTGGTCAGTCCCGAGGTGTTCGTCGTGATAGGTCTCGATCGCCTGACTGGCGGCCTAGCCAACGTGGTGGTTCGGGGCGTAAGCCCACGAGCCATGCAGGTTCGCCAGAACATCGAGATTGTCCAGGGTCGCGAGCTGCGGCCGGGCTCCTCTGAAATCCTGATCGGCGAGAAGATAGTCGGGAGGTTCGCCAATACGGAGATAGGTGACGAGCTGTCGTTCGGTGGCCGCGAGTGGAGGGTGGTGGGTCACATCGCGGCTGGAGGATCGGCGTTCGAATCGGAAATCTGGGCCGAAAACGAGCAGGTAATGCCGGTCTTCCGAGGCGAGGTGTTCCAGACGGTCACGTTCCGCATGGCCGATCCCGCCTCGTTCGAGGGTGTGAAAGAGACCCTAGAGAACGACCCGCGGTTGTTCGTCGACGCGTTTCGGGAGGATCAGTTCTACGCCAACCAGTCCGTGTTGCTGAGTCAGATACTCAACTTCATTGCGATCTTCATTGCCGGTGTGATGTCGATAGGGGCCGTTTTCGGAGCGATCAACACAATGTACGCAGCAGTTGCCTCGCGGGGGCCGGAGATCGCCGTGCTGCTTACACTGGGTTTCAAACCGGGCAACGTACTCAGCTCGTTCCTCATCGAGGCCGTGTTCATAGCCCTATTGGGTGGTATCGTGGGGTGCATTCTGACCTTGCCCATCAACGGCTTAGTGACCAGTACCACCAACTGGAACTCCTTCAGTGAGGTTGCGTTCGCATTCAGGGTGACACCGAGCCTACTCCTCAACGGACTCATCTTCGCGGCACTGATGGGGCTGATAGGTGGTTTCTTCCCTGCGCGCAGAGCGGCGAAGCAGCCGGTGGTTATCGCTTTGCGGCAGGGGTAGCGCTGCGGGGCACGAAGCGCACCTCGAGGTCTTGATTCCGGGTCTGGCCTACCGCCTCACCGCCCTACAGCGTGTTCGCTGCGGGAGCTCAGCTGCCTTTTCGTAATCGCGCGCCGACAACAACGCCGAACGCTCCCAGCAGTGGATTGAGAAACGCCAGCCAGACGGGCTGCTTGGCGTACTGCATGGCCTCGAACAAGCCCACCGTATCGGGTCTGGGCATCGGCCCGGTAGCGTCACCGGCCCCGAACAAGACTGGCAGTGCCAGCAACACGCCTAGCACGACCACGACGATTGCGAGTATTTGAGGGCCTTTCGGCCCCTTCGTAATCATAGCGCACACGTATCCGCCCGCGATGGCGGCCAAAAGGCCAACCACTACACTGATGACGATCCACGCTGGTGACACATCCCAGCTTCCGGCTTGGTATGACCTTTCAGCACCCAACATCAAGTATGCTGCTGAGAACAGCACGAAAACGGCGGCGAACATGACGATGTAACCGACGACCACGCTGCCAATGATCCTCACCATGCTACTGTCTCCTCGCGATAGGGTCCCACGCGCAAGTCGATCATTGTAGCTGACGGACCCGCCTCACGCGAGCCCTTTGCGAGAGTCCGTGGATTGCTGGCCGAAAGGCGGCGCTAGGTCGGGGCGCAGCTAGATGTCAGGACGGCGGTTGACCGCCGCCGTCACACCTATTCGTTTCCAGGGACCCTTCCCTCAGGAGCCCGTCATGAACCGGACAATCGGTCGTCGCATGGAGTCGCTGGCCGTGTGTCTCTTATCGCTCGCTTTCGTTCTTTCATCAGCAGCGACATCGCAGAACTCACAGGAGGCCCTGTTCAAGGAGCTCCGATGGCGCAATATCGGTCCTGCCAACATGGCCGGCCGGGTGACCGACATAGAGGCTGTGGAAAGCGATTTCACACGAGTGCTCGTCGGGTCTGCCTCCGGCGGCGTCTGGAAGTCCGACAACGCCGGGACAACGTGGCAGCAGATCTTTGCCGATTACGGCACCGCCAACATCGGTGACATAGCGATCTTCCAGCCCGATCCGGACATCATCTGGGTTGGTACCGGCGAGTCGTGCACACGAAATAGCGTGGGGTGGGGAGACGGTGTCTACAAGTCGACGGATGGTGGAGCGACGTTCGTCAACATGGGACTGCGGGACTCGCACCACATCGGTGAGGTGGTCATACATCCGTCGGATCCGGACATCGTGTACGTGGCATCGCAGGGCCACCTCTGGGGCCACACGGGAGAGCGAGGCCTGTTCAAGACGTCAGACGGCGGCCAGACCTGGCGCAAGCTGACCAGCGGTTTACCCGATGATAGTAGGACGGGGGCCACGGACCTGAAGATGGATCCAACTAACCCCGAGATCTTGTATGTCGCGTTCTGGGAGCGGCTGCGCCGCCCGTACAGATTCGATAGCGGCGGGCCCAACGGCGGCATCTTCAAATCGACTGATGGTGGTGAGACCTGGACAGAGCTGACCAACGGCTTGCCCGAAGGTGACACGGGCAAGATCGGCATCGCCATCTACCGCACCGATCCCCGGATACTCGTCGCGATCGTGGAGCACGGATTTCAGCCTCAGCGCCGCGTCGAAGGAGAAGTGAACCCGGACTACGAGGACATGTCCAAGCTGGGAACGGGCATCTATCGGTCGGAAGACGGCGGCGAAAGCTGGGAGTATATCAACCGCTATAACAACAGGCCATTCTACTACAGTCACATCTACATCGATCCCCAGGACGACCAGAAGGTCTATGTGCTGGCCGGTAGTAGCAGCATCTCCGAAGATGGTGGGCGCACTTTCTCACGCACCATGCAGGGGATCTCGGGCGACTTCCACGCTCTGTGGATCGACCCAGATCGGCCGGAGGTGTTCTACGTAGGGAACGACAAGGGATCGTATGTGACGTATGACTACGGCTACACGTTCATCATGTTCGACAACATGGATATCGGTCAGTTCTATGCTGTGAACGTCGACATGCGTGATCCGTACTACGTGTACGGAGGGTTGCAGGACAACGGCAACTGGGGTGGACCCAGCAATAGTCGAGACTGGAACGGCGTGCTGAACGACCACTGGTTCAAGTTCCATTCGGGCGACGGGTTTCATACGACACCCGATCCCGATGATTGGCGCACGGTGTACACGGAGAGTCAGGGCGGCAACATCAGGCGATTTGACGCGGTTTTCCGCCAGCTAGGCAAGAGCATAACGCCGAACCCGTCGAACATCCTCAATCTGCACGACCGCGTACCCCAGCATCCGGACACGGGGCAACGACTGCAGCGAGACTACTTCCGGTTCAACTGGAGCTCTCCTCTCAGGTTGTCGCCTCACGATTCGAAGACGGTTCTGTTCGGCGGAAATCACCTGTTCCGCAGCACTGACCGCGGTAACACCTGGACCATCATCAGTCCCGATCTATCCAGCAATGACCCGGTTCTGACAGACCGGGAAAGCGGTGGTCTCACGCGTGACGTCACGCAGGCCGAAACCCACGCAACGATCATCACCATCTCCGAGTCGCCCGTAGTTCCGGGTTTGATCTGGGTGGGCACCGACGACGGCCTCGTGCAACTGACCCGGGATGGAGGCAAGACCTGGGCAAACGTGCGTTACAACGTACCGGATGTGCCGGAACGGCTCTGGGTCAGTCGTGTGGAGGCATCCCGCTACGATGCTGGCACGGCCTATGTCTCGTTCGACGGACACCGCAGCGACAACTTCAGGCCGTGGCTGTACAAGACGACTGATTACGGTCGCTCATGGGCGAGCATCGCGGCCGACTTGCCCAGCGATGAGCCGATCTACGTCGTGCGCGAAGACGTACGCAATCCGAATTTGCTGTTCGTCGGGACCGAGTTCGCGGTGCACGCCTCAGTGAACGGCGGCGGGACTTGGAGCCGGCTCATGAATGGTCTTCCAACCGTCGCGATCCACGACCTGGTGATTCACCCCCGGGACGGCGATCTTGTGGCCGCCACTCACGGACGCAGCGTCTGGATCCTCGATGACATCGCTCCGCTGCAGCAGCTGACAGAGGACGTGCTCCAGTCCGACGTGCACTTGTTCCAGAATCGCGTCGCCACGCAGTGGAAGGGCGTGAGTCGGGGAGCAACCCGGGGACACAAGCTCTTCATGGGACGCAACCCGCTCACGATAGAGCAGGTACCTCCGGGCAATTCGCCAGAGCAATTGGAAAACAGTGCTACGATCGACTTCTATCTGCAATCGACGCCTCGGGGCGAGCTCGCACTCGCGATTACGGACATGGCTGGCGACACGGTCTTCACGGCTGAAGTGACTGGTGAGGCTGGAATCAACCGCTACTTCTGGGATATGCGTTCCAATCCGACCGAGGAGCAGATCCGAGAGCACGGGGAGCGTCAGGCCAGGGGACGCAGAGGTCGACTGCTGGGGTCTCTGGCTCACCCGGGCACGTACCGCTTCGTTTTGACAGTGGACGGCCGGGATTACGCTGGTACACTGACCATCCGCGAGGATCCTGCCCTTGAACAGCTAGGCCAATAGCGCGAGATCACGAAGAAGGGCCGCGCGTAGGCGCGGCCCTTCTGCATGTTCGCCCACCACTCGAGGCCTCACTCAGGCATGAACCCTACCTGAATCCTGTAGGGGATT
>JBDHHP010000282.1:0-4645 GCA_039589275.1 Gemmatimonadota bacterium | reverse complement strand
GTCACGGTACGGGTCCGGGCGTGATTGGCCGATCAGTTACTCAGAACTCGAGCCCTGGTTGGCCAGGGCCGAGCAGGAAGTTGGAGTGGCGGGTAACGACGACAACCCGTACGCCTCGCCCAGATCGGGCCCATTTCCCATGACCGGTCACACCTTCTCTTACTTCGACCGTGAGATCTTTGGACCGGCGCTCGCCAGCCTCGGCATCACCGGACACTCCTGTCCCCGTGCGATACCGACGCAGCCCTATCGTGGCCGCTCCGAATGCTTGGCATGCCGCGCATGCAAGTTCTGTCCGTCGGGGGCCCGGTACTCACCGGACCGAGTGCATCTCCGGATAATTGAAGGGCGTGAGAACGTGACGATCCGGCCGGGTGTGAGCCTGAGGCGGCTCGAGACAGATCCTGCTGGGGATCGGATCGTGGCGGCGCACGCGATTCGCGTAGAAGACGGCACACCCCGGGAACGGAGGACCTGGGCTCAGTTCCGAGCCATGCAACAACGCATCTCTAGGCCAATCTGGCCTCTTAGGCAGCAAACCATAGGCTAGCCTGGTCGCCAATCAGGAGACGTCCCCCGCTTGCCCTGGTGTGCGTATTCCGATTCCATAGATTGACTGCACTCCACCACGGAGTGTGTGTTGCCTTTGGATCCAGCGATTCTCGACCGGGTTACTAGGGCGCTCGCCGACCGCTACCGCATTGAGAAAAGGGTCGGTGAGGGTGGCATGGCCGTCGTCTACGTGGCCGAGGATCTGAAGCACGAGCGCAAAGTGGCGCTCAAGCTACTCAGGCCCGAGCTGGGTGTCGTACTGGGGGGCGAGCGGTTTCTACAAGAGATCCGCGTCACAGCCAAGCTAAACCATCCCAATATCCTGCCGTTGTTCGACTCAGGGGAGATCGAGGGTGTGCTGTACTACGTCATGCCGTACGTAGATGGCGAAACACTCGTCGATCGACTCAGTCGAGAGGGAAGGCTCCCCGTGGCAGAGGCGGTTGACATCGCCACGGAGGTTGCGGATGCTCTCGCCTACGCCCATCGGATCGGCGTGATTCACCGAGACGTGAAGCCCGGAAACATTCTATTCCAAGCCGGGCAGGCGCTGATTGGCGACTTCGGTGTCGCACTGGGTGTGACCGACAATCGCGAGGAGCGCATCACGCAACAGGGTCTCTCGGTCGGCACACCCGAGTACATGAGTCCGGAGCAGGCACTGGCTGACCAGCATGTGGATGCGCGGAGCGACGTGTACTCGCTTGGATGTGTGCTATATGAGATGCTGGTCGGAAGGCCACCCCACGTCGGCAAGAGTGTCCATGATGTCCTCGCGAAAGTAACTGGCGACACGCCTGCCGGCGTACGGGCCCTCAGAAAGACGGTACCAGAGGGCGTCGATCGCGTTGTGCAAAGAGCTCTGGCGAAAGCGCCGGATCAGCGCATCTCAAGTGCCGAGGAGTTTAGCGCAGAGCTCAGAGGAGCGGCACGCGCGGCTGCTGGTAGGAGTGCACGATTGCTGCGCATTGCCGGAGCAGCGATGTTCGCCGTATTGGCTGCAGTGGCTGCTCTCACGCTGACGCGTGACAACGGCGCACAGATGATGACGGTTGGACAGACCCGACGCGTGACTCATGCGGAGGGGCTGGAGTTGGATCCCGCGGTCTCGCCCGGCGGGGACATGATAGCCTTTGCCTCCGGCCCACTGGGACATATGAAGCTCCACGCGAAGCAGGTGACGGGTGGGAGGAATATTGCACTAACGGCGGATGTATCAGGGCACCACCGCTGGCCGCGCTGGTCGCCGGACGGGAGCCAAATCGCCTTCATCGCGACTGATTCCGGCCGCAGCGAGGTGCGGATCGTGCCGACTTCGGGGGGACCCTCCAGAATGGTAGTGCAGACCGCAGGCGCTGAGCATGAGATATTTGGCGCGTCCTGGTCGCCTGACGGCAAGCAACTCGTCTATGGGATGCGTGGCAGCATCTACACTATACCTGTTGACGGCGGTGAAAGTCGGTTACTCGTAGAGATGATCGACGGGCATTCGCCGAGTTGGTCGCCCGATGGATCGAGGATTGCTTTCGTCTCGGGCAATCCTACTTTCGTCTTTGGGACTTTTGTCTTGGGCAACATAGCACCGAGCTCGCTGTGGGTCGTCTCCCCGGCGGACAGCAGCGCAGTGCAGGTCACGGAGACCACGTTTCTCCACATGAGTCCTGTATGGACTCCGGACGGGAAGTCACTCGTCTTCGTCTCGAACCACGATGGGAGTCGAGACATCCACCAACTCGAGTTGGACGATGCCGGAAGGTCGGAGGGCACGCGCCGGCGTCTCACCACCGGGCTCAACGCACACACGGTTAGCATCGCTTGGGATGCGACGTTCTTGTCATACTCGGTGTTGGACATGAACGCGAACATCTGGTCGATCGCCATCCCGGATCAGGGTCCAGTGTCGGCTTCCTCTGCGCAACCCGTTACCGACGACAATCAGTCCATCGAGGGGATCTCGATCACTCCTGACGGGCACTGGTTGGCGTACGACTCGGACGTCAGCGGGACCCAAGACATTTACCGGCTGCGGCTTGGAGGCGGCGAACCGGAGCAACTGACGACCGACCCGCGAGACGACTTCTACCCGGCGTGGACTCGTGATGGGTCTGAGATCGCGTTCTACTCGTTTCGTTCGGGGAAGCGGGATATCTGGACCATGGATGCTGATGGCTCCAACCAGAATCCGGTTACCACCACCTCCGGCCACAATCGTGCACCGCAATGGTCTCCGGATGCACGGAGCATAGTGTTCCACTCAGACGTGACGGGTCGTTCGGAGTTGTTCGTCGTATCGCGCGAGCAGGCCTCGGATATCTGGGGCACTCCGCGCCAACTAACAGTCGACGGCGGCTTCAATGCAAGTTGGTCACCAGATGGAAGGGATATCGCCTACATCGATGATGAGGTGGTACGAGTGGTATCTGCCGATGGCGGAGAACCGTTTGCTGTAGCTGGATTACCCAGTGAGCCGAACGCGCCTGCGCCGTGGGCGGTGGCCTGGTCAACGGATGGCACGCACATCTACTATAAGGCGTTCGACGCAGAGCGCCGCTCGAGCTTCTGGTCGGTTCCGCTAGCTGGTGGAACGCCGCAGCTGCTGGTCACTTTCAATGATCCCGGATTCCAATCGCGCAGAAACGAGTTCGGAACCGACGGTACCAGGTTCTTCTTCACCGTAGGATTCCACGAAAGTGATTTGTGGGTGATGGACCTTGGAGCAATAGGCGCCGGCGCTGAAGCCCCCGACTCACCAGGGGACGCCAGATAGCGGTTGCGGGAGCGGAATGCCACGGCTGTTAGTCAATAGCCAGCTCGGTGGCGTCACCTGACCGTCACCGCCGATGGCCAATCTGGCCCCTCCACCCCCCAAACCTTACCTTGGCCTAGTCGCCAATCGGGAGCCGTCCCCATGGCTGACGTGTTGGAACGTCTCAAAGCCGCATTATCCGACCGCTACACCATCGAGCGCGAACTCGGTAGTGGTGGGATGGCTACGGTCTACCTTGCTCAGGACCTCAAGCACGAGCGCCAGGTAGCCGTCAAAGTCCTACGTCCCGAGTTGGCAGCGGCATTGGGCCCCGAGCGGTTCCACCAAGAGATCAAGATCGCAGCGAATCTGCACCATCCCCACATTCTTCCTCTCTACGATTCGGGCCATGCTGACGGGTTCCTGTACTACGTCATGCCCTACGAGGAAGGGCAATCGCTGCGAGAAAAGTTGGCTCACGAAGGTGAACTGCCGATTGCGGAGGCCGTCCGCATCCTGCGTGATGTCGTTGACGCCTTGTCCGATGCCCACGAGCACGGTGTGGTCCACCGCGACATCAAGCCGGACAACGTGCTGCTCACCAAGCATCACGCATTGGTGACCGACTTCGGTGTCGCCAAGGCCGTGAGCGAAGCCACAGGTGCTCACAAGCTCACCACCGAGGGTGTAGCTCTCGGCACACCAGCGTACATGTCGCCGGAACAGGCCGCCGCCGACAAGCACATAGACCACCGGGCCGACATCTACGCCGTGGGCGCTCTTGCTTACGAGCTAGGGCGACCCCGACAAGAAGTGTGTTTCCATTGGTTCCAACACGGGGGGCGTAGTGGAAAGAAGAACTGTCACAAGAAGACACTTCATGAAAACTTCGGCTGCGGGGATGGCCAGTATGGTTTGTCTTCCATCATCAGAGCTTCTCCAAGGAGGCAATCAACGCGAGCGAATGCTCGTCTACCGCACCCTTGGGAATACCGGCATGAGAGTCCCTGTTATCGGAATGGGAATACTCTCTGCCGGCACCCCCGAACTGATCCACGCGGCAATCGACGAAGGAATCACTCACTTCGACTCCACTGCCGCCCAACCGCAGCAGATGCACAACGAGGAGATGATCGGAGAAGTGATGAGGGGACGGCCACGAGATTCGTTCGTCTATGGCACAAAAATCCACCTTCCCCAAGACTACACAACGGGTCTCTACAGAAGCGCGGCTACAGAGGCTGAATTCACCAGGCAACTCGATGCGGTACTGCAAAACCTGCAAATGGACTACGTCGACATCGTCTACCACCACATGATCTCTCGAAGGGAATCGGCATTCCATGA
>JBDHHP010000281.1:0-4649 GCA_039589275.1 Gemmatimonadota bacterium | reverse complement strand
GAACCCCACGATTCGCTTCACCCTGTACGCGTACGTCAAAGTCAACACAAGCGCCCGAATAACGTCGTTTAGACCCGGACACAATCCTCCGCAGGTCACGATACCGACCGTGAGCTCGGATGGCTCGAAGTAGATCCGTTCACGCGGGCCGGCTGCCTCGAACGAAGGAACTACATCGTTCATTCGACTGAATGGCTCGAGTTCCTTCGTGTCGGAGCAGAGTAGAATCCGTCTGTCTTCTCCAGCAAACGGCGCTCCGGTTCCGACGAGCGGCGAAAGCACTGCGCACGGCCCGATCCTCGCCACCTTGAGATCGTCTGACGATGGGAACCGCCCCGACTCTTCCGAGGTCAATTCATCTGGATTCACTCATACCTCATACTTGGAGATTGTGCCTGTCATCGCGGTGCCAAGCCAGATCGGGGATTCTGACACGGGCTGGTGCCACGATCCCAAACCGTGCCGTCACGCAGTATCAACTCCCAATCGTATCGATCAGACCGAAGCGTAAGCTTGAGCACCCCGTGATGACCGCTCAGGCGTCGGTCGAGTTGTCCTCTTGTCTCCCTGACGTGTTCGTACAGGTTGGCGCCCCCCATCCCGACGATGAACTGGCGGATTCCGGTTGAATCTCGCTGACCAGTGCTGGTCTGAGGATGGTACCGCTGGTAATTGTGATCGTGGCCGGATAGCCAGAGGTCTGTACCATGTTCCGCCAATAGCTCCCACACTTCGCCCAGGCTCTCATTGTCCGCGTGCTTGCCGTTGGTGAATCGCGGGTGGTGCAGGTAGGCCAGAGAGCAGTTGCCTTCATTGGCCCCGAGTTCCTCTTCGAGCCACGCCCACTGCCTTGATCCGCGCGGCAGCTTGCTGTTCTCACCGGTGTTCAATGCGTAGATATCCCACCTGCCCAGCACGTAGTGGTACCAGCCATCTCCCGGATCTCCGGCCTGCCCAGGATACGCGTCGAAGTACTCGAAGTACGGATTGGCATGGCCGCCGAACAGAAACCACAGGAAACCGTTCTTATACTCGTGGTTTCCTGGAACAGGCCGAGTGATGCTCTTGAACCGACCCCACGACGGATCGTAGCAGCGGGCGAAATCGCCATACGTGCCCCGTGGATACGCTAGGTCACCAGCGACAAACACGGTGGCAGGCACAGTCGCATCCGCGAGTAGGCTGTCGATGAGATGAGCAGTAGCCTCGTCGCCGTCGCTATTGCACTCGGCAACGTCAGCGGCACCAATGAACAGAGCGACAGTGTCGGCCAGACCGGGCGCCCTTTGGTGCCGATTCACCTGTCGAGTTGTCGGGGGTACGCTACCGGAAGCTGTAGGACCAGTCCCGCTACAGCCGACAAGAAGCGCTGCCGCCACGAGCGTGAATGACATGGTCGCTGTCCGACTAGTCAACCTGCACCACGACCTTACCAAAGTTCTCATTCGATTCAAGGTACCTATGAGCGTCTGCAACCTCTGCGAAAGAAAAAACAGCATCAACCACGGGCCGGAGCTGGCGGTCAGCGAAAAGTGGCAACACAGTATGAGTGAACGACTGGGTGAGTGCAGTCTTCTCCTCTGTGGCTCGCGCCCGCAGTACGGTTCCCTCGATGCGGAGTCGCTGACGTATGATCAGACTGAGATCGATGTCGGCCCGACGACCGGCGGTGAGCCCCACCAAGATGAGTCTGCCGCGCAGCCGCATCGCCTGCAGCGTAGGTGACAACAGGGGACCCCCAAGCAGGTCAACAACGGCGTGCACACCCTCCGGCACAACCCGATGAATGCAGCTGACCAGTTCCTCGCTGCGCGTGTCGATCCCGGCGTCCAACCCCAACTCTCTCGCTCTATCCAGCTTGGCTTGGGTCCTGCTGGTCCCAATGCAGCGAGCCCCTCTTGCCCTGATCAGTTGCACGGCAGCCGTCCCGACTCCGCTTCCAACCGCATGCACCAGCACCCATTCGTCCCGTACGACCCCAAGCCGCTCCAGCGCATCGTGCGCCGTCATGAAGACTTCAGGTATTGCCGCCGCCTCGGCAAACGACATCTGGCTCGGCACAGGCACCGTGTGCTCGGCGGGCACGGTCAGCAGCTCGGCGTACGCTCCCCCACCGACAATCCCCATTACCCGATCACCGGCAGCAGGGGTCGTCACACTAGGGCCCACGGAGTCCACTGTCCCGACGTATTCCAGGCCGGGCACTTCCTGCGGCCACCCCGGCGGCGCTGGATACATGCCACGGCGCTGCAGTAGGTCAGCACGATTGACACCGAACGCCGCCACGCGAACCAGGACTTCGCCGGTTCCTAGGGTCGGATTGGGGATCTCTTGAACGGTTAGAACGTCCGGATCACCTGGCTGTGTGATGACTACGGCGCGCATGGTGGAAACAAGTTAACAGGGGCGGTCGGAACGTCGGAACGTCGGAACGTCGGAAGGGCGGAATGTCGGAGGCAGTAAGACGGAGGGGCAGAACGGCGGAACATCGGAAGGGCGGAGCGGCGGTAGGAGAAAGGGGGACCCAGAGTGGATCCCCCTTTGGGGCAGCCGTCTACGTCACCGCCTATTTGATTCCGGCAGCATCCTCCAGCATCGCCGTTGTCAGGGACTTGGGACGCTCGATCGGGTAGCCGAGTGCCCGGTCCCAGGTGATGTTGGCCAGGACACCGATGGCGCGGCCGATCCCGAACAGCACGGTATAGAAGTCCCATTCGGTGAGTCCGTAGTACCACTGGATCACGCCCGACTGGGCGTCGACATTGGGCCACGGGTTCTTGGCTTTGCCGTGCTCCTGCAGTACGCCCGGAGCAACCTTGTAGATAGTGCTGATCAGCTTGAACAGCGGGAAGTCCGGCAGGTTCTCGAGGCAGTACTCCCGCTGAGCCATGTAACGCGGGTCGGTCTTACGCAACACGGCGTGCCCGTATCCCGGCACCACCTGACCGGCATTCAGCGTATCCCACAGCGCCTGCTTGACGTCGTCCTCGGTGTAGTCCTCCTTGCCCAACTTCTCCAAGAACTTCATGGTCCAGCTCAGCACTTCTTGATTAGCCAGGCCGTGGAGCGGGCCGGCCAAGCCGTTGATGCCCGCGGAGAGTGCGTAGTAGGCGTCGGACAGCGTCGAAGCCACCAGGTGCGTAGTGTGCGCCGACACATTGCCCGACTCGTGATCGGAGTGAAGGATGAAGTACATCCGTGCCACGTTGTCGTACGGAGGGCCGATCCCCATCTGATGGGCGAAGTTACCGCCCCAGTCCAGGTTCATGTCGGGATCGATCTGCTTGTTGTCCTTGTACTTCAACCGATAGATGTACGCGCCGATGGAGGGGAGTTTGGCCAATAGGTTGGAGCAATCCTCGTACATCGGCTCCCAGAACTCCATCTTGTTCATGCCTTCGTTGTACCGCTTGACGAACACGGACTCACGCTGCATCGACAGTATGGCGGCGGAGAACATGGTCATCGGGTGCGTGTCTCGGGGTAAGTTCTCGAGCATCGTCTTCACGTATTGCGGCAATTCCCGACGAGCCTTGAAGTCCTTGACCACCTCCAGAGTCTGTTCCTCGGTGGGAATCTCACTCGTGAGCATGTAATACCAGAACCCCTCAACGAACGGGTAGGTCGAGCCCGGCACCTTCGGAAGCACCTTGAAGGTTTCCGGGATTGTCCTACCCCTAAACCGGATGCCCTCGTGCGGATCCAGATAGGAGATGTCAGTGACCAGGCATCTCACACCGCGGGCACCGCCGATCGCCTGGGCAATGGTGACATCGCTGATCTTGGTGTCGCCGTACTCCTTGAGGAGACGAACGGTCCGCGGACGATGTTCCTCGATCTTTTTCAGCAGGGTTTCCTTGAGCGTCGACATCTCGCCTCTCCTAGTCCTCCGGGCGGAGGATTGTATCAGATATCATGAGAGCCGCTACCCACGGCGGCTCCGTAGGGACTCGAAGTGAAGTGACCGCGTGCACAGGTCATTTCTCTCAATCGGATTATACGGCTTGTGAAAAAAAGTACAAGGACCGGAAAAACGGCTCGGTGAAGCCGGGGAGTCGGTCCCGCGAGGGCCACTAAAGCTCCTTCACCAACCCCGCATACCGCCGCTCGATTCGGAACCCGTAGGCATAGAAATACTCGGGTCGGAAGAACCCGGTGGTCACGACCTTGACGCCGGAAGCCTGCAAACGGTTGAAGAACTGGTTCATCAGTCCGTCTGCCACACCCTTCCTCCGATACCGCTCCGCCACGACGATCTTCTCGAGATGCGCTGCTCGGGCGCCGTCCTCGATAGTGTAGTAGATGCCGCCAATGATCTGATCGCGATCGCTGATCGCGACTAGATAGCGGTGTTCGGGCCCAAACCGAACGTCCAGTTTGGCAGCCAGGAACAGTCTGTGGAGGCGCTCCACCTCCTTGGGCAACAGCGCGTGCCGCACCCGGAACTGACCGCCCTGGTCGTCCTCGAGAGTCACGACGATCTCAGCCTGGTAATCGCCACCGAGATCCGTGCTCACGAAGCCCACTGCGTCCTCTGGCCGCAAGTAGGCAAACGGGATGCGCGCCAAGAAGTAGTCGTCATCCGGCTCTGCGGCCATCCGCTGCCTGAGATCCGCAATCGCTCCTGGCAGGTCGCTGTCACTCAGCTC
>JBDHHP010000280.1:0-4654 GCA_039589275.1 Gemmatimonadota bacterium | reverse complement strand
CAGAGTGAGTCGCTACCACAGATACCGGTTTCCTGCCCAGATCATCAGTCACGGGGTCTGGCTGTATCATCGATTCTGTCTGAGCTTCCGAGATGTTGAGGAGCTCTTGGCAGAGCGGGGAGTCATCGTCTCCCACGAAACGGTCCGGCAGTGGTGTAAGAAGTTCGGAGTCGGGTACGCTCGGGACCTCCGACGTAGGCATGGTCGCAAGGGAGACGTCTGGCACTTGGATGAACTCTTCGTGAACATACAAGGCAAGCGCCACTATCTCTGGCGGGCTGTCGACCAGGATGGAGATGTGATCGACATCCTCGTTCAGAAGCATCGAAATGCCCACGCGGCCAAACGGTTCTTTCGCAAGCTCCTGAAGGGGCAAGGAAGCGAACCGTGGCAGCTGGTGACAGACAAGTTGAGGAGCTACGCGACAGCGCACAGGCGTGTCATGCCTTCCGTGGCCCACGACACGCGACAGTATGCCAACAATCGGGCTGAAGTGTCGCATCAACCAACCCGACAACGAGAGCGTTTGATGCGAAGGTTCAAATCAGCTGGACAAGCGCAGCGATTTCTGTCGGTTCACGGGGTCGTTCAGAACCTCTTCAGGCTGGGGCGGCATCTACTGCGGTCAGCACACTACCGGCTGTTGCGCAGCCGGTCCTTCCACCTATGGCTTGAAGTAACGGGCGTCTGATACTCACACCCCAAACGCCGACGACGATTTCCCTAGTTCACGGCGATCTGCATTAAGTTGACAATGCCGACGCCGCAGTAGACGCCACAGTAGGACGCCCACCGACGACGAGCCCGTTGGAGCACCGACGGAGGAGACCACCGTCAACTATCTCTAGACGGAGGTGCTGCGGACAGCTCCTGAATAAGGCGGGTCTCGCCCATGGCCAGGGGGCCGGCTCGACCAGATCAAGGCTCACGAATAGCATGCGCTTTGCGGCACATCTTTGGAGTGATTCGGGTCACTGTGTTGTGCAGGTTCTCGAAGTAGGATGCTGTAGGGTGCCGTGCCAGCGGCATCGAAGCTGTCTCAGAGCAAATCCGCCGAAAGGCGGAGGCGCAGAGCTACGGGACTACGGTGGACCTGACTTCCGCCACGTCAGCCGGGCCGCCAGCGAATAACATCGCTGGCGGCCCCGTTCGTTTCGGTACACCAAATTCCCTGGAGGTGGAGTCGTGCCCTTCAAGCACAAGTTGTCGGTTCGCTTGGCTATTTGTCGAGCATGGTTGATGAGTCTGTCAGTTGCCACCCTTTCCTGTGTGGGAAGCGATTTCGCAGGACCGAGTGACACGTACGATGAGGCCTCTGAGATAGTCGCATTGGAGGTCTCTCCAGCTTCTGCGACCGTTGTTGTGAACGACTCTGTGGATTTTCGGGCGCATGGTGTCACCGCGGCTGGTGATACGACCGAAGTCTCGGTTGAATGGAGTGTTAGCAACTCTGCCCAAGTTGAGAAGAAAGGGAAGGGTCTAGGGCGATTCAGGTCGGCTAGGCCCGGTCGCTTCAAGGTACATGCTAGAGCGGATTCAGGCAGGCTGGTTGATTCGGCTGACGTGGATGTGATCGACATCCCGGTTGCGGCGGTTCGGGTTGAGCCGTCCAGCGTGTCTCTTGAAGTAGGGCAGACTGTGAAGTTGGGTGTGACAGTTTTGGATTCGACCGGTAGCGAGTTGCCAGATCGACCGGTGACATGGGTGTCGTCGGACGTGGCCGTTGCCGTAGTGGATACGGTTGGACTGGTTACCTCACGGGCTGTGGGTGCAGCGACGGTGACTGCAACTTGCGAGGGTGAGTCAAGTACGGCCGACGTGGTAGTGACCACTCCGTTGTTGGTGGATACAGTCCTATCCATACAGTCGGGTGACAATCAGGTGGCCGCGGTAGGGACAGAGTTGCCGGAGGCACTGGTTGTCCGGCTAGCTGATACGGATGGTGTTGGCTTGCAGGGGGTCGTCGTGACGTGGGACGTGAGGTATGGCCGCGGATCTCTGTCAGCTTCCGCAAACACCACTAACTCCGACGGTTACTCATCGGTGACTTGGACACTCGGCACCACCATCGGGACACAGACAGTCCGCGCCAGCGTGCCGAACGTGGTTGGCTCTCCCATATCATTCGACGCCACCGCTACAATGCCAGGCGTGGGTATCGATAGTGTGGCTCCGACGGTGCCGACCGGTCTGGCGGCTACAGCGGTCTCCTCGTCACAGATCGATCTTACCTGGAATGCCTCGACGGACAACATGGGTGTCGCAGGATATTTGATCTTCAGAGATGCCAGTCAAATCGACAACGTATCCGACACAACGTTCTCGGACACGGCGCTGCGTTCAGGGACGGAGTACTCGTATACTGTCCAGGCCTACGATGCGGCAGGGAACATCAGCGCTCACTCGGCCAACGCGAGTGCGACCACGCAAGGGGCCGCTGATACCGAGGCTCCTACGGTGCCGACCGGCCTGGCAGCCACTGCGGTCTCCTCATCGCAGATCGATTTGACCTGGAACGCTTCCACGGACAACGTGGGCGTGGTTGGCTACCGTATCTTCAGGAACGGCACGCTATCCGACAGCACATCCGGCACCTCACACTCGGATACCGGGCTTTCGCCCTCCACCACATATACGTACAGCGTGCGAGCCTACGACGCTGCCGGGAATACCAGCGGCGCGTCGGCGAGTGCGAGCGCGACCACGCGAGGGGCCGCTGATACCGAGGCTCCTACGGTGCCAACCGGCCTGGCGGCAACCGCAGTCTCCTCATCGCAGATCGATTTGACTTGGAATGCCTCCACGGACAACGTGGGCGTGGTTGGCTACCGTATCTTCAGGAACGGCACGCTATCCGACAGCACATCCGGCACCTCACACTCGGATACCGGGCTTTCGCCTTCCACCACATACACGTACACCGTCCAGGCATACGATGCGGCGGGGAACATCAGCGCTCACTCGGCCAGTGCGAACGCGACCACACAAGGAGCTTCTGCCAGCTGCTCGTCGGCCACAACGCTCTGCGTTGATGACACTGCGGGGGCGACCCAGGAATACGCGACGATCGCGGCCGCCGCCAGCGATGCGGGTCCGGGGGACACCGTCCTCGTTCACGACGGCAGCTACCGCGGATTGACGATTAGCCGTTCAGGTACGTCAGGAACACATATCGTTTTCCTGGCTAACGGCTCGAACGTGGTCATCGCCAGCCCAGGTCCCACCGGGGACGGAATTCGACTCCAGGATGTTGACTATATCACAATCGAAGGATTCACAATCCAGGATCCTGACATTCGTTGCATAGCTGCGCGTGGAGCCAGTCCGACGTCGCCGATGAGGGGAAACGTGATTAGGGGTAACACCTGCACCGATGCCGGCAGGGAGGGTTTCTACCTGTCGCAATACGGCAACGGGTTGGTGGAGAACAACACGATCACCCGAACCGGCGTCCGAAATCAGGACAAGTCACACGGTATGTACCTGGCCAACGCAGGGAGCGACAACACGATAATCCGAGGCAACACCATATACCAGGTTTCCGGTAGTGACGCCCAGGGCATCCACGTGAACGGCGATCTGGGGGTGGGCGGCGATGGTATCGTGAGCGGCATACTGATAGAGAAGAACTTGATTCACGATACGCCGTACAATGGCCTGAACTTCGATGGTGTTCAGAACTCGACCGTCCAGAACAACATCCTGTACAACAACGGCCGTCATGCCATTCGCGCCTATGCGATAGACGGAGCGGAGGGTCCCAAGGATCTCAAGATCATCAACAACACGCTCATCAGTGGTACCGGTAGCGGTTGGGCGATGAAATGCAGCAACGACGAAGGCGGGCACACCTTCTTCAACAATGTGCTACTCGGCAGTAGCGGGAGCCTGGTGGTTGGCATGTCGAATTTCGAGAGCGACAACAACGTCGTCACCAACTCGTTCTCGCTCAACGAGGAATCCAGCACCATTTCGCTCTCTGCATGGCGCAGTGCCGGCCACGGCATCAACTCCGTTACGGCTACAGCGTCTGACCTGTTCGTGAACTCGGGCTCTCATAACTATCACCTCAAGGCAGGATCACCTGCCATCGACGCTGGCCGTGCGTCATTGAACTCGATCTTGGCCCCTACGGCGGATTTCCTGGGCGCGTTCCGACCGGTGGGATCGGGTTTCGATATCGGGGCATACGAGCACCGCGACTGATAGACAGCGGTCAAGCCTTTGTAGAACGGGGCCCACGCTTTTGCGGGACGAGGAGAGACGTTGCTGTCTGTGTCCCTGCACCGTGTGACTCCAGAATGAGAAGGCCGAGCTTTCTTGCTCGGCCTTCTCAGAGCTTGGCCCTTCGTGTGATGGAACTATGAATGCTCGGGGGTCGGGTGGTCTTGACGGAGTCATGTTCCACATGAAGTGGGGGCCGGGATGGTACCCCTTCCCCTACACCGGAACGGCCTTCAACCGATAGCTCTGCGAATCGGGTAGTCGGGGGCCCCGAACGTCTCGCGGCGCTCGGGGCGTTGTATGCGCTGCCACCAACGGCTTGTAGGACAACGAGTGTCCCCATGAGCGGACGTGATCAGAGACCCAGGCTGCTCCTAACTCATTGGGAAAGAGTGGATTAGCATCCAGTCCACGCTGGTGTGGTTGTTGC
>JBDHHP010000279.1:0-4664 GCA_039589275.1 Gemmatimonadota bacterium | reverse complement strand
GAACCCCGAGCGAGGGACTCGATTCGCGAGGAGTGTATCCTGTGAGTCGCAAAGAGATCCCATGCCGCTCGGGGCTGGAGGCGTCTAGGAGCCGTCCACCATGAGCCTCCACATTGAATATAGCGGTTGGCGCTATGTGTTGACCACGACAAAGGGCCGGCGAACCGGCCCCTATGGCTAGACCAACGACGCTGCCGCTACCCCTTCGGCCGGCATACCCATCGACGCAGATCAGTCCGGGCGCGCCTCCGGCGCCCGGCGGGCTTCCTGAAACGCCGGATCCATTCGCACTGCGGCAAGCTGCGGTTCGCTGACTGCACTGCGCAGTGAGTAGCCACCCTGTACTGCCCCCACCAGCCATGTGACCGCCTGTTCGCGGTCGCCGAGCTCCTCGGAGATCTGGGCCAATGAGAACATGAGATCCGCGTCGTCCCCAACGGCGCGAGCCAGACGGTCCGAGATTCGACGCGCCTCGGCCCACTGCCCAAGCACTGCGTAAGCGAACGCCAGGTTCGACAGGGTAAAGTCGTCG
This sequence comes from Gemmatimonadota bacterium, assembly GCA_039589275.1. GTDB lineage: Bacteria > Gemmatimonadota > Gemmatimonadetes > Gemmatimonadales > GWC2-71-9. The sequence goes on along the minus strand of JBDHHP010000279.1, from coordinate 4,132 downwards.
TTGGGATTCACCTGCAGCTCTGCAAGCGCGATCTTGACGCAGCGTTCGAAGGCCTGGCGCGCGCCGTCTGAACGTCCCGGCATTTGTCGGTAGGCATCACCCAGGTTGCGCCACAACAGTGGGTCCTGCTCCGTCAGCGCGATGGCCTCCCGGTAGCGCCCGGCAGCAGCGGCGAACTGCCCCTCGAAATACTCCAGGGTGCCGAGGTTCGACAGAGCGCTCGAAGTTGGCTCGGTCGCGATTGAACGCTCCAGCATCGCCCTCGCCTCGTCCCATTGGTCGAGGATGAAGTAGATCGCTCCGGCATTCCGGTACACAGTGGCGTTGCCGGGCGCAAGCGCGCCTGCGCGGCTGTAGAGTTCCGCCGACTCGAGATACCGCCCCTGAACATACCGCAGGAACGCGAACGTGCTGTAGGTGCGCCAGTAGTACGGCTGCTGTTCGACAAGCGACGCGTACACCCGCTCCGCATCGTCGTAACGCCTGAGCTGCTGGTACGCTGCCCCCATACGAAGCTGGGCTGCCACATGGTACGGATCGAGCACTAGTGCGCGTTGCGCGTTAGACAGCGCCTCCTCTGACTGCCCCATGCCGCTGGCGATGAGTGCGAGTGTCGCCCATACGTCAGGGAGGGAGTCGTCGAGCGCCAGCGCCCGTCGGCTGGTCGCAATAGCTTGGCTCACCCACGTGGTATCGCGTACGATGTCGTACTGAAGCCAGTAAGCCTCGCCCAACCCTGCCAGCGCCAGAGCGTATTGCGAATCCGCTGCGACCGCCTGCTCGAACAGCTCAATTGCCTTCGTCACATCTGCGCGGGTGCGATCGCTCCGGGTCAGCGTGCCACGTCCACGAACATACAACTCGTAGGCGCGGGCCACCGGTACTCTACGCCGAGCGTCCGGACCCTTGGGTACCCCGCTCTGTGTCGGCGTTACGTCAAGCATGACCAGTGCCTGCGAGACCGCCCCCTCCTCCCACGTAGCCACGTCACCGGGGGGCGCCACGATCTGCGCAGAGCGCACCTGACGCAGCGATGCCGCGTCCACCAAATTGAGCGTGAGACGAAGATCCGAGCCAGCCTGCTGCAGGCTACCAGTGAACGCGAGAGTGGCATTCAGTTCGGCCCGGGCTTTGGCAGCCGACGTGATCGCTAGCTCCCTGATCTCACCGGGCGGGATCACCCACAGAGGTGGCTCCACGCCACGGGTGAGTTCCGTCAGACGGCTCGCGAGAATCTCCACCAGCCCGTCACCGAAGGCGCGCGTGGTAACGCTGTCGCCAATCGCTGTCAGGGGCACTACTGCGAGAACGCGGGGGCTGCCCGCAGCGCGACTCCACTGTATGCCCATCCACGCGGTTACCGCGACCGCGGTGGCGACCATCGTTGCTGCAATCCATCGCCCCCGGCGCGCACGCCCGCGCGGCCGTGGGATTGCTGCGCCAGCCACGGTCCCGCTCTCCGGTGTCGCAATAGTATCCAACGCCCTAACGATATCCTCTGCGCGCTGCCACCTGTGGTCCGGCTGCTTCTCGAGGCACCGCATGACAGTCGCGGCGAGGGACGCGGGCGTGTCCGGCCGCACGGTGCCAATCGACTCGGGATCCACCGTCAAGTGTGCGGCGAGCAGGGCCTGCGGCGTCTGGTTGGTAAAGGGTGGGCGTCCAGTAATCAACTCGTACGCCATTACACCGAGCGCATAGATGTCGGCGCGGTGATCTGCGTCAGGGTCGGCGGCGATCTGTTCGGGGGCCATGTACGTCGGTGTTCCCACGGCAACTCCAGCAGTCGTCAGCTGCTGCATGCCCGTAGCCTCGCTAACAGCCTTGGCAACTCCGAAGTCGGTGACTAGTGCATGTCGATCCGACAACATCACGTTGTCTGGCTTTATGTCGCGGTGGATCACTCCCTGAGAGTGAGCCTTGGCGAGAGCATCAGCCACATCGCGTATGATGCGAACCGCATCGGCAATCGGTAATGCATGTTCACGTGCGAGTCTGTCGCGCAGGGACTCGCCATCGATGTGCGGCATGACGTAGTAGAAGAAGCCGTCAGCATCACCAGAGTCGTGCAGTGGAAGGATGTGAGGATGCGTGAGGTTGGCAGCGATCTCGATCTCTCGGTGGAACCGATCAGCGCCAAGCACGGCGGCGAGTTCGGGACGCAGGACCTTCACCGCCACCTTGCGGCGGTGCTTCACGTCCTCGGCCAGATAGACCGTTGCCATCCCACCGCTACCGAGTTCGCGCTCGATTCGATAGCGGTCGGCTAGTGCGGCTCTGAGGCGGTCCACTCTCTGCAACTCGATCGGGCGCTACTGGTTGATCGGCGCACCACCGAGCTCGGGGACGAGCTGTCGCCACTCGTCAGCTCTGCTGACCACCGCGGCGGCGAACTCCTCCTGGAACGTGCTCCACGCCGCCTGCCCATGCGTCTCGACGAACGCCTCCTGGAAGTTGCTGGGGCCATCCTCGTCCAGCTCAGCCCAGCCGGTGTATGGCACGACGATCGCCCAGTCACGCCCGTCGCGGCTCATGAATTGCTTCCGGTACATCGTGCGCGCACGGGGGATTTTCATCGTCGCCCGCACCTCCTTGATCTGGCGCTGGACCTTCACGAACAGCGCGTTGTCGGCGACCTCGAAGAACCGCACCATCAGCAGGTTCTGAGGGGCCTCCGGCGGGGTCTCCGGCGTGTACGAGAGATCCGGGTTGAGGATCCAGTACTCGGTAAGTCCAGCCTCGCCGTGCGCGAGGATGTTGTCCGTCCAGTCTGGGTCGTGAGGCTCACCGGCCGGCCGACTGTCCATTGCCGTCCAGGTGGTCGGACCCATGACCCAGGACAGCTGCCCGGCGCGCGGTCCGTTGATGATGAAATACACCTGCGCCGTGTACGGTCCCTCGGCATGGAACGCCTGGTTGTGTGCGGCCATCGCTTCGTTCATCGCCGAGGCGTGTCCGGGGAGCACCTTCACGTACTGAGTCTCGTACAACACGTAGTCCTGCGCGGCGGCGCCCGTGGACATCGCCACACTGAAGGCGAGCATCGTACAAGCTGCGATAGAGAGTGGGAAAGAGGTCTTCATGGGAAGGTCTCCTAGATGGGGGTTTTGCCTTCATCTATCCCAAGTATCGCCCTTGGTACTGGGGGCGTCTAGCAAGTGGAATGAGAGTACGCTCGCACGAGGTGGGTAGACGAGACACGTCCGCCATTGGGGACGGCTCCCGATTGGCGACTGCCCTAAGCTACGGGTTGTGGTCTGACTCGGCCAGATCAGCGCTTGCGGGGGTTGCGGGTGTTTTCTGCTTATCTATTGAGCCCAAAAACAAGTACTTGTGAAAAGCAGTGCATGCTTGTGAAACATGGTGCGAAATTGGCAGTGGTGTCACTTCCTAGGTTGGTCGGTCGCCCTCAAGCGCTGGTCCACCTGACGAGCCGAGAGAGCCGGAGTAGTTGCAAGGCATACAAGACCGCCGGTGGTTGAGCACCGAGCGTATCGGTGCGGCTGCCGGGCAGGGGGCAGTCAGGTGGCAGTAGTCCGTCGATGGGTCCTGTGACCCTCCCAAGTCGGCTGTGTCTAACTGCCATCTGGCAGCTTACTGACCTGTGCCGTAACCCGTTTACGCCCCGACAGGTCTCATCCCCTTTGATGGGTCATTCGGAGGTGTACGGAACAAGATGTCGGGGGCCCTTTAGGTTCGGCCCGCCGCAGTAAGAAGCCCGCACGGGGACGAGGCCACCTATGTCATTAGATGGTCATCCACTTGACGATTCTTTGACGCACTGTTGACAGGTTGGCTTTGTCGTCAAGAGGAGTGAACCATGCGAGCGGCCCCGTTGCTATTGGCACTAAGCGCGCTGGTGTCCCTTGACGGCCTATCAGCGCAACGACAACCGACAATTCATGCTGGCGCTCGGGTGCGCATCTCGGCACCAAGCGAAGGGTATCGAGGTCTCATCGGTACTGTTTCGGGATACGACGGTGGGGACATCGTCATCAAACCAGGCAACGAGCAAAGCTCGGTGAGCGTTCCCCTCACGTCCATCACGACATTCAAGCGAAGTCGCGGTTTGAAGTCCAATGCCGGGCAGGGCGCGTTGATCGGATCAATAGTCGGCGGAGCTTTCGGTGCG
>JBDHHP010000278.1:0-4664 GCA_039589275.1 Gemmatimonadota bacterium | reverse complement strand
TCGTGATTTCGAGGTGGCGATTATGAGCGTACCGCATTCAACGGGAATGGGTGTCGATTCGGAGCAGGTCAAGGCCGACAAAGCGCAGTACTTGTTTCCCTGTGCACCACCGCTGTACGACGAGCCATTGGTGTTGGTGGGCGGCGAAGGTGTGACCGTAGTCGATTCAGAGGGCCGAGAGTATCTCGATCTGTTTAGCGGCATTCTGACTACCTCACTGGGTCACTGTCATCCCACCGTGGTCGATCGGGTACGCGATCAGATCAGCAGGCTCGGACACACCTCCACTTTGTATCTGAACGAACCCCAGGTGAAAGCTGCCAAGCAACTGGCTGAGTTGGCGCCTGGCAAGCTCAACCAGTCGTTCTTCACAAATAGCGGCACTGAAGCGGTGGAGACCGCGGTGATGTTGGCGTGTATGTACACGGGACGAAGCGAGGTCATCGCGCTGCGACAGGCCTACGCGGGCCGGAGCTTCTTGGCCACCAACCTCACCGCGCACGCAACGTGGCGGCCGTTGTCCAGCAATTTGCCGGGCATAAAGCATGTTTCGTCGCCCGATCGCTATCGCTTTCCCGTGCAAGGACTGAGCGACGCACAGTTTGTCGATTTCCTGGCGGATGACTTGGAGCAGGCAATACGCACCATCACAAATGGAAAACCGGCTGCGTTTATGGCGGAGACGATTCAGGGGGTGGCCGGTTACGTGGTTCCGCCGCCGGGCTACTTCCAGCGCATGGTCGAGATCGTCAGGAGCCACGGCGGGTTGTTCATCTGTGATGAGGTGCAGGCCGGCTTCGGTCGGACCGGAGAGAAGTGGTTCGGGATCGAGCATTGGGGAGTCGAACCTGACATCATGGTGATGGCCAAAGGCATTGCCAATGGACTCCCGGTAGGCGCAACCATTACGAGACCGGAGATCGCGGAAGCATGGACCGCCAAGACGATCTCGACTTACGGGGGCAACGCGGTCTGCATGGCCGCTATGGAAGCCACGCTCGAGGTAATGGCCGAGGAGGACACACCGGGTCGTTCCGCCGCGCGAGGAGCGCAACTCCGTGCGGGGCTCGAGTCGCTGTCCCGGGACCATGAGTGGATCGGTGATGTCAGGGGCATGGGATTGATGCAGGCAATGGAGCTGGTCGAGGACAGAGAAAGCAAGGAGCCCAGCCCTCAGCGTGCCAAGGTGCTGCTTGAGGCGGCGAAGGACGAAGGTCTGTTGATAGGGATCGGAGGTCTGTACGGCAACGTGATCCGCATCGGGCCCTCCATGCTGATAACGGAGGCCGAGGTAGCGGACGGCTTGGAGCGCCTGACAAGGGCCTGCCGCACAACTGAAGGCGCGAACTGAGGACGGAGCGTGATACTCGGACTCCCGTGGACTGCATGGTTGCTGCTGCTCCTAGCAGTCGTTCCCGGTCTCGTGCTGGTCACGGTGTTTTACCTCAAGCGGCGCACAGCGAGAAGGCAATGATTTGACGAGCGCCCCCGTGGTAGCCGTGCTCGTGATGTACGGCATAGTCCTCATAGTGATCGGGTTTTGGGCTAGCCGCGAATCCGGCAGCATCGCTGGATACTACGTGGCAGGTAAGAAGCTTCCCTCGTGGGTCATCGCGTTCAGCTCAAACGCGACGGGAGAGAGCGCCTGGTTGCTGTTGGGACTCACGGGCATGGGCTACGTGATTGGTGTCCATGCCCTTTGGGTCGTAATGGGTGAGGTGCTAGGCGTTGCGCTGGCATGGGTGTTCGTGGGGCTGCGATTCAAGCATTACACCGACCGCTACGATTCCATAACGGTTCCTGACTACCTGGAATCGCGATTCCGCGACACGAGGCACGTCATCAGGCTGGTGAGTGTCGTCATCGTCCTCACGATGGTGACCGCGTACATCGCTGCCCAACTCACCGCGTCGGGCAAGGCATTCGGGTCGTTTCTGGGTGTCAGCTACGAGGCCGGCGTGTTGATGGGAGTGGTGTTCATCCTGTTCTACACAGTGGTGGGCGGATTCAAGGCGGTGGCATACAACGACTTGTTGCACGGTGTGCTGATGTTCATCGGCTTGCTGGTACTACCAATCGTTGGCATCGCTGCTGCCGGGGGATGGTCCGCCGTGATGCAGCAGCTCGACGCTATCGATCCGGATCTGCTCAAGCCCATGGGATCCTTTGGTCTGTCCGCCGCCGGGCTTGCCAGTGCACTCGGGTTCATCGGCATAGGACTGGCCTTTTTGGGAGCGCCACAACTATTAACACGCTTCATCTCGGCGCGGCGCCCACAGGAGATAGTGCAGGGCAGCGTCATAGCTGTTCTCTGCATCGTCGTGTTCGATGTCGGTGCAATCTTCGCAGGCATGGCCGGTCGAGTGATGTTTGGCGGTCTGGCTGACCCCGAGACAATCCTGCCCACAATGAGTGCCGAGTTGTTTCCCGCGATCTTCACGGGCGTTTTCCTGGTGATAGTACTCGCTGCGATCATGTCGACTGTTGACTCGTTGCTGATCTTGGCCTCATCGGCCGTTGTGCGCGACGTGATCCAGAAAGTGTTCCGGCCTGACCTATCCGAGCGTCGACTGGCCACCCTCGGCAGATTGACTACCGCCGTTATCGGCATCGGTGCGTTAGCGCTCGCGCTGCCAGAGGTGCGCGTGGTGTTCTGGTTCGTGCTGTTCGCGTGGTCGGGATTAGCCTCGGCGTTCGCTCCGGTTGTGCTGTGTTCGATCTTCTGGAGCGGTACCACGAAAGCTGGGGCGATTTCGGGAATGATTGCTGGTTTCCTGGCGGCAGTGCTGTGGGTGCTGCTGTTCAAGGAACGGCTCTACGATCTGTACGAGATGCTGCCCGGTTTCTTTGTGGGCTTTGCCGTGACCATAGGGGTGAGCTTGCTAACCAAGCCGCCGGAGGGAGCTGCGGCGGACCTGGAGGAAGTGCGGAGCTCAGTGTGACTGGGCAGGCAGGGGCTCGTCCCGTAGCGCGCGTCAGTGAGCAGCGAACGGAAGATGGTATGGTCGCGGTATCGTGCGAACTGCAGCGCGTGTAGGGACGAGCCCCTGCCTGCCGACCAAGAAGGAGTTCAATAGGGAGGGTCCAATGGCAAAACACACCCGCAGGGAGTTCCTCGAATCCAGTGCCGCGATGGCTGCAGCCCTGGGCGTTGGATTGAATGGTCCGGCCGGTGGTAGTCGACCGCAGACTCAACGTGAGACTGACGCGGGTCCCGACCTGATCCTCACCAACGGTCGCGTGTACACGGTGGACGCGGCCCTACCGATGGCTGAGGCTTTTGCGGTGAAGGGAAACCGATTCATCGCGGTGGGTAGCACGGATGACATAAGGAACCTCGCCACTCGGAACACGCAGGTGATCGACGCTGAGGGCATGACGGTAGCGCCTGGGTTCATCGATGCACATTCGCACCCAGCGTACGGCGGCATCTACGAGCTGACTCAGGTGAATTGCGATCTGAGAAGCATCGTTGAGATTCAGGCTGCTCTGAGAGCACGGGCGGTGCAGACTCCACCGGGTGAGTGGGTCGTTGGCTTCAAGTACGACGACACGAAAGTGAGCGAGGGGCGCCGAATTACGCGGCGTGATCTCGACGATGCGGTGCCTAACCACCCGGTACAGGTGACTCACCGAGGCGGTCACACGTCGTGGTACAATAGCAAGGCGTTTGAGATAGCCGGAGTGACCGTCGACACTCCGGATCCGCCAGGTGGAAAGATCTATCGGGACGGTAACGAGTTGAATGGGTTGGTGGCCGAGCGGGCGCGCGGTTTGTTACAACGCCTGATTCCCTCTGGTTCCACGCGGGAGCAACGTCGGGCCGGAGTGAAGCTAATCACTGAGATGATGAGCGCGGCAGGACTCACCTCGATTACCGATGCAGGCACGTCGGTCGATTACGCCACTGCCTACCAAGACGCACGCTCGGCAGGGGAGCTCAAGTGTCGCGTCTATATGATGATGAGCAGGGGGGCTGCATACGGCGGATTGAGTTCCGCTGGATTCTACACGGGATTAGGCGACGAGTGGCTCCGCATCGGGGGTGTCAAGTACCTGGCTGATGGCTCAGCTTCAGAACGAACGATGCGGATGAGTACGCCATACGTCGGTCGACCGGACGACTACGGCATCCTGACGATGACGCAGGAAGAGATCCACGAAGCGGTTGAGGAAGCCCATCGCAACCGCTGGCAGATCGGGATTCATGCTAACGGGGATGTGGCGATCGACATGGTCCTCAACGCTTTCGAGCGCGTTCAAGAGCAATGGCCCAGGCCCGATCCACGACACAGGCTCGAACACTGTTCACTGGTGAACCCCGCTTTGTTGCGGCGTATCAAGGTTGCTGGGGCCATACCGACCCCGTTCTACACGTACGCTCACTACCACGGCAACAAATGGGTGGAGTACGGGCCAACCAAGATGGAGTGGATGTTTGCTCACCGCTCGTTCTTGGACTACGGCATACCTGTGGCCGGAGCGTCGGACTACATCCCGGGACCGTACGAACCGTTGATGGCCATACAGAGCATGGTCACGCGCAAGGACTTCGACGGGCGCGTCTGGGGGCCGAGCCAACGTATCACGGTGGATGAAGCGCTCCGCGTGTGCACGATCAACGGAGCGTATGCCTCGTTCGAGCAAGCAATCAAAGGTTCGAT
>JBDHHP010000277.1:0-4685 GCA_039589275.1 Gemmatimonadota bacterium | reverse complement strand
AGGGACGGTGAGGGACGGTGAGGCACGCTGCCGGCTAGCAGCTGGCCGCCGACCGCTGTCTAAAACCTCCCTCTGGCGCGTTCCCGTGCTGGTAACACCTCGAGGCACGTTGTCCACCATCCGGTACAGATGGTCGTGATGAACTCCTCGGGCAGGTTCTCGTCACGCATTTCATCTGCAAGGCTGAGATAGTCGTAGGTCAGTGGGACGAACTCCACGTTCAGGTTTTTTCCGGAAGCAGCGACAATCGCGTACCAGACCGCGGTACGGCCGTCGTTGGCAGGTCTGCCTATGGCGCCAACGTTCACGTACCACTGCGACGTGCCAATTCTTCGCGACCAGTGAATGCCGGTGTGCGTACCGAGGATGATGTCGCAGTCGTAGTCTCGTGTGAGCTTGTCAAGGAAATGCGTTGGAGTGGCCGACTCCCACAGGGGCTCGTCCATCTGACGGGGACTGCCGTGACAGCAGAGGACCTTGAGATCGCCGAGCTGGAACCGCAGTTCGTGCGGCAGCTGGGCGAGCCATTCCCGGTTTTCGCTTGCGGTGTTCGAGAAGGTGTATTCGTATGACAGCTGGTCGAAGTAGTTGTCTCGCGGATCGGTGTTGCCACACTGGTAGTCAGACAGACCTCGACCGATGGAGTCGTCGTAGTTGCCGCGCATGACATTGATTGAGGAGCCGCGAAGCAGTGGAAACACCTTGTCGGGCGACGGACCGAATGCGCCCAAGTCACCCAGGCAATAGATCGCGTCGACACCCCGATCGGTAGCGTCGCAGATAGTCTGCGCCAACGCCATGTGGTTCGAATAGACACCGCCAAAGACCGCTACGCGCGCCAACCGATCCGTCATAGTCTGCTCATGAATGGTCTCGTCCTTCCAGCGCAACGTTGGCGCAAATGGAACCGCTCACGTAACACGTGTAGCAGGCCTGCTCTCGGAGCGGTACATGCTGCCGTACTGCACCTCCCAAGGTCTCGTGCAGCCAGGCCGTCTCGTAGTCAAGCAGAATCGGGCAGGCGTAGACGCCGCGAGCCGTAACGAGGCGTGCCCTGGTGCATAGGAGTTGATCGATATCGCAGCCGCACAACATCTCAGGTGTGATTCGCTCGTAGTCCTCGTATCCCCTCGAGCGCTCCACTTCCGCCCCTATCCTGAGCGGCGGCAGGATCTTGATGCGGGGGCGCCGATAACCGTGGGCTGCAAGTACTTCGGCAAAGTCGGCGAGAACATCTTCGTGCATTTCGTCGGGCCAGCTCTGCATGGCGGTGATGATTGGGAGGAAGCCTACCTCGATCAACATCCCGACACCCTCCATCGCCCGGACAAAAGTCCCATCTCCGCGGATAGCGTCGTTGGCATCTGCGGTCACGCCATCGATACTGACTCGGAATTCCAACGAGTAGATCGACTCCATTGCTGCGACTGCCAGCGCTTCCACCCGCTTGGGCGTGAACAGGGTGGCGTTCGTGAGAACCGTGGTTGGGCCGAGGACCAGTGTGTCCGCCAGGATGGGGATCATATCCCTGTGCATGAATGGCTCGCCGCCGGTGAAGTAGTACTCCTTTACGCCGAGCTCGATCGACTCCTCGAGAGCAGCCTGCACCTTGGACCGCTCCAGGAACCAGAAGGAGTGATTCTGCGGAGAGCAACTGATGAAGCAGTGTTTACATCGGAGATTGCGGACGGTACCGGCCACCTGGAACCAGAGTTGATCCAGCGCGGTGAGGGGCACGGACGGTGCGTCGGTCATCTCGAGAGCTACTGATATGATCGTGTGTTCGGTGTGTCAATGCCGGTCGGCGGCCGGCTGCCGGCGACCAGCTCCCTGACCTCCCCGCTCACCTGTTGCCGCCTTCTACCGCCCTCTACCGCCCTCTACCGCCCTTCACCTCACCTCCGTACTGAAGCCCACCACGAACTGTGGTCCGGCCGGGAAGTTCCGGCCTGCGAGTGACAGCTTGACACCGATCTCGGTCCAGATCTGTCGCACCAGCTTCGCGCCACCGGTGACTTGCAGACTCGTGATGCGCCGCCGAGAGCCGGTCTCGACTCCCTCGACGACCCAGTTCCCTCCCACGAAGCCATCAAAGGTGGCCTTCAGTAACGTACCGCCACTCGGATTCACGCCGAATTCGGCCAGGAAGACGATCTCGTCCCCCGGATCCTTGAGTTTCTCGTCGTCTCTGGATCGGAGTCGGTAGCCAAGCCAGATCTCTCCGTAGGCTGGAAACGGCCAGAATGAATGCCCGACCTCGGCGAAAGTCTCCAAGTCCCATTGCCCGTCACCGACGGGGATGATCTGCGCGTCGAGCGGCGAGGACCCGATCGGAGCCTTGGCACCGAGACGTAGCGACATGGGTGTGGAGCCGTTTCCGAGCGTTGCGAAGTTCCAGCGCAACCACGCGCGAAGGTCTCCAAAACCAGTGGTTCTGAGAGAGTCGGCGGAGTTGTCGAACCGGAGGTCGAAGTAGGGAGCTTGCACCCAGATATCGAGCCTGGGATGGATGCCAACGATTACGTCGGTGAACAGGGCTCGAGCGTCAGATCGGCCAGCTCCAAACCAGTCGTTTCGCTCGCCGAGTTCGTTGAATCTCTGCTCGGTGCGCTGCCAAAACGCAGCAGTCTTGACCCAGGCTCGTCCCGCACCCCCCCTGGTCCACTGCGCCTCCGCCGGAATCGCGAGACAGAAAACCATGCCAACTACGAGGATGTGTGCTCTCACTCAAACAACACGGTGTTGGGGTGATACACCGACCAAGCGAACCAGAACAGGGTATAGCTGGTTGCGATGGGCTCGAGTGACATGCCTGCGAGCGGACCCGTGATCGCGATACCTTTGAGGTTCCACTCCGATCCGGTCTCTGTATCAACGAGCCGCTGGCTGGCGGTGTCGGCGACCGAGAAGGTGAGCAGTTGGCCGTCGACTACTCGGTCGAATGCCTGTGCTGTTCTGGACCAGCCGTGGTAGATGACCAGGATGTCTGCTGTGCCAATTTCGTCGTTTACAGTCACCAGATCGCCGAGATCGTCCAGTGCTCCAAACGGAAACGCTGCATGCACTCCGCCTGCTGTCACGCCAAGCACCAGCTCCTTGGGCGGGCGCTCCGGTCCGTAGTCGGAACTAGGAAACAGAGTGGATGAGTTGTCGACTTCATCGTAGTTCCCATACGGGTATGAACCGTACGAGAATGGAAAGCCGGTGTTGAGAGTGACGACTGTGGTCTGGGGATAGAGCTGGCGCCAGTGGGCCAACGTGGTTTCCATGATTGGCAGCAGCTGCAGGTTCGTGCCGATCTCCGTGCCGCATTGCGCGCCGAGCAGCAGCTGGTTCCAGAGACTTTCGGTTTGACGGTCGAACATCACCAGGTTGTTCTCGTAGAGCAGACCTGAGACCCCGAAGTTACGTGGCTCTCCGTCGATGACCGGATCAAACGCTATGCCCGATCCGGTGAGTGGGCAGTAGCTGACCAGGACGGGCTCCCCACCCAGCGTGTCATTGATGATTTCGTGGTTCCACAGCAACCAGAGCGGGTAGGCTCTCGCTTCACCGTTGATCAACAGCCCCAGCACCCGCGAATCGTCGGCGATCCCCGAGTTGGGAGGAGCCAACGCCTCAGGATTGGTGAGGGCGGGGATGCCGTCTCGGCCCGGCCCGCCGTTGAACAGATCGGACGTTGATATCGAACACTGTAGGTCGAATGGTTCTGCTGGATCGCCGACGCCAAGATCCTCGCAGGCAACTCCGGTCAGGGTCGCTATTAGCAGAGCGAGGGTGGTCTGAGAGCGCATAGCCCACTCCTTTTGAGTTCCAGTACCAATGGCAAACGTGATGTGACGCGTCAGGGTTCCCGCACGTCGGGCCCCGTGGCGGCGGGTCGGCTTACCGGGCTATCGTCTCAGGACTCCTCGGGCTGCGAGCTGGTGGTAGCGGTCTCACTGTGTATGCGTCGATATCGCCGGACAGTGACCCAGAGCGCGATCACGGCTACCGCTGACACCGCCATCGCCAACTCCGGATTGGCTCGATAGAACCATCCCAATCCCACGCCCGACACGGTGAAGACGAGCGCGCCAGGGAAGATCCCGATCGCCGTCGTCCACATGAAGGTCCAGCGCCTTATCGCGGTCAGCCCCGCCGCCCAATTGAGCGCGGTGAAGGCCACTGCGGGAATCAGGCGCAGAGCGAGCAACCCGTGCCAACCGGCGGAGACCGCGACTCGGTCGATCTCGGTCAGGGTACGAGCCGGTAACAGCCTCTCGGCCAGAGGCCGGCCGAACTTCCGTGACAGCTCGCAGCTGATTATGGCGCCAACTAGGCCACCGCCCCAGGTGATGGCCGTGCCGGCGGCTGAGCCGAACACCATCCCGTTGAGCATGGCCGGGATTTCGGCGGGAATTGGCAGGATGGCGACCACGACCATGAACAGCGGTGCAAGAACGTAGGTCCAGGCACCGGCCGACTCGATGAAGGCAGCTATGGAGTCCACGGCGTAATGTAGGTTGCTTCACCTTGCGATCGGAACAGCCGTGTGACAGGATAGGCTGGCTGCCGGCCGCCGGCGGCTGGACGAACCCTGAAACCGGAGACGAGCCCGACATGAAACCCCTAGTCCTTCTGCGTCACGGCGAGAGCGTATGGAACAAGGAGAATCGGTTCACCGGCTGGACCGACGTTGGGCT
>JBDHHP010000276.1:0-4939 GCA_039589275.1 Gemmatimonadota bacterium | reverse complement strand
GTTGTCACTGATCATCGTGTCCTCCCGAGTCGAAGGATGGGAACATAGGGCGGCCTGCGCCCCGCGTACGATACACCAGTAGTAATATACACAATAGATATGTCATATAGGTAAACACCGCTTTGGCAGTCAATCGACGATTCTCGTACGGGGGGTCGCGAGCGCCGAGATGACCTGCAAGCTCCCGAAGAACACCCGTCGCCCCAGAGGCCGAGCCTCGCGTTCGCGACGGACGCGGAGTTTGCGGAGATCCTCGACATGGCGTTAAGGCAGTAGGAGTGTACGAGCCCAAATATGCGCAGATCTGCGCTAGTCTGCGTGATCTGCGGCCTCAACCCTTCGGCTTCAGGAACTCCCGAAACGGCGCATAATCGTGGAGCGGCTCCAGGTCCATATCGCGGTGCAGCCAGAGATCGAATCTCCGGCCCTGCGAGAACGCGTCCCTCAAGAGCATCATCGCCCGCTCTGTCTCACCCAGTTGCGCGGCAATGCATGCTTGCCAGTACGTATGGCGCCCGTGGTTGTACGGGTCGGCCAGTTGACTCAAGCCATCGCTGATCCTGCGCGCTGCCTCGTGGTCACCACGTCTGGCAGCCAGCGTGCCCAAGTATCCTTGATAATCGATGTTTGCCGGGAACTCTGATGCGAGTTCCTCCACCATCGGCGCGGCCTCATCGAAGCGATCGGCGAGGTAGTGCAGCTCCATCAGGTAATAGCGCCGGTCTGCCGCAGCCATCTCGTCCGCAGGACGCATGAGGTACCAGTCGATCGCACGTTGTAGGACCTCGAGTGAAGCCTCCCGGTGGCCGTGCGCGCGCAGTTCGCTCGCCACATTCCCCATTACACTCGGCGGCAGCCAGCCCTGTTGCGGTGGGAGTAGACGGCTCTCCTCGACCCCACGCTTCACCTCGTCGATCCGACCCAGAGCTACGAGTGCCACCAGCTCGTTGTGGAGTACGTTGAAATGCTCCGGGTACTGCTCGCGCCCCCTGCGCGCTTCTCGCAACTCGCGCTCGTGCTCTCCCATCATGTGGTACGCGATCGTGATGACGTCCCAGAACTCATGGCTCCTGTACCCCAATCCTCTAAGGCGCTCCAGTACCTCGACTGCCTCCGCCGGGTGATTCGCTCGCAGAGCCGCCTGAACGATATCCCACAGATGTCCGGCGGCGCGGGCAGCAACGAGTTCGTCCATGCGGTTTCCTCGCACCAGAGAGGCGGCCCAGTCGTACGCGGCGAGTTGCTGAGCAGCCATTCTGGAGCGTGCACCTTCGAGTAATCTCGCATTGGAGTCCGCCACCGCCCATTCGCCGAGGTTGTAGTGCGACAGAATGAGGAAGTAGCGAGGGTCGAAGAACGTTGTGTCCAACGCCACCGCCCGGTAGAAATACTCGCTGGCTTCCCGCATCCTCCCGTGTTGGAAGACATCTCTTCCCGTCACAAACTCGCGATATGATTCAAGGGACGGCGGCCGGCCTCCCCCTTCGATGTGGTACACTCGAGGATCGAGATTCGCCGCCAGCAGGCCCACGACATACCGGCTCACCTCGGCTATGACATCGCCGGCCGCATCGAGCGGTCCCGACACCGGTGGCAGTGCATTGAGCACCCGTTCATTGGCGACGTCGATAACCTGTGCCTGAAACTCCAACGAGTCACCCCGACGATAGTATGCGCCCGCCACTACTACAGCCGCTCCTACCCGCTCGGCCACTGCCTGGTAAGCCGGCGCCGTCCCCCGGTCATCTGCCTGCGGCCGATCCGCGGTCATGGCAACCCCCGTTGCCGTGGGGACTACGTGGACGACCTCGACGGTCTCCAATCCCTGGGCTATCCGGTCCGCCGTCATGTTCCCGATCAGGGCCAGAGCGCTATCGCCGGTTCTGTCCTCGAACGGGGTCACGAGCACCCGGTTTCTTACCAGAGTCGGCCCTCCATTCCGCAGCGGTGCAACGATTGCCACGGTGCCCACCGCCGCGACTGCAGCAGCAGCCACGAGAGTACGCCTCCACATTCGCGGGCGCTCGGCGGAGGCCTCGACGGGCTGCGAGTCAACCGCCGGCTCCAGGGCGTCGGCAAACTCGGCCACGCTAGCAAAGCGATCCATGGGCAGTTGGGCCAGTGCTTTCATCACGGCGTCATCGACCGCACCGGGTACGGCGTCGCGCAACGTGCGCGGGCGAGTCGGCCGGTCCGTCATCAGCTTGGCGATGATCGCCTGCGGCGTTGTCCCGGTGTGGGGGGGCTCACCTACCAACATCTCGTACAACACTGCACCCAACGAGTAGATGTCACTGCGCGGGTCGAGTTGTGGATCTCCGGTCGCTTGCTCGGGACTCATGTACGAGGGTGTGCCAAGCGAGAGGCCTGTCTGGGTCAAGCGGGTCCCTCCCGCCGCACGAACTGCCAGGGCGATACCAAAATCTGCGACGATCGCAGTGCCCTCGTGGATCAGGATGTTCTCGGGCTTGATGTCCCGGTGGATGACGCCGCGCCGGTGCGCGTAATCCAGTGCTCCGGCCACCGCTTTGGTGATCTCGAGCGCCTCTCCCAACGGAAGCTGCTTCTCCTGCTTCAGTTTCTCCCGCAGTGACTCA
This sequence comes from Gemmatimonadota bacterium, assembly GCA_039589275.1. GTDB lineage: Bacteria > Gemmatimonadota > Gemmatimonadetes > Gemmatimonadales > GWC2-71-9. The sequence goes on along the minus strand of JBDHHP010000276.1, from coordinate 2,342 downwards.
CCCTCGACATACGGCATCACGTAGTAGAGGAAGGAATCCACTTCCCCCGAGTCAATCAGAGTCAGGATGTGAGGATGCTCGAGTTTGGCTGTGATCTTGATTTCCTGGAGAAACCGTTTCGACCCGATCACCGCCGCGAGTTCCGGCTCGAATACCTTCACCGCGACATGCCGGTCGTGCTTGATGTCGCGAGCCAGATACACGGTCGCCATCCCGCCAGCCCCTATGCGGCGCTGGATCACGTAGCGGTGGTTGAGGGCGGTGGCAAGCCGCCGAGCGTCTCCGCCGAATTGCCGGTCGCCGCCGGCCAGAAGGAGGGCGTCCGCCAAGTCGTCAGATGCGACAGTGGGCTCGACGAAAGGTGCTTCGGCGTCTGGCGGGGTGGTGGCAGCGTCGCCGGGCCGTTCCTCCGGCTCCCGACCAGCTGGGCGGCCCGCCGTGGCGGCGGTCACTCGGTCGGGCGGGACTTGGCTCCGAGCCCTGACTTCTTCCACGAGTGCCCGGGTCTCCGGCGAGGGCTCAAGCTCCAATGCATCGTCGAGTCGTCGCGCGAACAACTCGTACTCCCTCACCGCTCCCGCTCGATCCCCCACCCGATCGAGCAGCTTGATCAGCCGGCGTAGCAGTCGCTCGTCGAGCGGGGCCAGACTCACGGCACGGCGTCCCCAATAGGCGGCTCCGGCCGGGTTCCTCTGGTCTAGGGCCTGCTGCGCCAACGTCCAGGCTGCCTTCGCCGCCGCCGCGCGTAGCTCGGTCCGACGCTGGTCGAGCCATTGCTCGAATTCTGGTGCGTCCGAGACGAAAAAGCCCTGTAGGAAGTCCCCCTGATATAGATCCAGGGCCTCTTCCAACTCACCGCGTTCCAGGGCGGCATCGAACGCAGCGATGTCGGACCAGAACAGGTCCTGGGCAAGGCCGACCTCATCGTCACCTCGGCCGACGATCACTCCGTCTCCCATGGCCTGCCGCAGGTGGTACAGCGACTGTCTCAGAGCCCGCCGCGCCCGTTCCTGGTCCACCTCTGTCCAGAACAGCCCCAACAGTGTGTCCCTTCGCTGGAAGCCGTGGGGGCTGCTGGCGGCCAGGTAGGACACCAGGGCTAGGAGCTTGGGCCGGGCCAGGACGGACGGGTATTCGGCCCCCTCGTCGCTGGCCAGGGTCGCCGAGCCGAAGGTGCGGAACCGGATCATGGGTAGAGAAAACCGACGTTCACTGACCGTCACCTCCGAGATGACGCCGGTGGGACGGCGGGGCTACGCCCCCGTCGTAGAGTGATGCCAGTTCAATGAAGTTAGGCCTCCAGCGGGACCGAGGCCACCGGCACTCAGCGATCAACAAGGAGGACATGATGAAAAGAACGATTGCTCTACCAGCCACGGCCTTGGCGGTTCTGAGCTTGGCAGCCTGCGAAGATGCGACGGGCCCCGACAACGACGAGTTTCATTTCAACCCACGTGTGATCGAGGGAGAGTGGCGCGGACAGGCCCTGCCCGGCGATCTGCTCGAGATCAAGGGCATTAGCGGAGACATCCAGGCTTCGGCGTCTTTAGATCAGGAAATCGTGGTCAAGTGGACCAAGCGGGGCCAACAGGACGATCCCGCCAGTGTCAGTGTTCAAGTCGTGCAACATGCAAACGGTATCACCATCTGCGCCGTCTATCCGGACGTCCCCGGGCAGCCAGACAACGAATGCCTGCCCGGCGACTTTGGTCACATGGCCACACAGGACATTGACGTGGACGTCGACTTCACCGTTACCGTACCCGCCGGTGTGGACTTCCGAGGCCGCACGATCTCTGGCGACATCAACGCGGACCATCTCCGAGGCGACGTCGAGGGCGCCACAGTGAGCGGCGACGTGAGCATCACTACTAGCGAGCTCGCCGAGGCATCCACCATATCTGGCTCCATCGAGGCATCTATTGGTCGCTCCGACTGGGACCGCGATGTATCGATCCCGGCGAACACGAACGCTGAGGTGTGGGCGACTGCGGTAACTGGAAGTGTGTCGTCGGACTTCTCGCTGCCGGTACTACACGACGGGAGCATACGAGGCACCCTTGGAAGCGGTGGAGCGCTGTTGCGACTCTCGACCGTGGCTGGCAGTGTAAGGCTGAGACGAGGTTCCTGATTCGACCTCGACCACAGACAGATGCGGGTTGGCCCTGCCAAGGATGGTGCGGCTACCCCGCATCGCCAGTCCTACCGCCTTACCGCCTTACCACCCTACCGCCCTACCGCCCCAGTTCTCTGTCCAGCAAGTACGCCAGACCGAGAAACGCCGGCAAGGTGTGCGTCACCACGTAGGTCGGGATCTTCTTCAGGTAATCTGACAGCCGCCC
>JBDHHP010000275.1:0-4740 GCA_039589275.1 Gemmatimonadota bacterium | reverse complement strand
TTCGTGGTCGGAACCTCGTTGTCGTTTGCAGTAATGCTCGCGGTGGTGCTCGCGGGCATCTCGCTGGGCGGGCTATTTGCGGCCTTCTGGTTGCGATTGAGACCAGACAGCTATCGCTACGCCGTTGCCATCTCCGTCACGTCGGGTCTGTTGTGCGCCGGCACCTACGCACTGTTTCCAACGATCCTCGCACCGTTTGCGGGCGCATCCATAATCGGGTTCGGCCCGGTGCTGAAGATCTCGATTCCCCTCATGTTTCCGGTGTCTTTCCTTTCCGGGATCTTCTTCACTTTCGTTGGCACGGCCCTGCGGCGAGACTTCCCCACGGCAACGGCAACCACCGGCGTGCTCACGTTTGCCAACACGGTGGGAGCCACTCTCGGCGCGTTTGCAGGCGGGTTCCTGCTCCTGCCACTGCTCGGAATGGAGGCTTCCTTCTTCCTCATGGCGCTACTGTACGGCGCAATCGGCCTGCTCGTGTTCACCAAGTGCCAGGCGCCGCGCCAGGTCCTCTACCCTATCGGCGCCGTCTTCGTGTTGAGTCTCGTGTTGTTCCCCTGGGGAGCCATGTTTAGGGAGCATCTGATGATCCCGGCCGGGCGCTGGTCCGCGGCGCACCCGTGGCAGGTTCTCGGAGTACGGGAAGGTGTGTCCGAGACGATCCTCTATATCGAAGAACTCATCTTCGGAAAGCGGCAGCACGTCCGACTTGTCACCAACTCGTACTCAATGTCGTCGGGTCAGTTCAATGCCCGGCGCTACATGAAGCTCTACGCGTACCTGCCTGTTGCCCTCCACCCTGATCCCAGGAATGTGCTACTCATAAGCTACGGTGTGGGATCGACGGCAAAGGCGCTAACGGACACGGAATCGATTGCGGCAATCGACGTCGTAGATATCTCACGCGACATCCTGGAGATGAACTCGCTCGTGTTTCCCGATCCGGCAGAACTGCCTCTCAACGACTCTCGAGTCCGGGTGCACATCGAGGACGGTCGGTATTTCCTGAAGACCACTGATGAGACATACGATTTGATCACGGGAGAGCCGCCCCCGCCACCGATGGCCGGCGTCGTCAACCTGTACACACGCGAGTACTTCCAACTCGTGCGCGAGCGGCTCAACGAAGGTGGCTTTGTGACGTACTGGCTTCCTCTCCACTCGCTGGGCGACGGCAGCGCAAAGGCAATCATCAAGGCTTTCCTGGACGTCTTCCCCGACGCGTCGCTTTGGCACGGGTGGAAAGAGGACGTCATGCTAGTGGGGACGCGGGACGCACGCGGACCAGTGTCGGTTGAGCGTTTCGAGCAACAGTGGCGGGACCCTCGTGTGGCCGACGAGTTGAAGGCGGTCGGACTCGAACGGCCGGAGCAGCTGGGAGCCCTCTTCATTGGAGATGCCAATTACCTGAGAGACCTCACGCGTGACGACCTGCCACTGGTCGACAACTTCCCCCAACGCATCCTTTCCGACTCGGCTCTCGGCACGGGGTCCAGCGGTTTGTATAGATCGCTGACCGACACGGAAGCTGCTCAGGCGCGCTTCACTGCAAGCCCACTGATCGACAACCTTTGGCCGGCATCGGCCATTCAAGCGACCCTGCCATACTTCGAGTTCCAGCGAATAGTAAACGAACTGATTGACATGTCGGGCCATCCCTTCGACAAGAGCATAGACGATCTTCATCTCGTGATCACCCAATCGATGCTAACCGCGCCCATCATGTGGTTCATGGGCACCAGTTCCGACGCGCAGCGGGCACTGGAGAGCCTGAGCCCGGATGAACGGGAAGTGCCGGTGCGGCAGTACCACGCAGCGGCGCGCCTCATCTCGGAGCGGAGGTTTGAGGAAGCGCTCGAGCTACTGCATCGGGCAGAGGGCAACCAGAACCTCTTCTCCTCTGCCCGGATGTTCAGGACCTACTTGCTCTGCCTGTTGCAGCGGATCGATGATGCTCGCTGGTTGGCACTCGACACGTATCCGATTCTGCAACAGGATTCGCGGCTCGAGAGTTGGTGGGACTTATTGGCTGAGACCTGCGGAGTCGATCCGCGAAGCTAGCCACTTAAGCGTCGTGCGTCGCTCTAGCGGCCACGTCGACCTCGGGGGTTGTCAACACGTGGTGCGCGGCCGTATCGTCGGCTATGTCCGCTCTGCTCCAGTCAGAAGACACTGAGGGTTACGTAGGGCAATCACCATCGCGGCGCGACGGCCGCGACAAGGTCACAGGCCGAGCCCGGTACACGGACGATTTGGTGATTCCGGGTGCCTGGTTTGGCAAGACGATTCGTTCAACCATAGCGAGAGGTAGTCTCCGAAGCCTCACCCTCGACCCCGCCTTCGACTGGGAACAGGTGGTCGTCGTTACCGCTGCAGACATTCCCGGTGAAAACGTCGTTCAACTCATACGTGATGATCAACCCGCGCTCGTAGAGCGCGAGATCCGCCATAAAGAAGAGCCACTAGCCCTGCTCGCGGCACCGTCACGAGACACACTCGAGATGGCCGCCCGGCACATCATTACCGAGTACGAGAAGCTCGACCCCGTTCTTACTCTCGATCACGCAACTCGAGAACTAGCCCGTGTCGACATCGACAAGGGCGACGTCGACCGCGCACTGGGTAACTCCGACGTGGTCGTCGAGCGCACGTTCAAGCTGGGCCATCAGGAACAGCTATACATCGAACCGCAGGCAGCGATCGCCGTTCCCAACGACGATGGCGGCGTGACGATTCATGGATCATTGCAGTGCCCGTTCTACGTGCATCGAGCCGTGGTCCGGGCACTGGGGCTATCTGAAGAGCAGGTCGTGATCATACCCGCCGAGGTCGGTGGGGCATTCGGCGGCAAGGAGGAATACCCGTCGCTGGTCGCAATCCATGCCGCGCTACTCGCCATCAAGGCACGGCGACCGGTACGCCTCATCTACGAGCGCCAAGAAGACATAGCGGCAACGACCAAGCGCCACCCGGCAACAGTCAAGCACCGAACCGGTGTCATGCGCGACGGGACTCTTGTGGCGCAGGACATCGAGATCGTGCTCAACGGCGGCGCCTATTGCACACTGAGTCCGGTAGTGCTTTCACGCAGTGCGATCCACGGGGCAGGTCCGTACTCCTGCCCCAACGTGCGGATCCGCGCGCGGGCGATGGCCACCAACACACCCCCCAGTGGCGCATTCCGCGGCTTCGGCGCGCCACAGTCGCAATTCGGGGCAGAGCTGATGGTGGAACACGTTGCCGAAGTACTCCAACAATCGAGCATCGACCTCAGACGCAAGTGGATGTTACGCGCGGGCGATACCACGGCCACCAGTCAGCGACTGACAGAGAGCGTCGGCACTGAGCTGGTACTCGATGCGGCCCTAGAGAACGCGCCAACTCCAACCGTGCCCTCGAGCTCACGGCTACGCCACGGCCGCGGTATCTCGCTGGTGTACCACGGATCTGGTTTCACCGGTAGCGGCGAGAAATACCTGTCGAGCAGAGTGGCGGTGGAGTACACCGAACAAGGCAAGTACCACGTGCTCACGGCGCAGACCGAGATGGGACAGGGAACGAACACCATCCTAGCCCAGATCGCCGCTGACGCGCTCGGCGCCGCAATTGAGGATGTGTGCGTGGTTCCGCAGAACACCTCGATCGTTCCCAACAGTGGACCGACGGTAGCATCGCGCACGGCCATGGTCGTGGGAAGGTTGGTCGCCGCAGCAGCCGCGGAGCTCAAGACCGAGCTAGCGACAGAGCGGCGCCCGACTCGAGTCGATAAGACCTACGTTCAGCCCGACACAATTCAGTGGGACGAGGAGCATTATCGGGGTGACGCATACCCCGCGTTCGCGTTCGCCTGTGTGGTGGTGGACGTGGAGGTTGATCTGGATACCGGCGAAGTGCGGGTCGAGGATGTAACCGCAGCGTTGGATCCCGGGAAAGCGATTCATCCGGTGCTCGCAGAAGGGCAGATGGAAGGAGGTGTGCTTCAGGCCGTGGGCTATGCCATCCTCGAGGAGATGAAGCTGCAAGACGGCGGCTTCGTCAACGATCGCCTTGCCACGTACATCATCCCCACTGCGTTGGACGCCCCACGGATTAAGACGGTACTAGTACAGAACCCCTTCTCCGGCGGTCCGTTTGGGGCGAAGGGCATCGGAGAGATCCCGATGGACGCACCGGCGCCGGCGATTGTCGCCGCGATCCACGATGCCACGGGTGTGTGGCTGAATGAGGTTCCCGCCACACCCGAGAAACTCCTCGCGGCACTTGGCCCATGATCACGTTCACCGTGAATGGCGAGCAGGTATCGGTTGACACTCCGGGTGCGCGTCGCCTGCTCGACGTGTTGCGGGAAGAGCTAGATATGACGGGCACCAAGGAGGGGTGCGGTGAGGGTGAGTGCGGCGCCTGTTCTGTCCTGATCGACCGCGAGGTGGTAAACAGCTGTCTGGTGGCGGTAGGTCAGGTCGAAGGATGCGAAGTGATGACCGTGGAGGGGCTGGAGCGAGACGGAGTACTCACGGCACTGCAACAGGCATTCATAGACTGTGGCGCCGCCCAGTGTGGTATCTGCACACCCGGGATGCTCATGGCTGCACACGCACTACTGCGTCAGAACCCCGACCCGACCGAGCAAGACGTGCGTACGGCAATCGGCGGCAATCTGTGTCGCTGCACCGGCTATACCAAGATCATCGAGGCGATTCAAGCGTGTCGTACCCACGCTTCCTGAAGCCACGGTCGCTC
>JBDHHP010000274.1:0-4744 GCA_039589275.1 Gemmatimonadota bacterium | reverse complement strand
CGGTGGATCTCGCACCCTTTCTCCCCCGGCCGGTCGTGCAGGGGCATCAGGTGCTCCACGCAAAACCACTCGGCGTGATCGCTGCAAACGCCACCATGTTCCTCGCAGACTACAGACCCACACTCGATACATCGGTGCACTTCGTCGCTTGCGAATACCGCCGCCGGCTCCTTCTCGCAGGCTGCCTGGTGATGCTTGCAGACAAGGCGTCGGGAAACGTCGGACCGCCTCAAGTGGCGTGAGCAGTGGACCTGCCCATCGATGTCGCAGGTGGCGCGATGGTGGTCACATACGAAACGCTCACAGCTGTGGCACCTGACGGCCTCATCGACGCCAACCGGTTCACTTGTGCCACCTTCACAGAGCACAGTACAGCGGGAGCACAACTGACGACTGCCCTGTGGCGCTGAGCTGTCGGTCACAACTACGTGCGTGGCACAGATGATCCGGCTGCAGAGTGTGCACGGTGATAGGCAGTCGGTACAGACGAGGTGAGTACCTTCCGAGCACTCCCCTTGGTGGTCTGTGCAGTGAGATCGACGACAGACTCTGCAGCGCGTACAGTGACGGCCACAGGCGGGCGCTTTGTCAATGTGGCACTCGGATATGCCATGCTCTCGACAGAAGGGGTCACCACACACGGAACATACTGCGGCACACTCTGCACAGGCGACATGGTTCTCGTAGCAGACGGCTAGGGCCGTAGGCGGTTGGCCGCACTTGGGGCAAGCCAGCGACCAATCTGTTGCACCGCTCAGATACCGATGGGCTACGACAGTCCCGTGTTGGCCCCGTGCAGCGACAAGCGTCCATTCCGCCCGCTGAGTCAGAACCGTCCACTCTTGGAGCTGCACTGGATGCACGGATGCCTTGACTTCATGCCGTCGCTCCTCCTCGGCGCATCGACGAGTGCGCTCGTTTGTCACGGCCTTGCGCCGGGCGGCATCCTCACGGTCGGTTTGATCAAGGAGGCGGTTGTAATACCGCTTGAGCCTGCTTAGCTCGGCCGAGAGCATGCGTTGCGCTTCACCCTGCCACCCTTGGATCGCCGGAGCCATGCGATCTGCTAGGTCGTCAAGCATCTGTGGAACAAGTGCTTCAGGTTTGGAGGCCGCCTCGTGCTCGTCGATAGAGAAGTCTGCATGGGGCTGTTGCTTGAGCGTGCCAGCACGCACGCCGTCACAGAGCTGCGCGATGACCGCCGGGACCGGGACGCCGGCTGTGAGGTCGAACACGGAGCTGGTAACCAGCTCCTCTTGAGTCTCGGCAGCGGCGCGGATCATGACCCTGGCTGTGAGGCGGCCGAGGACGTGGGTGGAGAGCTTAAGGACGGGTGACTTGGTGTAGCCGCTCCAGATTGGCACTTCAAGCTTCGCGGCATCAGCCGAGGCAGCAGTGGTGGCCGGAAGCAGACCGAAGCTCCGTCTCCACCCCCGGTCGCGGATAGCAGTTACCAGGTGGTCGAAGAACGCGCTACCTACGACGGCCATCTCGGCGATCGGGTCCAACTCCAATGCGTGGAGAGAGAAGGCGAGGCGAACGGTGGCCGGGCCTTCAAGCCGGGGACCGTGCGCAAAGAACGCTCGCTCACCAGGTGGCAGCCAAAGCTCCACGAGATCAGCGCTAGGCTCCGAGAGCTGCGCGCCGGTTAGCTGGGCATAGATCTCAAGAGCGCGTCTAACGCGGGGGTCAGTCAGCGACTCCGCATCCGGCTCCGGAGTGAACTCCGCAGGCATCGGGTGCGTGCTCCCGCTGTTAAAGAGGCCTTCTTGGTGATCACTCATGAAGCAACGTCGGCAAGGGGAGCTTCGACGTCCGCCTGCAAGTCGACGAGTGTCATCGGGAGCCTATCGGCCTGCACCAACAGGAGGATCTCGCGTCCGCGGCCCGTAACGCCTATGATCCGTCTCAGCGCACCGTAGTCGGGGTGGATTTCGGCGTCCTCTACCAGTGGGTTATGACTAAGCATCTCGAGGATCTCGTTTACATGTAGGCCGATTTGATGCCGCGTCGCGTCGACTCCAGCCGCCTGGTGTAGGTGGACGGTCCCGTACCCCAGCCGCACACGTCCCGGGACGGACAGCGCAGGAAACTCTCGTTCGAGCCGCATGCCGCTGTCCTCTGCGATGATGTCCGAGTTGTCCTCCTCCTGTCGGATGCCGGACTCCCGACTCTTCGTAATCGCCTCACCTATCTCCTCAATCGCTTCGTCGAACTCCTCATCCGTATCGGCACCGAGCCAGGCGTCCACTAGTTGTCGTTCCAGAGAGTCGGCGCCTCCGAAGTCCCCGAGAATGACATCGAGTTCCCCGACCACCAACTCGAACAGCCGAATCTTGGTGTCGAGCAACTCCAGGATTCGTTGCTCGATCGTGCCGATCGCAGACAAGTTGACGATGTAGGACTCTCGCTCCTGGCCAATACGATGGATACGGCCGATCCGCTGCTCGACGACCATGGGATTCCACGGGAGCTCGTAGTTCACCATTTGGTTACAGAACTGGAGATTGAGCCCTTCGGTACCGGCGCGACTTGCGACGAACACCGTGCCTGAGTCGGCCCTGAAGCGCGCAAGACTACGAGCGCGTTCGATGCGGTTCATGCCGCCGTGGAACACGACAGGTTGACGGCCGCACTCCTGGACGCGGTTAGCTATGAGCTTGAGGGTGGGCCTGTGCTCACTGAAGACTATCGCGCGGTCTGGCGTGTGGCCGAGCCAGCTTGTGAGGAACTCGAGCTTGGCGTGGTTTGCCACCGCTCGAGCCTGATCAGCCAACTCTAGCGCGCGCCGGCGAAACTCCGGAAGTACGAGCTCGCCTGATGCAACGGTGGTCAGGGATGACGAAAGCGCACGCGATGACGAACAGAGGCGCTGGCAGAGCCTGGTGCGCTCGAGTCCGAAGATGCCCTTACCGGTGCGGCGCCGTCGGCGAACCTGATCCTCGGCAGCTTCTGCTGCGGTCGGGTGGTGAAAGCCCCTGCGATACAGTTCCCTGACAAACGCGACCGTGCTCCGGTAGAGTTCTGCTTCCTCGTGTGTCAGTGTAATCTCTGGGTGGATTGGGTGCCTAGGCGGCAACCGAACCGCGTCGGCGACACTGGCCCGACGGGTCCTCACCATAACGGTAGCCGTCAGATCGCGTAGCGCCTCGGCATTGCGGACTGTCCTAACGTCACCACGCTCGAGGTATCTGTCCCGGAACTCTCGCCAGGTTCCAAGCTGACCGGGTCGGAGGAGCGTTACGAGATTGTAGAGTTCGCGCAAGTTGTTCTGCAGGGGAGTTGCCGTGAGCAGCAAGATGTAGTTACGCTCGATGCTGGAAACGAGCCTGTAGGCCTGTGCTCTGTGGTTCTTGACCTTGTGGGCCTCGTCGACAATCACCAAGTCCCATTGGTGTTCCAGAATGGCGGCTTGGTGCTCCTTGCGCCGAGCGCGGCTGATCGACGCGATTGCCTTTGGCATACTGTGCCAATCGTCTGGGCGCTGAGGGGTATCGAAGCGCTCGAAGAACTTCGTTTCGAGTTCGCTTTGCCACTGGTCCACCAGAGAGGCGGGTGTGAGGATGATCACTCGTCGCGCCAGGCCGCGTACTGCAAGCTCCTTCAGTACGATGCCGGCCTCGATGGTCTTGCCGAGGCCGACCTCATCAGCGAGGAGTGCTCGCCCCACCATGGGTCGGGAAAGCACCTGCTCCGCCACCTTGATCTGGTGCGGAAGCTCCTTGATCGTGTTGTGGTCCAGGGTAATGAGCCGGTCAAAGCTCGGCCGGAGTGCTAGTTCCTCGATTGCGTAGCGGAGGGCGAACCACTCGGCGCTTCCGCTGTCGGATTGCAGACCGTATGTGAAGGCCTCGAGGTCGCTGTCATCGACCGACCAGACAGTGCCCGTCATCTCTGGTGATCCCGTACGGCTGTCTTTGGGAGAGGTGAGGGAAGGCTGTTCATGTGTCCTCGGACTGATCCTGCTAGGGCAGAAGCTACACTTTTGTACGTGCGCCGCCACGTTCAAGTGCCGAGCCATCCGAGAGTCCAAGCGTTCGGCGCAGGGCTGGGGCGGGCGACCCGCGCCACCCGCCCTCCACCGGCGCCTGGGCCCGCCGGTGCAGGAGTGGGCGTTCCAAGGCCGTCACTCAGGTGCCGAACCAGCGCTTCATCAGATCCTCAAGCTCCACCTCGGTCAGTGACTCCAATACCTCCTCGTACGGCACGCCCCTCTCGTCGCCCAGCGCCTGAAGCCGCGCGATCCAGAAGCGCAGCCCGTCGAGTGCTGCGTCCACGAGCTCCTCCGTCACGGGTTCCCATGCGTAGTCTGGGATCTCCTCGCCCGCAGCGATAGCCTGGAGCAGGCGCTCTCGCTGCTTCGGATTCGTGATGTGCTTCAGTCTCTCACGCTGTTCCGCCGTTAAGCGGGCCCAGGCCTCTGATTCGGACGATCTCACGTTTCCTCCGTTCGGCCGCGTAAGGCACCGCCTGATTGGCAGGCGTATACCAGGCACAGGGTGGACACGCCCGAGGGGGCCTATCCACCGGGCCCCTAGGATGACCTCAGATACGGCTCGTACCAGTCCCGCCTCTCGACCACATTCTTGACCGTTGGGTGGTGCCAGCGGCCACCTCGCTTCGTCTTGACCCCTTCAGAGGCCAGTTCGGACGCAATGGACCGATAGCTACGCCCCTGGCGCCAGAGCTGGAGGATCTGGCGCACAGTCTCTAGCTCCTCGGGCACAGGGACCATCCGGCCCCG
>JBDHHP010000273.1:0-7192 GCA_039589275.1 Gemmatimonadota bacterium | reverse complement strand
TGGTGAGTATTACCGAAACCCTGAGAAGACTCTAGGTGTCCCTCGCCAACACCTCATACGGCCATGTGGGACATAGGTTTGCGGCACCGGATAGGGTTTTGGCGAACGACAGGTGGAACCTATCAGGAAGGGCCACCTGGTAGCCCCGTTTATTTTGCACTGCGGATAGTCGGGGCTGTTCGATTAACACCAAGAGTGCGATACTAACCAACGACCGTCACCCGATCGTCATCTGGCAGGCTGTCGGGTCTTGTGAAAAAGGGTGCGAAATTGACGGCAACGGTACCATGTCCTAGGTTGGCCGGTCGCCCTTAGGAGCTGTCGTAGGTGCCGTGATTGCCGCACGCCGTCGTCATCACGATCGTTCCCCATCACATCCGAGGAGCCGGGAGATCACGATTTCGGATTTCCCGGACCACCGATCCGTCTGTTCCTGGAGAGGTTCGAGGATGGTGCCGTTTACGAGCGGTTGCAGGATGACGGCTTGACGACCTGTGCGGGACAGAGCCGACAACACCCGGTCACTTCGAGGCGATGGGCATTCCCCTGCGGCAGGGACGGACCATGACGAATGCGGACAACGACCAGCCGAGTCCGGGGGCCGTCGTGGTGAGCGAGGCGTTTGCCGAGCGGCTCTGGCCCGGGTCGCCATGGCGCTCCTGCTGGCCGCCATCGGGTTGTACGGAGTCATCTCGTACCTGGTGAGCCGCCAGGACGTCTCTTCGAATCGACGACTCGAACTGACGTCCAGCCGACACGAAGAGGCCACCATTCGAGTCCCGTATTGCTCGTTCGCAAAACGCTTGCTCACAAGCGCAAGGCGTTGTTGATGGAAGCAACTATTGAGTAAGTCGATTACCTAACGGTGGAACGGCGTGACGCAAGCCAGTTCTCGCCTTCGCGCCGCAGACTCTTACTTTGCCGATCATGTCCGGAACAGAATCTCTCGTCGACCGTCTAGCGGCCCTCTCCAATTTGGAGGGAATCCCGCGCGCTGAGCTGGAGTGGCTCGTAGCGCACGGCAGCCTCGAGCTGCACGAAGCTGGCACCGTACTCGCTCCCAGGGGCAAGCGTATTGAGAAACTCTGGGTCATCCTTTCCGGACACGTAGCGGTCCGGGTTGATCGGGGAGCGGGGCCCCGGCGCGTGATGGGGTGGCGCACCGGCGAGGTCAGTGGCATGCTGCCCTACTCCCGCATGACCGGACCGCCCGGTCACAACTTCCTCGAGGAGTCGGGCGAACTGCTGGCAGTCCACGAGAAACACTTTCCGGAGATGATCCGCCGCTGCCCTGTGTTCACCACGTACACAGTGCACCTCATGCTGGACCGCGCGCGCAGCTTCAACACCAGCGATCTGCAGGACGAGAAGATGATATCGCTGGGCAAAATGGCGGCAGGCCTGGCCCATGAGCTCAACAACCCCGCATCCGCGATGGTGCGTGGCGCCAAGCGGCTGTCGGCGGGCCTGGCCCAAGCGGAAACCGCGGCGCATGCGCTCGGCGCAGCCGGCTTGACCGACGAGCTGTTCGCTTGGATCGAGCAGATGCGCTCCGCCTGCCTGGCACAGCCGGATGGCGCTGGTCTGTCACCGATCCAGCAGGCAGACCGCGAGGACGATATCAGCGACTGGCTCGTGCGCCACCAGTTGAATCCGGACCACGCGGACCCTCTCGCCAGCACGGCCGTCACCATCGACGCACTCGACGCCTTGGCCGACGCAACCTCAGGAGATACCCTCGACGCAGCGCTGCGCTGGATCGCCGCCGGGTGTGCGACACATTCGCTCGCCAGTGACATGGAGCAGGCCGCAACCAGAATCTACGAGCTGGTGGCCGCCGTCAAACGATTCACCTACATGGACAACCTGGCCGGACCGGAACCGGTAGAGGTGGAGGCCGGGCTGCGAGACACCCTCAAGGTGCTGGCTGCAAAGGCGAAATCGAAGGGTGCCACCATCACGCTCGATGTCGCGGCGGATCTCCCAAGCGTTTATGCGACCGGTAGTGAACTCAATCAGGTGTGGCTGAACCTGATCGACAACGCGCTCGATGCAATTCCAGCGTCCGGACGCATCGACATCAGCGCCCGGTGTGAGCTGAACCGGATCGTGGTCCGCGTGGTCGACGATGGAGCAGGGATCCCCCCAGACGTCATGCCCCACATCTTCGACCTCTTCTATACCACCAAGCCGCCCGGCCAGGGTACGGGACTCGGCCTGGACATCACCCGGCGACTATTGCGCCGCTACCATGGTGACATCGCCGTCGAGTCCCGCCCGGGACGGACCGAGGTTCGTGTGACCCTCGCGGCCGAGAAGCCTGCGTCCGCCGAGGCCAGCCATCCGTCTGGGGACGAGACCGCAGAGCGAGCTGGCCGTGATTCTCGTTGCGCCTCATCCCAATGACGCCAAAAACCTTAATCGGGATCATACATGTCGAAGCCCATCATCCTGACGCTGGATGACGACCCCCACGTCCTGCGCGCCGTCGAGCGGGATCTGCGAGCCGAGTACGGAACGGAGTACCGCATCGCGCGGGCCGACTCGGGCCATGCGGCCCTCGAACTGCTCGGCGGATGGAAGCGGCGCGGTCAGGTGCCCGCCCTGTTCCTGGTCGATCAACGCATGCCGAACATGACGGGGCTCGAGTTCCTGGAGCGAGCGAGCTCCATCTATCCGGATGCCCGGCGCGTACTGCTAACGGCCTACGCCGACACCGAAGCCGCCATCAACGCCATCAACCAGGTGCAACTGGACCATTACCTCCTCAAGCCGTGGGATCCACCCGAAGAGAAGCTCTATCCCGTGCTCACCGACCTGCTCGACGACTGGCAGATGGTGCACCAGCCGGGGTTCGACGGCATCCGAGTGGTGGGCCACCCGTGGACACCCGACTCACATCGCGTAAAGGACTTCCTGGCGAGAAACAACGTCCCCTACCTATGGATGGACATCGAGTCGAACGCTGAGGCTCAGGATCTGCTGGACATGGTGGAGGATCAGGAACCCGCGTTGCCAATGCTGTTCTTCACCGACGGTAAGCACCTAGCCAATCCGTCGAACCGTGCAATCGCGGACCGGATCGGCATTCAGACCATCGCGGATCAGCCACTCTACGACTTGCTCGTGGTCGGGGCGGGACCGGCCGGTCTCGCGGCGGCCGTTTACGGGGCGTCCGAAGGGCTTCGCACGCTGGTCGTAGAACAGGAAGCACCGGGTGGCCAGGCGGGCACGAGTTCGCGTATCGAGAATTACCTGGGATTCCCCACCGGCATATCCGGGGGTGAGTTGGCAAGGCGCGCAGTCACCCAGGCCCGGCGCTTTGGAGTGGAGATCCTGACCACTCGGCGGGTCGCGGCGTTAGATGTCGACGGGCCGACCAGCGTGATAACCCTGGAAGACGGATCGACTTTGAACGGCCGCGCAGTGCTGATCGCGACCGGGGTGTCCTACCGGGAACTGCAGGCCGACGGCATCTCACCCCTGACTGGTGCGGGAGTCTACTACGGGGCAGCGTTGGGCGAAGGCGAGTCCGTACGAGACCAGGATATCTACATCGTTGGTGGAGCCAACTCGGCCGGCCAGGCCGCAGTGTACTTCTCGCGCTTCGCAAAGAACGTGACCATGCTGGTACGCGGTCGATCGCTCGCCCGGAGCATGTCGCAGTATCTCATCGACCAAATACAGGAAACCGCGAACATTCGTGTTTGGACCGAGAGTGAGGTTCAGAAGGCCACCGGCATTGACCGCCTAACGCACCTTGTGGTGACGCGTGAGGGGGGAGCAAGATCGGAGACGGTCGAAGCCGCAGCACTCTTCATCTTCATCGGAGCAGCACCACGCACTGATTGGCTCGGTGAGAACATTGCCCGGGATGCGCACGGGTTCGTGCTGTCCGGCGCCGATGCGATCGCCCCGAGTTCCATAACCGCCAGTGGATCCGGGTCCCCCAAACGGACGACGGTCATGGCGCGACGCCCGTCGGGGCAGATGAGTTGGAGGATTTCGAAGAGTACCCTGGCACTGCGCATCCCCGGCCTGTTGGAAACGAGTGTGCCCGGGGTCTTTGTAGCCGGCGATGTTCGCGCCGGGTCGGTCAAGCGCGTGGCCTCAGCCGTTGGGGAAGGATCGATGGCAGTGATGTACGTACACGAGTACCTGCGCGAGACCTGACAGAGCGATCCGCCCCGCCAACAGAGTTAATGTGGGTCGTTATACATCTTCGCCTGACACAGCAGCGGTTGAAAGAGGTGGACTCTTGATCGAATGGCGCAGCCCTACCCCTTTGGACTCAGGAACTCCCGGGACTGAGGCTCTCGCATGGGCGGAGGCTCATCATCGCGTTTTGATACGCGCCGGAAGTGACGATCTGCGAGTGGAGTGGTGGGTGTGTGCTCCCGGAACTGGCAATCTACACAACGACGACCGGGCCCGGTTCCGAGACCGTTCGCCTGAATGATGCCGACGAGGCGTTGGTGCACGGCTCCGTTCTTCGGCGCATCATTGTGGTGATGCTCCCATCCGGGGTTGGCACCGATGCCGTATCCGAAACGCAGCCAGTACAAGTACGCGAAATCCCCTACCGGATTCGCAATTGGCCTGAGTACAAGGCGGGCCTACGCAGACGAGGCGACCTCACCGTCTGGCTTTCCGACGACACATTTGTCAAGCACCTGGTGAATGTGCAAAGCGGTTCCATACGAAGTGGGTCTCCGCTTGAACTGATCATCTGCCGACGAGCTGGCGGCTTCGTTTGACGTTGGGGCACGAGGCCCTCGAACTACCTTCTATCCGTGCCGGCGGCACGCACCGCCGATCACCCGAACCTGTGTACGCCCGGAGGCGATTGTGAAGCACCGTGGCGAGCGGTCCCATCGGGCAAACGGTTCGCTGCGCGAACCCGGAGTTGTATCCGGACCGCTCGCACCAACGCTGTGTCGGATCCTGCGCTGTGGCCCTACGCCTTCACCACTGCCCCCTCGGGCAACGCACCCGTCTCGAGATAGCGCCACAGTTCGATCAATAGCCTACGCGCCAGTGCCACGATGCCAATCCGCCGCTGCCGACTACTCCCCTGCCCAAACCGTGCCTGGTACCACTGAGTCAGCGCACTGTCCGGTTGATAACGCAGCCACGCCCATGCTATCTCGATAGCCAGCGTCCGAACGTGCCGGTTGCCCGCCTTCGCAATCCCTTGCTCGCGATGCGCAGCTCCACTCTGGTACGGAGTCGGTGTAAGCCCCGTCAACGCACCCAGCTCACGACGATTGCGAAATCGCCGCCACGCAAAGAACTCCATCGTGTACAACCAGGCACTGGTCTCACCGATCCCCCGTAGCTTCAGTAACTGACGCACTGTCTCAACTGCCGGATCGGTCGAGTTGCACACAGCATCACTCCGCTCCCTCTCCAGCGCCCGAATCTGGTCAGTCAGTAGCTCCACCTTCGCCCACTCCCGGGCCAACCGGGCCCGTAGCGCCGACGGCAACGACGACCCATCCCAAAGACGCACTGCGTCAAGCTGCATCAAGAGACTCCCACTCACTTGCATCTGGACACCGTGCGACGCCAACAGACCCTTGATCCGGTTCGTGACCCGTGTCCGATCCCGCTTCACCGTGAGCAACTCACGATGAAGTTGCCTGCGGTCCTCCTCTACCACCGTCGGCACATGCACCACGTGCCAAGGGGTTTCCTGTCCTACGGATCACGCGTTTCGCTGTGGGTTTCGGTTAAGTTGACAAAGCCCTCAGGAGGCAACACCAGGCGAATGAAGCTGTTGGGCTCGGAGCAAACCTCGAGGACCCCCAAGCACACGCAATACCCGGAGGAACCAATGCGAGACTATCAAGTCGCCGCGATCATCACAGCAGTCCATCTGGCTTCGGTGCCGGGTGACACTGATCTGTTTTCCCGCACCCTAGAGTTGGAGTGAACGGTCATGGCAACTATGCGTTGGATCGAGGATCTCTTTGCGTCAATCGACGAGATGGATGCGGAGAAGTTCGTTTCGTTCATGACGGACGACGCGCGGCTCCGCTACGGGAGCAACAAGCCCACGGTCGGCAAGAGCGCGATTGGGGAATATGTCGGGCAGTTCTTCGGAATGTTCAAAAGACTGCGCCACCAGCTCATCGGGTCGCGGAGGTACTGTCAACTTGAGCTGGTTCTTGCCCGTTTGGACGTCTCGCCCAGATAGCAGAGCTTAAGTTGACAAAGTCGTCTGGAGGGAGTGGGGCCAAGCAGGCCGGAATAAAGCTACCGGCCTGCCGCCCCACCGCAGTTCGTCAAGTTGTCCGCTGCCGAAGCGCCCGCAGCACCTCCTCGGTGAACGGGTTCTGTCCCGACCTGAGGGTCCCGATCCAACTGAGTCGCTCGGCTCGTTCCTCACTAGTGAGTGCTCGCGCCGCGGATTGTTCGAGATCCTCGATAGCTCCAGCGTAGTCAGAGGTCATAGCGCGTGCCAAGCCACGCGCCTCTCTCGTGCTGGCCATGAGTGGCTCGAGCGCCACTGCCTGCTCACACGCAGACATGACGTCTGCGGCATGGCCCCAGAGGCTCCCGTGCCAACACAGCCCGTACCAGAACTGAAGTGATCTGTTCAGCCGGGCATCCAGGCTTAGTGATGCGGAGTAAGCCGTCAGTGCGTCGGTGATGTTGCCTTGCCGAGCCAGCGACTCACCCTCCGACGCCAGGGCTGCGGCCGCCGCACTGTCAGCCGATCCAACGGCTGATCCCCGTTTCAAGTTGAACACCACCGGTAAACGGACCTCCGTTCGGAACGCTCGCGTGCCACTTCGACCCGGAGTGAAACGACTGTTTCGCAGCATGTCGACGGCCGGACGCTCGAACTCCGGTTGTGTCGCGCTGACGACTTCGACGGTGTTGGGTTCAACTCTGCCCGTGCTGTCAACCATTGCCTGCACGACCACCCTGCCCTCCACGCCACCCTCGAACATCGGGGGCGGGTACGCCAAGGGTGGACTCCAAGTGAGCTGTGGGGCCAGCCCGGCCTCCGGAGCAACCTGCTCTGGTTTGGTGCAGGAAAGAGAGAGGACTGCCGGGAGGAGAAGTCCCAGCTTCAGCGGACGGAAGTGCGGGCGGGGCCGCCGTCCACTACTCGTGTGGGGACTGCGCGTCCCCAATGCGCTGTGGGGTGACATACGACAAGCCTCGTTTAGCGGTTCTCCTG
>JBDHHP010000272.1:0-6035 GCA_039589275.1 Gemmatimonadota bacterium | reverse complement strand
GCAGCAGATGATGGCGTTGCGCGAGGTTGCCGAGCAGGAGAACCATCTGTTTGGCGCGGTAGATATCAGCGCGGATGTCATGGGCTCGTTGGTGCGCATTGAGCCTCTAGAGAGCTGGCATTGGCCTGATGCGGGTATGACCGGATCGCTGCCTACCACGTTTGCCGGTCCGATGGGACGCTACGGGTTGGAGCTGCTGGTGGACAACCAGGTGCGGGATCGGCGTGAGTTCACCATTAACCCCGCCATCCGCGACCAACTGTCTATGGCAATCCAGGCAGTAGTAGCCGAGCAGCCGCAGGTGCTCGAGAGTGGAGGCGGCGGCAAGTTCCCCTGGCCGATCGCCCTACTCGGCGTAGCCGGCGCGGGTGCGGCGGTGGCGCTGCTGGCCGGAGGAGGTGGCGGGAACGGACCACCGCCCCC
The DNA here is from genome assembly GCA_039589275.1 of Gemmatimonadota bacterium. GTDB lineage: Bacteria > Gemmatimonadota > Gemmatimonadetes > Gemmatimonadales > GWC2-71-9. The sequence continues at coordinate 5,612 of JBDHHP010000272.1, read as the reverse complement.
ACCACCACCCTCCGACCCAGGCACCATCATAGTCACCATACCCATCGTACCGTAGCGAGGACTGAGCCATGAAACGCGCGCTAGTCATTGGGACCCTCGTCACGGCGGGATTGGTGCTGGCCTGTGACGACGATGCCATGGGGCCGAACACCAAAGGCTCCATCTCGATTCGCATAGTCGTGGGACAGACGACGAATGCTGCGGCCAGTCAGGCCGCCGTGCCGGCTGCATCGCGCGTAGCGACCGCGCCGGGCTCTCAGAGCAAGACTGCAGGTGAATCTCAAGAGCCTACGGTATACTTGGGGCCCGCTCGGAGCACTGGCGATGCCGACGCGCACGACGCTCGCAAGGGCACGAATGCCCGGGTGACGCAGGAGACGGCTGCAGGCGAAACGAAGGACGCAGAGGAAGAAGACGAGGCGCCGTCTGCAGAACAGCCGCAGCAGGCCGACGCGACGACACCTCCCACGGCTCCAACGGCACCGAGAGCCATTGACGACGCCACGTTGCGCGTAATCGGTCCGACCAATGTCACTCGCACGGGACTCAGTCCGGGCGAAACTGTCACGGTCGAGAACTTGACTGTCGGCTCGTACACCCTGGTGGTTGAGGGATTTCTGAGCGGCGAAGTGGATCACTTTGCAATCACCACCGGCGTGCAAGTGAGGTCGGGTCAGGAAACGACTGCAACCGTTACCTTCAATTCGTTCCGGCCGGTGCTTAATGCGGTCACCACACCCACCACCGACATCCCGTTCGCGTTCAGTTGGCCAGCAGTACAAGACGCCGATGGTTACATCGTGGAGCTGGACGACGATGTGAACTTCACGGCCCCGCTCATTGCCTCGGCGCAGATAACGGGCACGGCCGCGGTGGCTTCGGTGGTGCAGGCCGGTACCTACTACGTGCGTGCGCGCGCAGTGAACAGCACGTACGTGGCGGGTGGCGGTGGAGCGAGTGGGTCTCAGTCCGTCGACGTGATCGAGGACGTCGTGAGTGGTCCCGACCCCGCTAACCCGGCCTATCAAGGGTTCATGGACGGCCTAGGACCGTACGTTGTGACCGACGTCAACATCCTGCCCGTGGATGACCAGGACTGGTTCTCGGCTGACGCTTGTGAACTCGATACGTTGGTGGTGGAGACATTCGCGGGCCGCTTGGTTGAACCGTCGCCGCTCGATACGTATCTCGAGGTGTGGGACCCGACTGCCACGACCATGATCGCCGAGAACGACGACATCGACGCAGCCAACCTCGACTCCTACGTCGAGGCTGAAGTCGGCTCAGATGGCGAGTACTTGATCACCGTGTTCAGTGCGAGCTCCAACTCCGCCGGAAGCTACGAGCTATCGATCGACGTAAAACGGGGTCCGAACAACGACGGTTCTCGCTGCACCACGCAGTCTGTAGCTGAAGTGATCGTTGCTCCTTCCGGCGCAAGCATTTCAGGCATTGGAGCGACACAACTGCTGAACGCTCAAGCGTTCGACAGCGTAGGCAGTCCGATCGTCGGCGCGTCCTTCACTTGGACCAGTCTCAACCCCGATATCGCCATCGTCGACGGGTCGGGCTCGGTGACCGCAGTAGACGTCGGTCAGGTAGCTATCTCAGCCGAAACAGGGGGTGTGGCAGGATATGCACTCGTCACGGTAACGGATCCAACGGCAACGCCGGTCAGCATCTGGGCCCCGATGTCGAGCCCCACCACGGAGGAGCTGTATGGCGTGTGGGGATCATCGGGCAGCAACGTGTTTGCGGTGGGCACCGGCGGTACCATCTTGCGATTCGATGGAACCTCGTGGATCACCATGAACAGCGGAACGACAACATGGCTGGCCGATGTATGGGGCGCAGCAGCGAACGACGTGTACGCGGTTGGAGCAGCCGGAACGATCCTGCACTACAACGGAAGCACATGGAGCCCAATGACAAGCGGAGTGACGGGCCTGCTCTACCGCGTTTGGGGTTCCGGACCCAATGACGTTTTCGCAGTCGGCGAAACTGGCACCATCGTGCACTGGGACGGTTCGGCTTGGACCACCATGACCAGTTCCACTACGCAGCTGCTCGTCGGCGTCTGGGGTACGGCCTCGGATGATGTGTTCGCAGTGGGCCTAGGCAACACCATTCTCCATTTCGACGGCTCCGTCTGGATTGGACAGACAGCGCCCTCCACTGGATCCTACTACGATCTGTGGGGTGAGTCGCCCGGCAACGTGTTCCTAGTGGGCTTTCCCGGCGAAATCGCAAGCTATGACGGCGGATCCTGGACCAGCATGACGAGTCCCACAACGACGTGGTTGTGGTCCGTGTGGGGTACATCAGATAGCGATCTGTATGCGTTGGGCGGCTCGGGGACCATGGTACAGTACAACGGAGCGTCTTGGTCGGTCATGCCCAATCCGACCTCATCAGACCTTCGAGGGATATGGGGTACCCGGTCTGGGGATGTGTTCGCGGTGGGCCAGCTTGGAACAATACTCCGGGGGGGCAGTTCGGCGACTGCGGTCGAGGAGTTGACTATCGCTCACAACATGCTGAACACTGCGATGTCGGTAACCACTAATGGCTCCTCATACTGGACCATCAACGGTGGCGTGTCGAGTCAAGGCGTAATTGAGGAATACGACCTGAGCGGAACCTTCGTTGACAGTGTGGCGCTCGTGCTCGATTCCCGAGGCTTGTTCCTCAACCTCACCAACGGGGGGTTCTACACGAAACCGTTTGGCCAAGATTGGGAACTGATTGATCCAAACACTGGCGCACGGACCCCGTTGCTCACCGGGATATTCACCAGCGTCCAGAGCTCACCTGCAATAACTACGGATGGGATGAGCATCCTAGAGCACGACCCGGCGGGCACCGTCAGGGTACTAGACTTCGCGACGGGTGCTCTCAATCGAACCATTACTGGCTTGAGTGGTGCCTGGTCGCTATCGGTCGCAACAGCTGGGGACTACCTCTTCACTGCTTCGACTGGCACAGTGTTCGTCTACGATCTCCAGGGTAACTTCATTACGAGCGTTGGCATTCCAAACGGCAATAACCAGTACTCGCTCTCGTACGCCAACGGACTCATATGGGTGGAAGAGGGTGGCATCTGGTATGGTTATCGGTTGGTTGCACAACCTTAGTAGCACACAACTCGGTATATCACCATAATCGATCAAGCGGTGGCTCGCGCCACCGCTTGGTGCTTCCGGCAATGACCACGCGCCGTCACCGACTCCACTGCAGGCCGAGTGTGCAACCGAGGTACGGCTCTTGCTCCGTCTAATTGGCACGGCCGCCTCACCGCCGGTAATACGTCAAGTGACGGCCTGACACAGAATTAGGGGGTGTCTGGTTCGGCAGTCGTTGCTTGACGATGAGGCAGCGATGGATCAGACTTAGGGATGCTCGAAGAGCGTATCAGCCTACGTAGTCCGCGCACTACAGTGTGCGGACTGGCCAGTGCGTCGATGGGCTCCCTCTTGTGGGTCGAAAACTCGCACCTGACCACTCCCAGTACTCCGTTGGGAGGAGGCTTCTAACCCATGCAGTGCGCATACTGCTCCACGCCGGTCCCTAACGACGCTACCTACTGTCACAAATGCGGGTCGCTGGTCTCTGACGCCGAGGGTCAGAAGGCGGCCACTTCCTCAATAGACGACTCCTCTCTGTTGCACATGGAAGCGCTGCTAAAGGAGGAGACGCAAGGCGAGTTCGAAATCGAGCGACTGCTCGGCAAGGGTGGAATGGCCATGGTGTACCTCGCGAAGGAGGTGCATCTCGATCGTAAGGTGGCCATCAAGGTGCTTCCCCCGGAACTCACCTTTGGTCACGGCGTCGAGCGATTCAAGCGCGAAGCAAAGACGGCTGCGGCCCTGGACCACCCCCACATAATCCCCATCTATCGTATTGCGTCCGGCGGCAAGCTGTTCTGGTACGCCATGAAGTTCCTCGAGGGACGCTCAATGGAGCAGTATCTCAAGGAGAAGAACCGGCTATCGCTCGAGGAGACCATTCGCATCCTGCAGCCCGTGTGCCAGGCACTCGAGTACGCTCACGAGCATCAGGTGATTCACCGCGACATAAAGCCCGCCAATGTCATGCTCGACCTACGGGACCGGGTCACCGTAACCGACTTTGGGATCGCCAAAGCTCTCACCGAGGGTACGCTCACGGCTTCCGGCTCCGTGATCGGTACGCCGTTCTACATGTCACCCGAACAGGGCATGGGTAAACAGGTCACCGGCAGACATCCTGCATAAGCACTGCACTGTACCGCCGCCGCCGCTCGACGTGCTGCGGCCCGATCTGCCGCCATACGTGTACGGCGCGATTAACAAGGCACTCGGTAAGAAGCCCGATGAACGCTTCTCCTCCGTGACAGTGTTCGTCAAAGGGCTCAAGGAAATGAGCCCCGAGATCTCGGGCGAGCTGGCGACCATTGCGGTTGACACGCTGCCCTCGATGCAGGACCGCATCAGCACCGAGGTCATTTCGTTACCCAGTCACGACCGACCGGCGGCAGAGCAGAAGAGACCGGAACCCAGAAAGCCGCTGAAGCCCCCGACACCTCACAAGGCTAAAAAGAAGCGGACACCGCTGCTGATCTTCTTGGCTCTCGTGATAATCGGCGCTGGCGGCACGGCCGGATGGTGGGCCCTGACCCAGCGTGGCGGCGGTCAGCAGGCGTCGGGAGGCGGTGATCCGGGAGGTGGAGGGGTGACACCACCCGAAAGCAGCACCGTCATCGATCCACCTGTGGCCACAACCGGGACTGTAACCGTCACCGGCTTGCCCGAGAACGGTTTGGTGCGAGTCAACGGGGAGCAACGGAGCGGCACCACGTTCGAGCTGGATCCCGGAACCCACACCATCGTGATGTCGGCACCCGGACGCCAAGAGGTCACTACAGAGATAACGGTGGTTGCAGGGGAGACGCAGGCAGTTCAGTTCGCTGGGGCTGCCCTGCCCACTACGGGTACGGTCCGTGTCACCGGCCTTCCCCGCGGCGGCGCGATCACGGTGGATGGCCAAAGCCAGAGCAGCAGCACGTTCCGACTGCGACCGGGCACCTACACGATACGGATGTCCGCAACCGGGTACTCCGCCGACCAACGCAGGATCTCGGTGCAAGCCGGAGCGGTGGTACCGCTGCGCTTCGCCGGTCAGAGAGAGGTGGTAGCTCCACCTCAGCCCGCAATACTAGTGATCAGGCTGAGACCCTGGGCCAATGTCAGGATTGGCAACCGGCAGTTCGACCAGGTGACCCGGCTCAATGACACGCTGGCGGCCGGCGCCTATACCATCCAGGTCTCCCGAGACGGATTCACTCCTCAAGACATTCCCGTCAACCTCCGGGCGGGACAGGTAGACACAATCATTGTACGGCTAGAGAGGCCCCAATGAGGCACTCGACGTTAAGCGCGGCGAGGGTGGTAGGTGCGTGTGCGGCGGTATTGCTCCTGGTCACAAGCTCGCTGTGGGCGCAGGATACTCGCACGCAGCTAGTGCGCGACGCGGAGGAGGCGTACGACAACTTCGAGACGGCTCGTGCGATGCAGTTGTTGTCCGTTGCGCTCAATCCGTCTATCGGTGCTCCCGATGAGACTTGGGCCTCAGGT
>JBDHHP010000271.1:0-4886 GCA_039589275.1 Gemmatimonadota bacterium | reverse complement strand
CGGGCGGCACGTGATTCTCGGCCTGAGCCCGCCGGAACAGGTTGCTGAGGGAGTTCAGGTGGTGCCGCACGTTCCCGTCGCTCATCGTCCCACCGCGCCCGTTGGACATGCTCTGTAGGTGGGCGGTCCATTCTTGGACAATGGTTGTCGAGATGCTCTCGAGGTTGCGGTCGGCTCCGAAGAAGGCGGTTGCTCGCTCGAGGTGCTTCTCCGTACTCTCGAGCCACTGGTCGGTGACACGACCGGCTCGGGCCTTCTTGATGAGATGAAGGCGGGCGAAGTCCGCGAGCTTCGCTCGGGGTCTGATCTCGAGGATGATCCGGCCCCGGCGCTCCGCCTCGAACTCTTTGAGGCGGCGTGCCGCGAGCACTGCAGCGATGTCCGGGTCCGAGGTCGCCCGACGCTCCCCCGGTGGGATCAACGACTCCTGCTTGCCACCGAGGTCGCGCAAGTCGATGTAGGCGCGTGGTGGTCCGCCCCGTCTTCGCCACTGCACCCGGTCCGTTCGTCGGCGTTCCATAGGTGCCTCCCTCCGTTGGTGGGTGGTGACCGCTGGCGTGACCGCTTCCCCTCGTGCCAGCGGGAATGCTGGTGACCTCACGCCCAGGGAGCGGGAGGTCACCGCTTCTTCTTCCTGGCCTTCGCCCTGCGTTTGGGCTTTTCCGGCTTAGCCCAACGGGCTGAGCTGAGTACGTCCTCAATCAGCGTGTAGGCCCTCCGGTAGTCGAGCTCGGCTCTCCCGTCGAGCCAAGGCGCGAGAATCGCGTCGGCTGCCTCCACCAGGGCGAGCGTACCCTTGTCTCGATCCGCGACGGTCACCGACGCCGTCTTGCTCGATGCTGTACGCTGCCACCGGAGCGGGTCGAGCAGCTCGTAGAGAGCAAACCCGACGTACTCCGCGATCACCTCCTTCCTGAATACGCTGCAGAGGTTCGGATACGCTCGAGGCACCGGGGCGCTCCCTTCCACTAGGTCCCGCCGCCAGGCGTTTAGGCACCGTGTGATGAACTCGCTTGCCGCGAGCTGGCCCAGCGGTCGCAACAGCGGGATCGTGACTCTCCCGTGGTCGTCATACTCGAGGCGATCCCACGTGTAGGGGAGGTGTCCGTCCCCGGCGAGCCAGGTTTCCGGCACCCGCAGCTTCCTCGCAAGGGCCACTCTGTGCCTCTGGCGGCACTTCCTATTCCGGCCACGCACGATGTAGTCAAGGGTCTGCTGGGTCATGCCCACAGCAGCGGCCAGGCCCCTGACTGACCAGCCGCGTAGCTGGATCGCCGTCGCAAGGCGATCCTTGTGGATCTCAGTGAGGGTCCCGTCGGGGTGATCCTCGTTCAGGCGATGCCTTCTTCGCTTCGTTGTAGCCACTGCCAACCCGCCCTCTTCAGTCCGCTTTAGCTTGTTTGTTGTCGCACTACAACATATCTTCCTGGCGTTGAAACATCAAGTGGGAGCGCAGGATTATGCCTGATCGAATTGAACTGGTCGAGGCAGCTCGACGTCTCCGCATACCGTACGCCCGCGCCCACCGCTATGCCTTGACCGGGCGGCTCGAGGCTGAGCGCGTGGAAGGTCGGTGGGTCGTAAGCACCCGCAGCGTGGAGCGGATCGAGCGGGAGCTGCGGGGGGAACGCAAGCGGGTCGCCCGGTGAGCCCCTGTGGTCAGCGGGTTTGTCCAGGTTCCGAACGCGCTTATTGAGGACCGGATGCTGTCCGCCGAGGAGGTACTCGTGTGGGCGATCGTCCGCCGGAGCAACGGTGAGCCACGAGACGGTGCTGACCTCGAGCCCTGTTGGAGATCACTCCACACAATCGACGCTCGCCTTGGTGCGTGTAGCGAGCATGTATCGGGGAAACTCAAGCGGGTGATGCGCAGGCTGGTAGAGCGGGGTCTGCTTGTCACTCGCCGGCGCAAACGGGGAAAGACTGCTCTGCGTTGGGCGATTCGCCCGGGACTGGAGGGGGACCGAGAGTTGCGGGCTTTACGCACCAATGACCTGATCGGGGTGGACGAGTGGAATGCGGTGACCGCCAGACGGGCGAACAGTGGCCTGTCAGGAGGTCCAGAGGGGCCCCCAAGGACTGCTGATGTGGGCCCCGTCCGTCCCTCAAGTCATACCTCTCATGGAGTCATAGATAGTCCTAGACAGGACCGCTCAGGCCCTTCTGTGCCATACGATCCTTCCGATTGGGACAAGATGGTCTGGGGGCCGTTGGCAGAGGCGCTTGGAAGGCGGGTGACCAAGCCTGTGACCGGAGCCTCTGGGCCGCTGGAGGGTCAGGGCGAAACCCGAGCCTCCCGAGCGGAGGGTCGGTCGTGAATCTGCTCGAGGCCCTCCAGGCGTTCGCCGAGGAGCTCCCGCCAGGGACGGCCGTGCCAGTGCCGCGAGAGACGATCTTGGAGTTGCTCAGCGCGATTCCTCGCACGGCCAGCCAGGTGGACCTCACGGTTGAGGAGGTGGCCAGGCGGTTTGGACGGTCCCCGTCCACTGTGCGGGGCTGGCTCGCGAGTGGTGACCTTGCGGGCTATCGGCTTCGCAGGCGGGAGTGGCGTGTGCCTCCCGACGCGCTAGATGCCTTCCAGCAGCGCGAACGGCAGCGACCTAACCCAGAGGCTGGGGCTCGGCCCTTGCAGGGCTCCCTGGGCGATTGGCGTTCGGTTCGAGGGAGGTCAACAGACTGAGTTGGATAGTCTGAGTTCGGCAAGACTTCGGTGTCATTCCGGCGTGGGCGGAGCATCTTGAGAGGAGATTACCAGAGGTAATGAAGCCAATCAGAGCAGATCAACAACGCTGTAGGGCAAAGACAGCTAGTGGGAATTCCTGTCGGATGCGACCCCTGAGAGGGCGTCGTTACTGCTGGACTCACGATCCGGAGGAGACGACGCGGCGTGATGCAGCTCGGCGGCGGGGTGGTGTAAACCGCAAGAGGAGAGGCTCGGCTTGTCCAGAGTTCTCCCTTTCGAGTATTGACGGCATCGCTGATCTACTTCACGTGGTGGTACGTGACTCGTTGACTCTCGACAACAGCCCAAAGAGATGCCGCGTTCTACTCTCAGCGATCACGGTCGCCGTCAAGGTGCTCGAGGTGAAGGCGGAAAGTGAGCAAGTCGCGGAGGCGAAGGCCCGATTCGGACTATGATTGGCGAGGCACAGGTCAGGATGCCATGCGGGGCAATTGGTCGCCTGCTTGAACAGACATCATCAGCTCGCTGAGGGTGGATAAAGATATCGGGCGCTGTCCGTTCTTCTGCATCCGCCCGTCAGCGCCTTATCCTCACCGGCAGGCATCGGCAGTCCCTCGTCAACCTCACGGAAGTCCGATGCTACTGCGACCGTCCATCATGTGCTTCCTCTTATTGGCCCGGACCAGTATTCTCGAACCACTCGATCAGCTTCTCAGCGAACAGCTCCGACTCCTCGAATTGAGGAGAGTGCCCGCTCTTCTCGAAGAGATGGAAGGTCGCATTCGGGAGCTTCGGTAGCTCATCGTACCAGAGTGTGTGCGGCACCACGTAATCATAGACGCCCTCAGCGACAAAGACAGGGGTCTCGATCTGACCCGGACCTTGGCCGAGATCGTACTCGTAGAGGAGCCCGAAAAGACGCTCGCGCACCTCCCTGTTTTGCAGTGGCGTGCCTTCCCACAAAGGTGCCGAGTCGAACGTCGGGTCATACCACCACTGAGGAACATTGGCAGCCTGCACCGCCCGCCAAGCTTCTTCGGGTGACAGCTTGCTGAGCGAATCCTCGCTCAGTTCTGCATAGTTCCGTTCCAGGATGGCCTTTCTCTCATCCGAAGCGTGCGACTCCCAGTATTCATCTTGAGCAGCAAAAAAGCCCTGCATGAAGCCAATAGGGGGAGCCCCGATTACCACGACGTGGGTGACCCGGTCCGGGTATCTTCTGGCATACTCGAGCGCAAAATTGCCAAATATCGAATGGCCAAGCACCGCAACCGTCTCGAAACCGAAAGCCTGACGGATCTCATCCATCTCCTGGGCAACGCTTTCGATCGTGATCGTCTCGACGTCGAACCCCGAGTCCGAAGGAAGAAAGAGCCTCGAATCCACGCAGTATATCCTGAAATGGTCCAGGATCGGTCCGGTGAACAGTCGTGAACCGTAACGGGCGCTGGCGAGCGACAGCAACGGCGTACCCTTCCCTTTGACTACATAGGGTTGATCGAGGCCACCTGCGCTCACGACACCTTCGCTTGGGCCAGCGTCGTCGACGGTTCCGCTTTCACCCTGGCAACGGGCGGCCACGATGACGACTGCGACAATGGCGATGATGCGTTTGGCTTTCATGTTCCCCCCTTGTCTGAACGCACCGATGGTCCGGCGGTCTCGGGGGGTCGGAGGGCGTCGCGGAAGGCGTCACAGCGGCACTCGGGGCCGTCGAGGCCATCGGCGGTTCGACGAATACGCCGAACTTGCAGCCAGGCCGCGAATGCGCAAGCGGATTCTAGAGCGAGTCTGTCGGTTTGACAGGTGCGCAGCGGGAACTTCGGTGACCCCGCCCGTGACCGCTGTCTGTTTAGGGCTGCAAGCCCAGTGTAGAACCTCCGCTCGGCACGCTGACGGTCGAACACGACAGCGCCCGGCGCGGGGCCGGGCGCTGGTCTATTGCACGCGTCAAGGGAACGATACGCGTACCGGTATATAACTCGGATTTGTCGTGCCGTCGCCGAGCCCGCCGTAAAAGTTTGATCCCCAGCAGTAGGCGCTCCCGCTGCTCGTCACGCCGCAGGTGTGACCCCCCCCCGCGCTCACCGCCTCAAAGGTGAGCCCACCGGAGACCGCCACCGGTGTCGTGCGGTCGGTCGTCGTGCCATCGCCGAGCTGGCCGTAACCGTTGTCTCCCCAGCAGTAGGCGCTCCCGCTGCTC
>JBDHHP010000270.1:0-4917 GCA_039589275.1 Gemmatimonadota bacterium | reverse complement strand
GACGAACCCTGAAACCGGAGACGAGCCCGACATGAAACCCCTAGTCCTTCTGCGTCACGGCGAGAGCGTATGGAACAAGGAGAATCGGTTCACCGGCTGGACCGACGTTGGGCTCACTGAGAAGGGCGTCGAAGAGGCCCACGAAGCTGGGCGCACCCTATTGAGGGACGGCTACACCTTCGATGTGGCTTACACTTCCGTTCTGAAGCGAGCGATTCAGACGCTGTGGATAGCGCTGGAGGAGATGGACCTCATGTGGATCCCGGTACACCGAAGCTGGCGCTTGAACGAGCGGCACTACGGTGCGCTCCAGGGACTTAACAAAGCCGAGACGGCCGAGAAGCATGGGGAAGATCAAGTCAAGATCTGGCGGCGCAGCTATGCAACCCAGCCGCCGGCCCTGACTCCGGATGACGAGAGGCACCCCGGGCGCGATCCGCGTTACGCGGGGCTAACGCCGGACGATTTGCCCCTTACGGAGTGCCTCAAGAACACAGTCGAGCGGTTCTTGCCGTACTGGGAGAGTGACATTGCTCCGGCGGTACGACGTGGCGAAAGAGTGCTCATTGCCGCGCACGGCAACAGCTTGCGGGCGTTGGTCAAACACCTGGACGGAATCTCTGATGACGAGATCGTTGGACTCAACATCCCGACCGGTGTGCCGCTCGTTTACGAGCTCGACGACGACGATTTGTCTCCGCTCAAGAGCTATTATCTGGGCGATCCTGACGCGGTCAAGGCAGCTCAAGCGGCCGTGGCCAACCAGGCCAAGCGCAAAGGCTAGTGGCTGCCGGTCTCGATCCTTAGCAGCCTGCCCGTCTGCGCTTCGTATACGCGTACTCCCACGATCACGCCGCGCGAGATTCGATCGATCTGTCGCACCTCCACGATCTTCTTGTTCCGACCCGGTCGGTACACGATCCAGGATCCGGCCGGAGCAATGCTCTCCAACCCCTCGCAGCGAGAGGGTCGGTGAGCTTGTCTGCCAGGTGGGTCTCCGGGGGTCCAGATGCGGCACTGACCTGGCGGCGGCAGGTGCCCGGGGGTAATGCCTAGCCTAGCTGCGGTGCTGGGCCCGGGCGAGCTTGGTTGCTGAGCTACCGCCTCGGCCTCGGGAGCTGGGGACGTACGAGCCTGCACCGTGCAGGCAGTGGCCAGCAGTGTCAGTGGCACAGCCACCCATCTGGTAATCGCCGTCATGATTCTGTCTCTCTGTGACTTGCTGGGTACCAAACTGTGGCTCCCTTGTCTCTCTTTCTGTGACCGGCGGCACCAGTTGCTGCCCTCGGCCCCCCGGGGGTCCATTTGGCATTGACCCTCCTGGCGGGCGCCACTAGGTTCAAAAGCCCCGGGTATCCGTGGTGGTCCGTGCTTGTTACGCGGATATCTGCGGCCCCGTGGTGGCTGTAGCTCAATAGGTTAGAGCGCCGGACTGTGGCTCCGGAGGTTGGGGGTTCGAGACCCCTCAGCCACCCTTGGGAACGTTGAACTTCGAACACTGAACGTCGAACTTTGAACTGTGGAATATCGTGGTGGCACCCCGGGTTCGACGTTCGAAGTTGGACGTTCGACGTTCGAAGTTCTTTAGGCTCGTAGCTCAATTGGCAGAGCACCGGTCTCCAAAACCGGGGGTTGCAGGTTCGAGTCCTGCCGGGCCTGCTCAAGCCGCGCTCGACGGAGCGCGGCTTTTGCATGCCCAGCAGCTCCTCTTGCACGCATTCGCGAGAGCTCGCTGTCGCGAGCTCGGCTCATGCATTACGCAACCGAGTCCTGCTGACGCCGAACGATCTCGCTCAACGATCCACACCCCGAAGGACCCACACCTCGTAGTGGAACGGCTCCTGTGCGATGAAGGCGAGTCGCCTTCCGTCAGGGTGGATACTACCCGTCTGAATCTCGATTCCCGCCGGCAGCTCGATGGTCCCGAGATGCATTGGCTGCTCCCCGTCAACTGACGTCAGCCACAGGTCGTGCGCTGCGAAATACAGGAATCGGCGCGAGTCGCGGTACCACACCGGCGTATCCCATACGCCCGGTAGTTTCCGTGAGTCCCCCGTAATCGAAACGATCTCGAGCGTCGAGGTATCATCAGTTGGGTTGTACAGCCCGAGCGCCATGTTGCGACCATTTGGCGAAGTGTTGTAGGCGTAGATGTACGGAGGCACTGTGCGAGCCAGCAATTCGGTTTCTTCTTCCGACTCCGGTTGGAACCGAAAGACTCGTGCGGTTCCGGAGAATCCCGGTGGATTCAAGTAGGTGACGGCCTGTCCATCCCCAGCCCAACCGACCCAGTCGATTTGGCGCTCCCACTGGGAGGGGGTGCTTGTGATCGTCTTCTGGGTTCCCGTCTCGACATCGATGGCGTACACGAGGCCGCCGGGCGGTGCCTGAGGGTCCCAACCATGGGCCAGTAGAGATGCGCCATCGGGGGACCACTGCGGGTGGAAGCGGTGCAGGATGTCTGCATCTTGCGGCAGCGTTCGTACCTCACCGGTCTCGAGCGACCGTACAGCGACGGTCCACGCGCTAGGAGACACGCCGCCAGCCGGAGTGATGTACGCCAGGCGTTTGCCGTCCGGTGACCAGTCCACACCACTGGTATGGAAGGCCGGACCAATGAGCTGAGGCGCATACTGCTGGTCTACCGAGTCTGAGTCCAGGTCAATCAGATAGAGGGAACACCGCCCGCGTCGGGCTAGGTAGTAGTACGAGCCGCTTCGCGTATGCGTCAGTGGGTCTATTGGCCCCACATCACTGATCAGGGCTTCAGGTGCACCGTCTAATTCACCCTCAACCACGGGTAGCCGCCAGAGGTCCACGGAGCCGGTGCGGTCGCTCGCGAACACGATACCCCGGCCGTCCGGAGTCCAGCCGAGAAGCCGGTCGTCTGCCGGGTGATGCACGAGGATGTTCTGGCTGGATGCCTCGACGGCGAGCACGTGGATGTCGTGATTCGGATCGTTGCCGCGCGCGGACACGTCGTAGGCGATGAACCGGCTATCCGGCGAAAAGGCAATTGTCTTGGGAGACTCCCCCCAAGCGGGACTCGACACAAGCTGTAGACGCGGTCGAACATCCAATGACAGTAGTACCTCGAATGACCCATCTGACGCCGAGACGAGTGCAATATGTCCGGTCGAGTCCGCCCGCAGCGCAACAATCACCAGGTGTTGTCCGTCCGGGGACCAAGCCTTCGGTGACAAGTATCTCACGTCCGGGTCTCGGAACAGGACTCGAGGATCCGAACCGCTAACCGCGACTACACGAAGGTCGACATACCCCTCTTCATTCTGCCAAGCGTAGCTAATCAGTTCACCGTCCGGTGAGAACACGGCAGCAGACACGGCCTGTGGGTACTGGCTCCTTGTCATCTGCGTCGTCTCGCCGGTTTCCATGCTTCGTATGGCGAGATTGCCCATGTTCCGGATCTCGGCGAGGAATCTGCCGTCTGGCGAAACTGACAGCGGCTTCGGATGCAGGTTCGGTACGTCGGCAACCTTGGATGCTTGCGCAGATAGCTGAGGGTTCATGAACACCGGCAGCGCAAGCCAGATGGGGCAGAGCAATTTGTGTGCGGGCATCCTATCTTCTCTCGTCCGCCTCAGGGGACGGCGTCACCACCAGTAAGCGTGGCCGTCGAATGTCTGATTTGACGTGAGCCGCGCGAGATTCGAGCCATCGGTGTCCATGACGAAGATCTCGCTCCCCTCTATGCCGCCTCCTCGTGGCAGGAAGGAGAACGCGATCTTCGATCCATCAGGTGACCACACGGGGTACAATGCTCGGCCGTCCGTCGATGTCAGCTTGGTCCGCTCCGAGCCGTCACCGTTCATGACGTGCGTCTGAAACTGGTCGACGAAGGCGATTCGGCTTCCGTCGGGTGACCAGCGAGGGAGTGCGCCACTGCCGAGCACCCGTACGTCCCCTCCGTCAGCATCCATAACGTGTATCTGGAAACCGACGCCTTCGCCCACGGCGTGAAACGCGATCAGTGCACCATCCGGTGACCAATCGGGGCAGCACAGTCGGCCGCTGCCCTTCTCGAGGAATGTGAGCCGCTCGACGTTAGAACCATCTGCCTCCATCACGTAGATCTCAGGGGGGCCGTCTCTGTTCGACATGAAGGCGATCTTGTCGCCGTCAGGGGACCAGTCAGGGACGTAATCCCATCCTTGGTGATCTGTGAGCCGGCTCAAGTCGGAGCCGTCTGCAGCCATGACATAGAGGTTCGCTGCTCCACCGTCGTCTCTGTTGGACGCGAAGACCACCGTCTCGGCATCCGGCGACCACGCGGGTACCCAACTCCCCCGGTCTTCTCCACTTGTCTCCGTGAGTCGGCGCACGTCGGAGCCGTCAGGATTCATGCTGTAAATGTCCTCGAGCCCGTCTCGCATGGACACGAAAAGGATCCTCCGTTGCAGGGTGTCGGACTGTGCGCACGCGAAAGAGACCGCTGATGCCGCCAGGAAGGTGAGGAGTGCCAGTGTTCGACGGATCATGCTGCAGGCCCCCCTTGGGGAAACGGACAGTAGCTCGGTGGGTCTCGGTCTTCGTCGTCGGGCGGGCGTCGTACTGCGGCGTCGGTCAGGCGGCGGAGGCCAGGAGGCCACCGACGATGTTCTGATTGAAGCTAAGATGTCGCGCTGCGACAGGTGTGCAAGCAGTCCCGATCCTGCAAACCATTTGCAAACCAACAGGAAGGAACAGGAGGGGACTAGACGAGACAGAAAGGGACGAAGGGCTTGCTAAGTCGGTACAGGAAGGGACAGAACGGGACTAGAAGGGACCAGACGGGACGAAGACCACCGAACTCCAAAACCGGGGGTTGCAGGTGGAGCTGCGGTCGGCCTGCGGCCGATCCTCGCTCTGCTTCGCAACCGAGTCCTGCCGGGCCTGTTACGGCCAACTCCATGTGGG
>JBDHHP010000269.1:0-4969 GCA_039589275.1 Gemmatimonadota bacterium | reverse complement strand
CGGAATCGCGCCGCGAGGATTGCCAGTGCGCACCTCGAGCATGCCCAGATTGGTGAGCGCGTCCCCCTCAGCCCGCCCGTCACCCAGCTCCCGGCCGGCCTCCTGAGCCGCGAGAAAGCCACCGCGCGCTTCTTCGAGCTTGCCGAAGTCGAAGTACACCAGACCGAGGTTGTTCGCCGCCTTCCCCAGATACTCGTGGTCTCCGACGCCGCGAGCCGCGGCAGTCGTCCGGGAGTAGAGCCGTACGGCGTCGCCCAGGCGGCCTTCGTACCAAGCGAGAAGCCCAAGCGCGTTGTACGAACGAGGGAGCAGAGTGTCGAGCGAGTGCCGCAATTCGAGCTCGAGCGCGGCTTCTCCGAGGCGGCGCGCCTGCGTGTATTCACCCAGTCGCCACGCCGCGAGTCCCAGCCAAGTGAGCAACCACGCTTCGGTGGCAGGCTCGTCCTTCGATTGAACCTGCTCCAGCGCGACCTGCCACACCGCGCTTGCATTGTCGTACTCGGATAGGGCATAGAGCCGCTCGCCCTCGTTCAGGAGGGAGGCGAGGGAGTCGGCATCCCGATCCCTCTGTTCGGCGGCGGCGGCGGCCGCCTGGTCTCGAGGGCCGGAGCACGCCGAGAGCGTCGTGAGGAGAACGAGTCCTACAAGGACCGCTAATCGCCCACTCATGGTCGCGTGCTAAACCGCTGCACTCCTGTCGTGGCCGTACTCCCGTCGGCCAGCAGTGCGTCCACGTACCAGAAGTAGGCCTGATCCGGCACAAGCATGCCCGAATCCATCAGGAGCAGCGCTGTATCGGAGCTGGCCTCGCTGTGGACGGTGCCCCCGCTCATGTCTGTGACTGTGAGTCGGTAATGCGCATCAGTCGCTGCCGCTCGCCACAAGAACAGCACAGAGTCCGGCGCCACGGGCCGATCTGCCACGGGTGCCAGAACCTCGAATCGAGGCGTGCCCTCACTGGGGCGATCACGGCGTACAATGTCCGGTGCCGGAGCACCGGCTTGTGGACCGGCCACGAGGAACAGGATCACCGCGGCCGCCGCAGCGGCCGGTGCCCAGACGTACCACCGTCTCCAGCGGGGCGTACGGAGGAGCCGTGCGACCTCCACTACCTCGCTGCGGCAGACATCGCACGCCGACAGGTGTGCCTCGATCGCGTCGCGCTCCGCCGCGCTCACCGCTCGTTCGAGGTAGGCCGCGACTTGTTCTGCGGTCAGATGGGACGCGCCTATGCCTTCAACACCTGCCATGAGGATTCTCCAATAGGATGTGCGTTGCTCCTCCCTCGCCTATATGGAACGGACCGACCGGCTGATCTTGCGAATCCGCGCCTCCCGGCGCCACCGAAAACGGCTCATTACCGTCACGCCTACGGTGTCGGATCATCGACCCCACGCTGCTCGAGAGCTTGCCGGAGCACAGCCAGCACGCGGTTGATCCGCCTGTAGACATGGAACGGCGAGGGGAAGTCCATCACGTCGGCAATCTGCCGAGCGGGGAGGTCATCCTGGAATCGGAGGGCCAGCAACAGGCGCTCCCGGCCCGAAAGTCCGCTCACGGCGCTCGAAACCGCGTCGGCTAGCTGCCTGGCTCTGAGCTCGGCCTCCGGTGTGGCGTCGGGCGGGCCGCCCATCCGCTCCGGGTCGAGCTCTTCGCTGATCAGATCGGCGAGCCTCCGGCGGACAGCACGCCGTTCCGAGCTGTCGTGACCGTGGTCCCCTCCCTGCCGCACTCGCCCGTACCGCTCGCGCTGGTGATCGAGACAGAGCCGGCGCACGACCACGGTGAGCCACGTAGAGAACTTGCCGCGACCATCGGCGACGTAGGTCCGGAGCCGCCGGTGGTCATCGTAGCGGAGCTGCTCGAGGACATATGTGTAGCGGTCCATGGCAGCGTCATAATCGCCGCCCATTGACCGCGCCGTGTGGAGGATGATCCGGCTGTAGGTGTTTACGAAGGCAGACCAGGCCTGATCCTGAAGTACGGTGTCGCTCGCATCCAGGAGGCCTCTGAGGCCGTCCGGCAGTTCCCTGGTGAGGTCCTGGAAGTCGGGATCTCCCACGGACCCATCCTCATCAAGGGAGGGAATCGGAATCGAAAGATTCAACATATGTCTGCGGAACTGCACCAGCAACCAAGGAAGTCAGAATGCTACTTAGTTGCGACTAGATTCGTCGTCATTAGAGCTTGCGGTCGCCCCGTAGGATGCCCGCCCGACGACGAGACCACTCGGCCGCCGCCAGAAGGCTATTCGGCCGAGCGCAATCGGCCCTGCCGATTCCGTTCAAATACATGGGATGAGGGGTGGAACCGATGCCCGAGTTAGTCCGGGCGACTCGCATTCTCTGTGCGCCCGTCCACCGTCTTGCACAGGAGAACACCCATGCGACCCGTTCATCTGTTGCTCGCGCTCCCACTCATCGCTGCAGCGTGCCGGGATACGCCAGCTCCCGAGGCCCTTCTGCAACCTGGACCGGCTTCCTGGACCGACGACAGCCAGGATCTGGAACTGCTGTGGGGGCCGCACCAGTTCATGCGTGGGACAGGCAAGCCGGTCACTGAGACGATCAGCATTAGCAGTCCGGACTTCGAGCACTTCACAGATCCGTTCGTGCTAACTGTGCAGAACGGCGATGGGCTGCGGGCATCCAGCGCCACCGTTGTGCTTGACGGTGTCACGGTCTTCGGACCGGCGGATTTTTCTCAGCAGGCGGTGGAGCTTGAAAGCACAGTTAGCCTTCAAGAAGGGTCGCAGTTGGCCGTAACACTCGCTTCCAAGCCAGGAGCCACGATCACCATATGGGTTGAGGGATCCCTCAGACCGGGGGCAGTGGGGCCAAGAGGGGGAGTCGTGATGCTCGAAAACGGAGCAATCACTCTGGACTTCCCGCCAGGAGCGCTACAGGACGTGATCGCACCGACAGCTGAACGAACAAGCGCATATCCGGCTCAAGGCAATGTGCTGCCCGGTTCGGTGTTCGATCTCAGACCCGAGGGCGTCACCTTCGACTTGCCAGTAACGCTGACAATGGCATACGACCCCGCCGTCATTCCGTTCGCAGCGGCTGAAGCCGACGTCTTGCTTGGGAAGGTGGTAAGTGGCGTTTGGCAGGAGATCGACGGTAGCGCGGTGGATGAGCAACTCAACGTCGTCTCAGCAGATATCAGAAGCTTCAGCGTGCATGGCCCAGTGTCTGATGGGAAACGTACGGTCGTCCGAGTCCTATTGACGGCGACTACTGGATGTGAGGGTCCCCCTCCCATTTGTCACGTACGAATGGCACTTGGCACCGAAGTCCGCTTCTCCGTCCAACTGCTGAACGTCTATGATCAACCTGTTGACGCCACGTGGGAAGGCTCGTGGAGCAGCGGCGAGCCGCGATTGTCTCGGACGTCATCCACCTTATGCGATGTACCTGCGTGCGCCGAGGCAACCTACAGAGCTGAACAGCCGGGTGAGGCGAACGTCCTCTTCGATATTGACAACGGCAAGCTCATTGTGACTTTCATAGTCCAAGTCGAGGCTACCGGTTACCGGTACACAGGCTCAGTTGAGCAGATTTGGAGGCCGCCACCGCCGGGTAGTTGGAACACCTTGACATGCGGTCAATACCGCTGGCACCTAAACGGCAGCCCGGAAGGAATGACCTTTGGCCAGGCGATGGTAGAGGAGTCGCCTACGCCCACTGGTCATAATGCAAACTGCACTTGGGAGAACGGGAGCTTTGGCTCGGAAGTGCTAGAGGGAGATGTGGTGATCCGGGTCGAGACTGGGGTGAGTAGGTTCTCTGTCGGCGAGAGCTGCACCGATAGGCTGACGGTGGTGAGCGAAACCTCCATCTCAGGGGAGTGCCAGGACGCGGGCATCTCGTTCATTCGCTACAAGTTCACGCTTCAGCGATACTAGTCGAGATGAAGCGCCCGGCCCCGCGCCGGGCGCTTCGCATCTGGGCCGCTCTTACGCTCCCCTTACATCGGCCGGCAGATTAGGAACAAACGCCACAGGGGGTGGAGGATGACCCCAGAGCAGGCGGAGAAGATCGTCAACGACTACGGTGCAGTCGTCGAGCGTCTGAAGCAGGAGGGCACGGGTCTGCTCCCGATCTCCTGGCTCCCTTGCCCCAAAGAGGAGATCAAGGAGGCGATCAAGCTGGCTATTGGCGCCCCGCACGCAGACTGGATCAGCCTTAGGTCCGGGTACAGGATGTTGGCCAGCTTCATCGACGACGATGATGTACAGCTAATGGCGGCCGTCGATGAGTCCTGGTTGGCATCGGCCTGGGCAGCAGGGCTGATCGAGAAATCGCCTCTCGCTGATGCGGACGCCGAACGAGTGAAAGCGCTCCAAGCGGAAGTAGGCGCTGAGTATGAGCGACTCCTCAAAGAGATAGATGATTATGTCATTAACGTGATCGGCGCGGCCGAGGGGTTCAGTCCTCCCCACCCAGCGTCGGGACTGTAGATCAGCCGGTCGCGCCGGGCGCTGGTGTTTCCGGGTCGCTAACTCCGATATCTCTTGTTCAGAATCCGCTTGACACCTGCTTGACGTGAGACCGCGAGCGTGTTGGTGCAGCCCAACGTGGGGGTGCACATGCACCGACAACTCACGCTTCGACGCCTCACCGCCTACATCCTGCTGCCGGCTTGCCTGACAGTTCCAGCTGCGACAGTCATTGCGTGCGGGAGCAACGCGGGTGAGCCAGAGACCATAATCTTCCACGTGTCTGGGACCTACCGATGGGAAGATGGAGTCGGTCTGCGGAACATTAGAGTGGTTGCCTCGAGTTCATGGAGAGAGTTCGACGGTCGTTTTGTGCTGGCTGAAGACACGACGGACGCGAACGGTGAGTATTCCCTTGAGTGGACCGGCACGTGCCCCCCACCCGCCTACTACATCAATGCATTCTTCACAAGTGGGTGGAGGCAGAGTTGTACATCTTCGAGTGCTGTGAAGTGCGATCGGGCGTAT
>JBDHHP010000268.1:0-6034 GCA_039589275.1 Gemmatimonadota bacterium | reverse complement strand
TGCGTGGAGTACGGCAAGGAAGGCGACTGGATCGACTACGTGAAGGGAGCCAACATCGCCGGTTTCGTGAAGGTTGCCGACGCCATGATGGCCCAAGGCATCGTCTGAGCGAGACGACGGCCGTACGGTTGTAGTTCCGCCCCGGTGCGAGATCCTCGCGCCGGGGCGTTCGCTAGGATGAGTCCCGCTGGAACGCGGACGCTTCCAGTTCGCATCTACATGGGTAAGTTCTGGATCGATCCCCTGCGTCTGCTAGGATGAGTGAATACGAGGCACTGAGCTGGGGAGGGAGCCCCGGGACAAACCTTCAACTCGTGGAGGCTCGATGTTCAACGCCGTGCCGAGTCCGTATCTGGTGCCGCATGACGGCTCATTTCGAGTAGCAACGGCATCGACGCGCCCGCCGGCTGACGCGCCGGGCAAGAAGAAATGCAAGAAACGGCTGAAGACTGCCACCGATGAGTTGGACTCACTGCAGAACGTGTTGTACGCCGACGACCGCTACTCAGTGCTGCTGATATTTCAGGCGCTCGATGCGGCCGGCAAAGATAGCACCATCAGGGCGGTCTTGACCGGCGTGAACCCGGCTGGCTGCCAGGTTTTCTCGTTCAAACAACCATCGGCTGAGGAGCTAGATCACGACTTCCTGTGGCGCACCACCCGCGCTCTCCCGGAACGGGGGAGAATCGGGGTGTTCAACCGCAGCTACTACGAAGAGGTCCTGGTGGTGCGGGTCCATCCTGAGATTCTCGCTGGGCAGAAGCTCCCTCACGCCGATTCGGCAGCGGTGTGGACCAGGCGATTCGAGTCGATCCGATCGCACGAGGAACATCTGGCTAGGAACGGGACCGTCGTCCTCAAGTTCTGGCTGAACGTCTCCGCCGACGAACAGCGCGATAGGTTTCTGTCGCGCCTGGCGCGTCCAGAGAAGAACTGGAAATTCTCGGCCGGTGATGTCGAGGAGCGGAACTACCGCGACCAGTATCTGCATGCGTTCGAGGAAGTGCTCAGCGCCACCTCACGTTCGTGGGCGCCCTGGTACGCCATACCCGCCGACGACAAGCCGTTCATGCGTATGGCAGTGGCCGACATCATCGTCTCGACACTCAAGCAACTCGATCTGCGCTATCCCGCGCCGGACCCAGATAATGAGGCTCGCTTGGCAGACCTCAGGCAGATGCTCGAGCAGGACGTGTAACGCCGTTCCCTCGCGATCCTCCGAGAGGTATCATTGGCGTTGAGGCTTGTCACGTTGACCACCCAGCTGTGAGAACGGACCATGGATGCAGACGGCAGCGGACTGACAAACGACAGACGAGAAGCGCGGGACAGACGGTCGCAACCCGATCGGGTCTGCATCGTTTGTCTGGAAGGTGTGTACACCGTGCGAGACCAGAGGGACTACACTGTGCCGGAGGGGCGCAAGTCGTCCTGGCACATCGAGGCGTGCACTAAGTGCGGTCATGTCCAGTTCTTCAGGCGCGATTGGCGCAAACCTTGAGTGTGAGGCGTCTGTATGCCTGATGAGGGAACGCTAGAAGGTCGGGTCGCGCTGGTAACCGGAGCAGGTTCCGGCATTGGGCGCGCAATCTCTCTCTTGTTTGCCAAGGAAGCGGCCGCGGTGGCAGCGATGGACGTCGACCGCGCGGCGGGCGAGGCTGTACTGCGCGAACTGGAAGCCGGCGGCTACAAGGGTATCTACGTGCACGGTGACGTTAGCACTGCAGCTGACTGCGAGCGAGCCGTGCGTGACACCTCAGATCACTTCGGTCGGCTCGATATCTTGGTCAACAACGCGGGGATCATACACAGGGCCTCGGTGGTCGATCTTCCAGAGGAGGACTGGGACCGTGCCATGGCAGTGAACGTGAAGTCGGTGTTCCTGCTCTCCAAGTATGCCGTGCCGATGATAGCCGAAGTCGGTGGAGGCTCAATAATCAACGTTGGCTCGGGCTGGGGGCTGGTCGGGGGCCAAAAGGCCGCGGCGTACTGTGCATCCAAAGGTGCAGTGGTTCAGTTGACCCGCGCCATGGCACTGGATCACGGCCGCCAGGGCGTTCGGGTGAACTGCATTTGTCCAGGTGACACAGACACTGCCATGCTGCGGAGTGAGGCGGAACAGTTGGGCAAGGACTTGGAGGAGTTCCTTGGTGAGTCTGCCCAGCGCCCGCTCGGCAGGATGGGCTCACCAGAAGACGTGGCACAAGCGGCACTATACCTTGCCAGCAACGCCTCCTCGTTCGTCACGGGCACCACGCTCGTGGTAGACGGTGGCGGTCTGGCAGGATCCTGAGGCGGAGTGACCATGCGAGGCTTGAAGGAGAAGCGAGTCCTGATCACGGGTGGTGCAAGTGGCATTGGGGCTGCCACGACCCTGCGGTTTCTCGAGGAAGGCGCAAAGGTAGTGGTGCTGGACAGAGACGTCGAAGCTCTGGAACGCATGCACGAAGAGCAGTCCGATCTGACCGGGACAGTCTTGGCCGACGTGTCTGACACAGCCTCGGTAAGCCGAGCCTTCAAGGAACTCGACGGCATCTGTGGCGGCCTCGACGTGCTGATCAACAACGCCGGAATCAGCATGAGACACCCGTCGTTCGTTGAAATCGATCCGGACGATTGGCAGCGCGTTGTCGACGTCAATCTCCGCGGGGTGTTTCTGGTCGCACAACAGGCAGCCCGGCGTATGCTGGCTGGGCAGGGCGGCGTAATTCTCAACATGGGATCCACCAACGCGTTGGCTGGATACCGGCACTACTTCGACTACAACGCGTCCAAAGCCGGTGTAGTCGAGTTGACGCGATCGCTGGCACTGGAGCTCGCGCCGAGCATCCGGGTGAATGCGGTCTGTCCCGGCTACGTCATCACTCCCATGCAGGAAGCCGAATACAGTCCCGAGATGATGCAGCAGTTGAATGACAAGATCCCGCTCAAGCGGCATGCAACGCCGGAGGAGGTCGCCGCGCTGTTCGCGTTTCTAGCATCGGACGAAGCCCGCTATATCACGGGCCAGGCGTACGTGATCGATGGAGGAGAAACCGCCGGGGGGCTGGCGAGTAGGTAGGAGATATTAACTGCAGTCAGAGACGCGGTATACAGTGTTCTCCCGGTAGCCTGTTATGACGCGGTGGTATCCGGATAGCTGCGAGTCCAGCTCCGAGTCTCCCGTATCAACCAGCAGTGGCCTTCCTCCCAGAGAACTCAACTTGTCCGCGGTTGCCACGATCACGATACCGTTTCTGCCCGCCCGCCGGATGACGGCAGGTGAGATCTGTTGATTCCCTCGTCCCAGTAGAAACCCCTGCCCGCCGATGGGAGTGAGAACGATGCTACACGGAGCGGCGCGAACTGTATCGACGATCTCTCGCTCGCTAGCGTCCTTTGCCAACAAACGCCTTGCCCGCATGAGATCCACGCCTAGCAAACTGCATTCGACACCCAGAGTATCCAAAAACGTTCGGCACGTGGTCCCCGGTCCCACCACATATACATGATCTTCTTTCAGATGGTCGATCAGTTCCGTCGCGATTGCTACCTGAGCCGACTGCTCGTCGGGGGCGCTGGCCGTCTTCGTTCCCTGGAGGAGGCGGTGCCCCGCGGGGATCTTGAGGTAGCCGTGAAGTCGCGACGATAGTATCTCCCTCCGATACTCATCTTCGTCGATGTCGACAACCTCGGCCTCCCTTTCGCGCTTGATATTTCCCGAGAGGTAGGCCTCGGCTACGCGTCCTGCTGCGGCGGGACTCGTGGCGAAGACTGCTGACTGGATCTTGACTCCTGCCGGAATGCCCAGGGTTGTGACGGAAGTCCCCACGGTGTCGTGGATGTCTCGTGCAGTACCGTCCCCGCCGGCGAATAGGAGCAGATCAACCGGTTCCACCGCCATCTTGCGAGCGGCTTCGGCCGTGTCAACCGACGTTGTGCGAGGGAAGGAACCTGACCCGATTACCGTAGGCGTGAACCCGCACGCAACAGCCACTGCCTCACCCATACTGTCACCGAATGTGAAGATCTCGAGACTGTCGCGCATAGAGGATAGAACAGCTAGCGTCTTCCGACTGCGATTCTGCGCCTGTGGAACAGCGCCAAGTGCTTCGGCGCGTTCGAGCAACTCGAGGCCGTCGGTTCCTTTGAGGCCTACTGCTCCACCCAGGCCGGCGACAGGATTGACGATGAGACCCAGCTTGTTTTGCGCAACCATCTACGGTTAGTCCCTGATCTTGGCCGCGTCGCTCCCGTGCTTTTTGACGAAGGCCCGCCACGTGATGGCCCACTTCTCGGGGTCGTCGAGGCTACTCTCATCGATCCTGTGCACCACGCTGCTGTGTGGCGCTCGCTTAACCGTCTCCGGCTCCGTCTTTGCCTCTTGCACCACGTGACGCAGCCCGTCGAGGTATTCGTCCAGCTCTTCCTTGGAATACGACTCGGTGGGTTCTATTGTGAACGGCTGGGGCACCACGAATGGATGATGGCTCTGCCACAGGTGAAACCCGAAGTCGGCCAGTCGGAGTGTTACGTCGTGTGTGTCGACGCCTGTCTCCGCGTACAGTTTCTCCCAGGAATATCGTACCTGTTCGATTCGTCTCTTGCCGCCGGAGTAGGGAGACGTGGCGCCGTCTATCTCCGAGATCTTCTTGAGTAGGTAGTTGTTGTTGAGCACCGCGATCCGCGCGGCTTCTGCCAGACCCTCCGCGCCCATGCTGAGAATCCACGCGTACGCTTTGAGAATCACCGGAAACGCTCCGTAGAAGCTGCGCACTTTACCGATTGAGTGGGGCACATCGTAGTCGAAGAAGTACTTGCTTCCGTCGTGACCGACCAACGGAACGGGCAGGTAGCACCGGCAGCCGGGCCACCACACCCGTGCGGGGCGCTGAACGTCTTGTGCAGGTTGAAGAAGCAGAGATCGAAATCGGCTTCTCGAGCCCTCGTGATACCGAGAATCCCGTTGGCGTTGGCTTGGTCGTATCCGCAGATGCCACCTGCCTCGTGAACGATGCGTGTGAACTCGGCGATCTTGGGATTGAAGATGCCTATGTCTTCCGGATTCGTGATGAACAACCCAGCAGTGCGGTCTGAGACGGCGGCCTTCAATGCCTCTAGATCGGGCATCCCCTCCTCGTCCGGGTACAACGTGATGATTCTGTATCCCTTTGTCGCCGCTGCCGCTGCGTCAGACGGGTGAGAGAATATCGTGGTGATCAGCTCGTCCCTCGTGTCCGCTTGTTCCCGCACCGCATGATACCGGTGCATCATGGCTGCCATCGTGAGGATGGCGTGCGAGCCTGAGCTGGGCTGGAGCGAGAACCTGTCTAGGCCCGAGATCTCCCGAAAGAAGAGGTCCAACTCGTACATCACCCGTAACGCGCCCTGCACGGTGCTCTGGTCTTGGTGTGGATGTATGTCGCGGACCTTGGGCGACCCCGCGATCTCTTCGTTGATCTTGGGACTGTACTTGACCGTGCACGTTCCCTGACCGATGTCCACGTTCAAGTCTGCACCCAAGTTCTGCTGCGACAGACGAAGGAAATGCTTCAGTACCCTCATCTGTCCCACCTCGGGCAAGGCGGGTGTAGTTGATCTCCGCATGCTTTCCGGAATCCGTGATACGCCGTCACCTACCATGTCCGAGACTTCCGGCTCTGCTTCCGGTATGTGGATCCCGCGCTCTCCACGGTTGCTCAGCTCGAAGATCACTTCCTCGTCCCATTTGGCCTGGTGGAAGTTCCTGAGCTTGCTTCCCCGCTGTACATCCATGCTGTTGATCTCCTAACTCAGAATCGTGGTCAAGCTATCGACGAGGCGATCGATGTCTCCCTGCGTGGTAACCTCTGTCACTGCATAGAGCGCGCATCCGTTCAATTCGCCAGAATCGGTACCGAGGTCCTTGCCACCGAAGATTCCCTTGTCCAAGAGTGCGCTGTTGATCTCGTTGACCGTTCTGCCTGCAGCCGAGAAGTCGAGCACGAACTCCTTGAAGTGGAACGCGTTGTACTTGATGCGAACGCCCTGAATCTCCGAGAGACGCCGCATCGCA
>JBDHHP010000267.1:0-4981 GCA_039589275.1 Gemmatimonadota bacterium | reverse complement strand
GATTCGTGGCCGGCTCGATTTCATAATCGGCAATCCACCAGGTGGGGAGACGGGCGACGGCCTAACGTTGCGGCGGGCGATGCTGTCCGGCGCGCCAGAATTCCTCAAGCCCAAAGCGATCGTCCTTGTACAGATCTCGAGACATTACACCGAAAACCGGATACATGGACTGGCCAGCGAAACACGCGGCCTGGAATTCGAGTGTACTATCGCCAGTACCGGCTGGGTGCCCTATGATCTCGCAAGATCAGACCTGCGCGAGCTGTTTGACGTGTACTTGGCGCAAGAGCAATCGGGCGGATTGGAGTATGCGTTTGGCGATCCGAGGAACGGTGGCAGAAGCCTGATCAGCGCGGCAACTGCTTTCGCAGTGTATCAAGACTCAGAGCTAGACCCGCTCACCAAATGGCAAGTGCACCAGTACAGGTTCCGCGGTGCGTAGTCTCATTGGTGTTGCGGCGGGAGAATGGCTGACAGCCGACAGCCGACACTAACCCACCTGCCGCCAAGCAACCAGTAGAGCGCTCGCGGTCACGAGCACGCCGGCGACCATCAACGCGCTCAACGTCACACCCACTGTGGGACCGGGTCCAACTTCCCAATCGCCCACCTGATCCCGTGCCCACTGCATAGTCCACTGCTCGATCGAGACACCGAAAGCTCGATGAAAGGCGCTGTCGACGGGAAGGCTGGATTGCCAGAACTCAGCGAAGCGTTCTCTTCCCATCTCATCCAGAACGTGCGACAGATACAGCGGAGCGTTGGGCCCGAGTCCGGCACTTTCCCACCACGCCCGCCACGATGC
Organism: Gemmatimonadota bacterium; assembly: GCA_039589275.1. Lineage (GTDB taxonomy): Bacteria > Gemmatimonadota > Gemmatimonadetes > Gemmatimonadales > GWC2-71-9. The sequence goes on along the minus strand of JBDHHP010000267.1, from coordinate 4,176 downwards.
GGCGGGGACGACACTCTCGAAGGGGATCCATGAATAGGAACCGTGTTGAACCGGTCGGGTTGGCATCACCAAATGCCGACACGTATCCAGATCTCCCCGAGAACAGCCAGTCAGTTCGAGCGGCCAGCTAGTAGCGTACCACCACCGCGTGCCAATTTGCATCGCCTCAAACAGACGCCTGGACCGTTTGGTCCACGCGAAACCGCGTGCGACAACGTGCCGGTGACTCTCGAGCCAGCGAGCGACGTCCGTTCCTGGAGATCCGAACGCCGCGTAGAATCCGCACGGTCCGAGAAGTGCTTCCCTCGGCAACTGACTCTTGGTGGCCCGTCCCTGCGCAACCAGAGCCAAGACGCGAAGGTGCAGGCTGTACAGCGTGACACAAGCCTCTCCACCTGTCAGAGCTGGAAGCAGATAGGTTATGTCGTATCTCCACCTTCGTCGTGGCAGTTCCCGACCACGCAACGAGAGTAACGAGGTATCTGTCATTACTCCGATCACCGCCGGCAATCCCTCCCCCAGACCCACCTGCTCCCAAACCTCGGTCAGAGATGCTCTCAGCAACTGGACCAGGGTATCCGGGACGTCGCCGTCTGCGATCAGCACGGGCTCCCGCACATTGGCGCTCGTGTCAGGGAGCCGGCGCAGCAGTGAATCCCGCAGTTCAAGCGCGATCAATCTCTCATGCAGCTTCGCGAGTCGTCGTTCTAAGCGTATTCGCGTCGCGACCTCAGGCTCCGAGTCCTCGGCTGCGGACTCGCCCCCCCTGAATTCCGGCAACTCCCATGGCTCGGGAGGCAGAGTTGCCACGGCCACGAGAGCGCAGATAAGTCCGGGCGCGTAGAACCAGCGCTTCAATCGAGTCGCCACCGACTACTCCGCATCGCCACCAGTGCCAGCAGGATGATCCAGACCAGTGCCGTGAGACCAAGACGAGCCGTGATCAGCGTGGAGTCCGGTCTGGCGGCAATCACTTTCTGGTGCCAGAGAACGAGCAGCGAGTCGACCGCAATGCCCGCTGCCGCGGCAAGCCGCTGACCTATTGGCGTCAAATCACCTGCAGCGAGTCTCGTGTAGGCGCCGCCGCCACCGATTCCCAGAGCCGTCTGCGCAAAGTGCCGCCTTGCTGACGCCGACAGAGGCAACAGGTTCTGCCGACTGGATCTGGTTCGTAGCCACTCCAAGCAAGCCTCGTCCGATTGCGACACAGTGCATTCAGCGTAGACCGGCGCCATCCGGTTGCTCAGGACCCACCCGTGCTGCCGAACGAGCTCACGTCTCTCAGACGGTTGGTATAGTCGCCGGAACGGGTCTTCAGCGTCGAGAACTCCCAGAGCGAGCCCGCACACCGAGAGATCGCCGGAATAGCAGTCGTGCGCCGCCTTGAGTTCCCCAGTGGCCAGCTCGACGAACAGGGCCCTGTCATGGACCGTAAATGCGCCCTCCAACGGCAGCTCGTTCCCCAACCAGCGTCGAGTGTCTTCGTCCAGCTCGGCCATGAGCAACTGCGCCACGTCTCGGGCAATTCTCCGTGCGAGCGTCTCGCTTGTGTCGCTGACCCAGACGACCCAGGTGGCAGCTTCGTCTTCATCGTGCATTCGCGTCCGGTATTTGAGCGCGAGAATCGTCTTGCCCATGAGCATCGTAGTGTCCGATGCCAGCGCAAGGCGGATTCCGTCCCAGGCATTCGTGCCCGCTGACTCAACGGTTCGGCGCAGGCTTGGGGTCGTGACCAGTGTGAGCGTTCCGAATCGCAGCGTGTCACGCTGTGCCTCCCCCGCTATCACGCTGTGCTCGGCAACGACTGCACGTTCCCATTGTCCGGCGAGTTCCGCGACGCGACGCTCGTATTCCTCCACGGTCTGAGCCTGCACCCCCGCGGCCGCAATCGAGCCAACAGATCCGGCTAGCAAGACAAGTGTCGCCCGGCGACCGCATTCACCGCAGGGTCTATACATCGATCAAAGTCCATCGCCCCGTGAAGATCTCCGCCGGACCCGGCCAGTAGGAGGCACGCTCGTAGAAAGTGCCGAGTAGATCGATTTCTATGTGAGCCGCTTCGAGCAATACCTGGGTCGCCAGCACAGCGCCTACGAGCGCCAAGACATATGCCGCCGTCCGCACGGTTGCCGCTGATATGGCGAAGAACACTCCGTACGCAACAAACGCTGCGAGGGCAAAGCGCAGAGACAGCGCCACGGGATAAGTCTGCAGCCCGTCGGGAAGAGTCAGCGAGGCGGCAGCCAACAGACAGCCAGCGGCAAACGCCAAGACCGGTGCACCCAGCAGCACCGCGCCAGCACCGAAGCGCTGCATCACGAATTGCCAGCGTGGCACAGGCAAAGACAACGCGTACTGGTGCCGGCCCCGATGATCGGAGTGCCACACGGTTGTTGCCAGCAGGAGACCCAACACGCCCGCCAGCACCGCATACCAAACGCTGCGCGACTCGGCGTGCTCCAGGATGTCGCGAGCCGTCCAAGGAGCTGCTTCGCCAAGTACGTTCAGCCCCTGCACTGACATGATCGGCAGCGCGAAGGCCGTGACGGTGCCAGCCAAGACGAGCAGTCGGGACCACCTCCACTGGGTGTATACGATTGCCTTGAACACTGCAGTCCCTCCCTAGCTCAGTGATGCTCGGGATCTGCTGAGCAGCGCCACGAAGCTCTCCTCAAGATCCATGTCCACGATCTCACGAAGAGCCCCACTGCCACTCTCGAGGGCTTGGGCCATCGCCGGTTCCCAACCGCTCACGAGCCATTCCTCTCCTAATCCCGTCGACTCAGCCGCCGAGCGCGAAAGGACTTCAAACGGAGTCTCTTGAGTGAGTGCAGGCGGCTGCGTGAATCGCAGTCGCTTGATGCCTCTCTTGAAGCTCTGCATCGGCATCTCGACCACCATTCTTCCCCTGTCCATCACGCCGATCCAATCACACGCCCGCTCGAGCTCATGTACCAGGTGACTCGACACGAAGACGGTCGCCTTGTGTTCGGACACGTAGTCGAGCAAAGCCGTCATCACATCGCGGCGAACGACCGGATCGAGACCGTCTGTCGGTTCGTCGAGAACCAACAGCTCTGGCATCTGGGCGAGCGCGACCAAGACGAGCAACTTGCCGGTTTCCCCCTTCGATAACCGCCCCACTGCTTGCGAGCCTCTCAGGTCAAACCGGGAGAGCATTCCCTTTGCACGGTCCCGATCCCAGCCCGGGTAGAACGCGGCGTGGTACTGCAGCGATTCATCTACCGTGAGGTTGGGATACAGATGGGGGTGCTCGGGCACATACCCAGTACGCGCCAAGACGCGAGTTACTCCTCGCGGCACCGCGTGGCCCAGCACAGAGATGCTTCCGCCTCTCGCGCGGCGGAGACCGAGCAGCAGCTGAATCGTAGTGGTCTTGCCGCAACCGTTAGGGCCGAGGAACCCGTATATGGAGCCGCTCGGAACGTTCAGCGTGAAATCTCGGATCTCGAACGTCTTGACCTGGTAGAGCAACTCCCTGACTTCGATTGCATTACTCATTGCGACCTCGAATGATCTTCAAATGCCCTCCAGCTCCTTTGCCGCGGCCTTCTTCAGCTCCGCCCCAGATAGACCCAACCTTGCGGCCTCCGCGAGCATGCCCCTCACCAGCCGCCTGGCCTGTCTGGCCCGTTCAGCAGCACGTTTCGGCGGCTCGACTCCGCAAACGAACGTACCCGCTCCCTGCCGCATCTCGACGAAGCCTTCGTCTTCTAGTTCCCTATAGGCCTGCACGACAGTGGCAGGGTTCACCCTCAATTTGCCGGCCAGCTGTCTCACCGAAGGCAAGGCTGTACCTGGCTCCAAATCACCTGCCGCTACCGCCACGCGGATGCGCGAGGCGATCTGGTCGTAGAGTGGGACCGGGCTGCGAGAGTCGAGATGCTCAAACATATTAGTGTATCGGTCTTATGATACAGTAAGACAGTTTGCTGCTTACGTCAAGTCCCTGGAATTCGCTATTGTGGATAGTGATCCGTCGCCTCGTGTGGTATCGTTAGGCGACCCAGGACTACTGACACACATGGAGATTCCGAGCACATGGACTACCCAGAAATGATCACGCGCCTGCCAATGGCAGACATCTCGTTCGACGGAGTAGAAGGCTGGTTGCTACAAGGAGATGATCAGCAAGCGGTCTTCATGGACATCGCA
>JBDHHP010000266.1:0-4990 GCA_039589275.1 Gemmatimonadota bacterium | reverse complement strand
CTCGACTACTTGCGCCCGCATCTCTTGGGTCTTTGCCCTCATCTCCTGTTCCTCTGCCACCGCCATCGCACGCCGCTTCTCCGCCTGGGCTTGCGCGATCCGCTTGTCGGCTTCCGCCTGATCCGTCTGTAGCTGGGCGCCGATGTTCCTGCCGACGTCCACGTCGGCGATATCGATTGAGAGAATCTCATAGGCAGTGCCTGCATCCAACCCCTTAGCGAGCACCGTTTCGGTAATGTGGTTGGGGCTCTTGAGCACGGTCTTGTGAGAGTCCGATGAACCGATGGTCGAGACGATCCCCTCGCCGACCCGTGCCAGGATCGTCTCCTCGCCCGCGCCACCCACGAGGCGCTTGATGTTCGCCCGCAGCGTGACCCGTGCGGTTGCTATCATCTGGATGCCGTCCTTGGCCATGGCCGCGACCTTCGGTGTCTCGATTACCTTCGGATTCACAGAGACCTTGACCGCCTCGAGGACGTCCCGTCCGGCGAGGTCGATAGCAGCCGCAGTCTGGAACTGTAGATCGATGCCCGCCTTGTCCGCAGAGATCAGCGCTTGTGTGACGCGGCCGACGCTCCCACCCGCCAGGTAGTGCGCCTCCAGCTCGTTGACGTGCAAAGCGAGTCCGGCCTTCGTTGCCGCAATCAGCGGACGAATGATGGCCGGCGGACTGACCTTCCTGAGGCGCATGCCGACCAGGGTTCCCATCCCGATGCGCACGCCCGAGAACCAGGCCTCGATCCAAAGTCGTATCGGGATGAAAGAGAACACTACCCCGACGAAAACAACGCCCAGGAGAACGAGCGCTGGCAAGAGCCAGGCGAGTTGGATCACGTCATTCATTGTGCGTTACCTTCCTCCTGATGTCGCCTGTATTGTGCTTTGCGCAGGAGATTCGAGCCGATAGTCAACTGGATATGATCGCCCGTTTCATGTGGCCTACCCGGTCTTCCTCACCAACCCGTCTCTCCAAACACCAACCAGCGGGATCGCCTTAAGACAGCCCTCGCGGACCGTTCTGCCAATCTCTTTTCCGCCAGGCCGGTCAGGACGACAGAAGCCACGTCGCCGCATCGGCTATGATCTGGGCCCCCTGCCGGTGGCGCACTGCACGAGCGGCGGTTCACTCTCTTGATGGTGCTCTCTCCGTGGTGCGAAAATGAAGCGGGTCTCTGAGGTTCTGTAACTCACGGTAATAGTAGAGCGAAGTTGGCCCCCTGCCCTGGAACTTCAGCCTCCTCAGAAAGTCGACTTCCTCGGCGGTCGCCGTGCCGCTGAGGGACGGATTCTGAAGGAATTCCTTGAGCCCAGGCTCTTCCACGCCGTCCCGTGGGGATTCCACCTCCACAAACTCAAACCTCTTCAAGTTCCCGGAGACCACTCCGTCTGTCAGAACGATGTCGAGCGCAAACGTCTCCAAGTCCATATCCCAGGAATCAATCAGCGGATCCAGAAACGAGACGCAGTTCTCGCCGGATACGTGGAAGATGTCCGTATCGAGGAACTCGAGCACGATGACGCGCATCTCTTCATAGCCTCGGCCGCCGAGTTCCGCGACCGTCCGGAGCCAGGATTCGTTCTCCAGTTCCCGTTGGGCCAGCTCCTTGACCACGTCCAGCAGCGTCTGCGTGACCAGGCGCTCGAGTTCGCCAAAGGGCTGTCTCTCGAAGACGGCGCGGATGTGTCTTTCCGTAAGGGGGTTGCACTTGCGGAGGACCAACTCACGAACTTCCCGAAACAGCGGCGCGGGCTCGTCCCACAATTCTTTCTTCAATTGCTCCTTCCGCTGGTGATCCGCCAGCGTCGCGAGCTCCCCGCTCGGAAGCTTTAGGAACTTGTCCATCTTCTCATAGATGTCGGTGCGGTTCGGCGCGGGAGGCGTTCGCTTCCCCCTGAGCAACTGGGAGATGTAGGAGTCGGTCACCTGAGCGGCTTGGGCGAGCTCTCGCTGCTCCAGCCCGAATTCCTCCAGCCGAAGCCTGATCACGAGCGATACATCCACTGCAACCTCCTGGGACAGACCCATCATTAACAGCTAAGAGTTAATTCCTGCGTTCCATAATCTAGCTATTGTCGATGTACTTGACAAGTACAGTACATCGCCATAGATTATTGCTCAGTCAACTGTGCGCTGTTAAGCAGGCACATTGAGGTCATTTACGGTCTAAAGAGGCGTAGTACTATGGCCAACTTGCCGAAATCGCCCATCAAGCCGAAGTCGGAGATCAAGATCCTGTACTCTACCGACACCGCCAGGAAGAAGCCGCAGCGGGGCGAGATTATCTCCCTCGGTCCCCTCCTCCTGTCAACTACTTACGTGAACTGAGGTATAGGGACTATGACAGCTTCGACGAAACCGACTAAATCGACGATCAAGATCCGGCCCCTCGCTGACCGGGTGGTCGTGCGCCCGACCTCCCTCAGGCGAAGACCTTTCAGAAGTTCGAAGAACAAGAGATTCTGCATGGCGCGATAGATCATGCCTGCAATCCACGCTAGGGCCGCGGCGACAAGGAGCTTGTGAGGCCGAGTACGCTGGGAAGAGGCTCTTTCAAGTCAACGGGGCATCAGGCTTTGATTCTCTTGGTCTTGGTTGCCGCGCTACCTGCTTTGATGGCGACCTTCACAGCATCTTCCATCGGATCTTTGAAGGGCACCTCGACTCGGAGCAGGCCGTGCGCGTAGATCGCTTCGGCCTTGCCAGGTTTCACCGGCCAAGCTAAAGCCTGTGCTGAGACATACTCGATGTCCCTTGCTGGTGCTGTCAGGTGGATGCTGTCTGGCAGGAGCTTCAGATCGATGGTATCCGTTGGCGCTCCTGGAATGGCGAACTCCACTACCAGTTTGTGTTTCTCCTGGTCAGCATACGCTACTGTTTTGGGCGCGACCTTTATCCGATTCTCCGGCATTCTGGCAACCTCCTTGGTTGTCTCGTGCAGTTGACCCGGTGTAGTTCAGATTACTAGGTGATTGGCTGAGCTGCTCGCGTTCAAGCAGCAGGGTTTCGACTTCATCTCGTCGCTCGGCCGGTAATAGACCTCGCGCGACCACGAAATCTAACGCCCGACGCAAAATGGACGCCATGTCGCGCTCGTCGAGGTCTAAGAGAAACGATCCGTCGGTCAGCGCTTTCCGCAGGAGCTGCATAGGTCAGCTTCGTCCATGGGACATTCCATGCCCATAGAGAGAGGTCGTCCTTCGCTGTGGCCGAACACCACGCAGATGGCCTCGCATGTTGGTCTGGAGAACGAGTATTTCAATTCCTGCTCTATTGATCATGTCCAGCACTTTCAAATGGATTTCCGTTATCCCCTCGCTTTCCCTTCACCTCGGTCCTCTCGCGTTCAAAGATCTCAGATAGCGGGAAATCCCGTCCTGGAAGACGGAGCCAAGGTGCCTTCGACCGGCAGGTACTGTTCTCGATCAGGGCGATAGGCAAAGACCTGTCCGGTCTCGAGTCTACCGACCCATCCGTGAATGTTGAGTTCCTTTCTCGCCAGTGCTGTCGCCACAGATGGATGCGTTCGAACCTGTTCCAGTTGGACAAGCACGTTTTCCTCTACCGTCACTGTCAGCCGGGGGCTCAAGGTGATGAAGCGGGTGAAGGTGTTACCTGTCGGGATAAGCCCGGTGGTCCCTTGGGAGATCGGCGAAGATGGCCGCTCGGTTGCAGGGCCGACACTCCACACGCCAGACCGTGGGCATGGCGGAACCGCCGCCCTCTGGTCCAGTGATCTTGAGCTTGCCGTCACACAGCGGGCACGTAGGGTGTATGTCCGAGGTGCTCAGGACCTCCCGGATGCACCGGACCTCCTCATGAGAGAATGGGACGGGAGTATTGGATTGCTCTCTCAGCGGTACCTCAGTGAGCATGCCAAACTGAAAGCTGTGCGGAGGTAGCCGGACCCACAATGGCTCACCCGAGAGCCAGTTCGCCGACCCTTTGTCGTGGCTCTTCCGCCTTCAGGTATGGCGGTAGCGGAGGCGATGCGACCCTGAGATCAAGTCGTTGCACTTCGGCAGGTGACCGGTCGCCAGGAGATTCTCTCGCAACAACTCTCTCAGGCGTGCCGCTGGGCTGGCGTGAACTTCGACGCGGACACGCGTCGCCGTGCGGGCGCAGTCTACTCCGCTTCCCTCAAGATGGTTGCGTAGCCGAGCGCGGATGCTGTCCTCAGCCATTCCGATGTAGACAACTTCAGACGGTGTTTCGAGTTGGTAGACGCCCGGCGAATCGGGTGCCCGGCTTACAAACTCGTCTATGAACGGGTGATTAGTCCCCTTGACCGGCATAGGGCTTCCCTCGATGAGTGGTCCCAGACGGTTACGTGCCCCCCTTCTGCCAGCACGGCTTCCTTCACTCCGTACGTGGTATCAATCCCGTGGCGGCCTCTCTCAATGTTGGCCTCCTCCCTGTGGTCCAGCAGTATTGCTCTTTGCTCAGGCCGTCGGGCGGGCACATAAATGCGGGCATCAGCTGTGGCGGCGCAGCTTCACGGCACCGACAACGGCTCTGAGGGCGACCGGCCACACTACGGTGAGGTACCGTCAGTTGTCAACTTCGTGCGTTTTTTCACAAGGTATGAGGCGGTGGGTAGGTCGAAACCGCTCACGGATGCTTCAACGCCCGCCTAACCGGCGGCCCTCTGTCGTGACGCAAAGCCAGGAGGCGGCGCATCACGCCACAAGAGAACGACTTAGGCGACGCGGGCGCTCCTGCTGCCACAGCAGGTGGTGATCGTTCAACGTCTTGCGCACGGAGCGTTGTTGCTGCGGGTCCCGGTGTCGAGCAGCAGCGCCTTACCAGCCGCCGGTGCCAGAGGTACTTTCTGCGCGCTACAGAGTCGCCCTCCCGACCCGCACACAGGAGGTATCGATGCGCCGTCTCGTACTTGCCGTACCGTCTCTGGCCTTTCTGACCGCTTGCCTGCCCGCTGTTGCTTCCCTGTCCGAAGAGGACATCGCTGCCTTGAACGACTTGAGAGCTGCG
>JBDHHP010000265.1:0-5034 GCA_039589275.1 Gemmatimonadota bacterium | reverse complement strand
TAATATTCTCCGGTGGACTCACGCCTGAGGGAACGTACGCCGTGGAGAGCCGCTTCAGTCTACAGCGGTTCGTCCGATGGGCCCAGCTTGGATTCTTCGCATTGAAGAAAACGCCGCTTCCGGCCCTCGTGCTCGTCGCCGTGGGTGTGTGGGCCTTCTTCAACCGCGCGCTGTTCCGGAGGCGGCCGTACCAACTCTTGCTCGGGTTTCTCGCGCTGTTCCTAGTCGGGATCCTCTTCTCGGCACATGGCGTCGGGACTCAACCCGAGCGTTCTGTCACGAGCCGCGAGGCGCACATTCTGATCGTCGGCCTCACGTTGCTCGCCGGACTCGGCCTCGCCGAGATCCGCCGGTCGAGGAGCCTCCTAATGGCACTCGGCGTGGGCGTAGGGCTGTGGATGGCCGACCGGCATGTCGCCCGAGAGACGGCCGAGCCTGGGTTCGTGCTGAGCCACGAGACGGCGAGGTACTTGGACCAGCACGTAGCTGCTCACGAGCGTGTGGTGGTGCTCGCGAAAGACATCCACGACGACATGCGGAGGTATCTCGATGCTAGCGAACGAAGAGGTGGGCCGGGCGCACGCGCCCGTGCACTCGAGATCCTGATGACCCTGGAGACCTCGCCTCCTAACTATCAACGGATTCTCGTGCACTCGCGGATGGACAAAGACCAGCTTTTGAGTCTGTGGCGACTGCCTATTGAGGAGCGTACACCGTCGGTCACAGCCGCCTATTCCGCGGCGCTCGCTGAAGAACCCGAGTGGGTTGTTCTCTGGAGCGATTTCCGGCCGTCCGACAAGCTGAGCCACGACTTTCTTACGGAGGTACAGGCTGGCGATCCGGTGCACGTGCTGGAACGGGATGTAATGTCCGTGAGGATCTTTCAGCGGCAGTAAGGAGGACTGCACGTTGCGCCGCACGGTCTCGACGTTGCTTCTGTATGACAGTACCGTAGCAAGAACGAAAACGGGTGCCAGTGGCACCCGTTCGTATAGTGGACTGCGGTACGATCTTGGTCTAAGGCGTCAGTGGTCCCTCCTTTGACCCTCGTGACTCTGACCCACGTACCGCAGTCAGTTGCGGTGCAGGGCCGCGGCGCTTGGAACCGGGGCGGTGCAACCCGCTCCACCTTCGCAGCGGAGCCCCTTCCGTAGTAGGGAACTCCATGCACCGCGGCTCTGGAGTTGGTGGGACTGCGAAACCTCACGACCAGAAGAGAATGGTGGGTGGTACGCGCTCGCTAGCGGAGGTATGTTTCGCAGTCCCCCCAACTGATAACATCATTGGACCTGGTACACAGAAAAGCAATGAACCCCAACTGTGATAATCATCAATGGGGTTTAGGGAAAGAAAGAGAACGGGGCCGAACGTGAAGCCCGGCCCGCACCCAACTCCTCCTCGAGTTGCTTCACCCATGATAGTAGTTGTTCGCGGCTCATCCCTTCCCACCTCGCGTCCCTGCCCCTACCTTTGCCGCGTCGCCCTTTGAGTCACCCCTGCAACGCAGTGAGGATCGTATGCGGGCCGCTACGTCCGTTCTATCCCTGTCGGTGTTGGTTCCTCTCGCCTCTCTCTCAGCTCAGGAGCCACCACTCATCGAACCCAACGCCCGGGTGCGGGTCACGGCGCCCGGAATTGGTGTGCAGATGTCGGTTGGGACGTACCTCTCACGTGCAGATGGGGTAATGCTGCTCGCCCCACAGAGCCGAGCCGGCCCCAGCACAATTCCCTTGGCCTCAATGACGGCGCTTGACGTGAGTTGGGGTCGTGTGAGCAGTGCTGGGAAAGGTGCCCTTTGGGGTGCTTTTGCCGGTGCATTCTTAGGTGGGGCGTTGGGTGCGTTGGGTGCTGGGGCAGGCACGGAAGACTGCTGGGAGCACAGTAGTAACCCGTGCACTGTGTGGTTCGCTACTATTTGGGCTGTGGCTCTCGGCGTACCCGCGCTCGTCGTTGGCACGGTTGCAGGCACCCTCATCAAGACCGACCGCTGGCAGGAGGTCCCGCTCGACCAGCTACGCCTTGGTTCCGTGCCCCAACCGGACGGACGGTACGGTCTCGGGCTATCGGTCACGTTCTGAGAGCCGCCCGGCCCAGTGCCGAGGGGTGCGTTGTCGGAATCCGACGCCTGAGTCGTCAGTCGATTGCCACACTCCGTGCTGTCAATAGCGGTGACAAACACCGCCGTTTCTGGCTACTGCTGGCTGGCGAGGTGACCTCAAGTGACATGTGAAGGGAAGTCCGTAAATCGTTGTGGGTGAACGAGAAACGAGGCTGGTCGGTCAACCCTATTGTCGCTGGCTGTTGGCGCGTCTTAGCCGTCCAAGCCGAGGGTCTCCCTGGTTGCCGCTGAACGGTCACTGGCCGCAGCAAGATGCGGTCATTGACACAGTCAAGTTGATAGACAATGGCTGCAGTGCTGAGGCATTAACAATCTTGGCGGTTGCCAATTCCTTGCATTTCCCTGTACCGCGCCCAATGTGTTAGCTGTCGCATCTCGGGGCTGCGGGGAAGACACCTGCGCCGGGTTGCGCGTACAGACTATCACCTTGTCCTGGCCATGGGTCTCGCAGTCCCACCACCCGCCAGGGCCTATCGCATGGGTTGCTGATGTCGGACGAGGAGCTTTGGCTTCAATTCCTTGAGCTGGTAAGGCGCAACGCGGAGAAGCTGGGCGAGGGTGTGAGCGTTGATGCCGAGAGCCATGCTTCGCCATACGTCATTGGATGGGGAAGCGGCTTGTTCTACGAGTTCGATCCGGCCAGAGCCAGACACCAAGGCCTGGCCGTATCCGTAATCGTGGCAGTTGGTAGAATCCGTGCCTCTCTTCGCACCTCTCGCACCTCCACGCCCAAGTACCGACGCGAGTTTTGGTGGTAATCCCTGGGCCGGGCGACGACGTCCGACCCCACCCGCGCCTTGTGCTCGTCGGTACCTCCGTGTAGCATGCCCTCCCTTGAGCATTCACCATCACGGTTTCGGGAGGTCACCATGCTTCGTAGTAGAGTCATAGCCGGGATTGTCTTAACGTTTTCGTTTTGGCTTTCCACTGGTTGTGTCGGTTCCCGGAGAACGTCGATCCCGTCGCCCAGGGCCGCGATCGAGGCTCAGCGATCGGCGGTAACCTTGATTGCGTCGGCGGTACCTTTGATCAGCTGCTCGCACTCGGAGGTCGGTTCCTCAACGCTGTAGCGAACGTTCATCAGTCCGTTAGCCCCAAGTGTCCACGCGCGGTACCTCAGGTGCTCGACGCAGGCCACGTTCTCACCCAATACCCAGGCCTGACGGCCGCAGGAGCGTCCTTCTACTGCGCCGACGAGCTCGAACACCAGGCCGGCTAACTGGTCTTCCTCGTAGACCCGCACACTTCTGATCTCAGCCTGCTGTTGTTGAGACAACTCGTAGATACCTGACGCCGGCGTGTATGACCCATTCGATCCGCATCCACTCAATGAAACGAGAGCAAAGAACAAGACCAGGAATCTCATCCGGCCTCCTCGTGTGAACCGTTTTCGCGCGTTCACGATCAGCAGTGCCGCCGTACATGGCCGTCCAGAACCAACGACAGCTCAGGGCTTAGCTGTGTCACTTCTTACTACCCCGACACAGAGGCTGACGTCACCCGATGTGTCGGTCGAATCCAGCAGATCGGGGTCACGGCCCGTGGCTGAGGCCGCGTGCTCGGTTCGGAGAGCCAGGGCGTGCACGGTGACCTGCCGCCGGACCCACCTGCCTCGAGCTAGACCGTTGCGGCGCCCACGTGTACCTTCGTCGGCAGATCCTCATTCGGGGGCCCTCCCGTGAAGCACGAGCACGCAGTAGCCATCGTTGCCAGTAGGTTCATCACGTCGGAATCCGCGGAGTCTGAGATGAAGGATGCCGTAAAGACGGCAGCGGACATCCTGGAGCTTGCTGCCGAGGAAGTCCGCTCGCGTCAGGAAATGAGCAGAGACGAGCCGCACGTGGTGTCGCCAGGCGGTCGCAAGCGACCGTCAGTGTGGAGCCTATCGCAATAGACGGAAACCGGCTCAGCGGAACGGGGCGGCCAGCGCGATGTCCACCACCATCGGTAGATGATCGGAGCCGAAGTCAGGTCCAACGAAAGCGCGGTCCACTGTCCACTCGCTATCGACGATGACGTGGTCGATCCGCGCCCGTACCCAGCGAGTGATCCGCGTGTACCCAAACCCGAATCCCACCCGCGAGAAACAGTTGCGCAGGTCGCCCCAATACCGCTCGTAGATCACGCTCTCGACCGGCAGGTTGAAGTCACCCACCACGATTGAGGGTCCGCTCGCCATGTCCACCCAGCGACGCGCCTGGCGCGACTCGATGTCGCGCAGCACCGACTTGGAATCGAGGTTGCGCTGAGCCTCAACCATGTCACCCTGTCGCAACTGTTCTAGGCCGGCACGCGGAGTCTCCAGATGCAGGTTGGTGAGGTTCACCGTGCGGCCGTCAACATCCAGCTCGTACCGAATGACCACTCCGGAACCACCCGCAATTCGGAAGTGCTCCCGCTCCATCTGGGCGACGCCGGCAATTGGGAAACGACTCACTAGGCACAATTCGCCCTGTGAGTGCGTGTGCCACGTGGTCTGGGGAAACGACGTGATGACCTCCGCCAGTCGGCCGCCACACTCCTGAAACGCAACGATGTCAGCGCCCAGCCGGTCGATTATCCAGGGCAGGGAGGCATTGAGCCTAGCCCCTCCCTTGGCGTTGAACGTGGCGACGCGAATCGGCTCTGCTGAGTCGCCACCTAGCCAGCCGCGCCACCCTGTGCGGAATCCCATGATCGGGCCGGCCGCGACGATGATCGCGAGGGCGAGTGTGATCAAAGAACGACGGTGGTAAACCGCTGCGGCTGGGACGAGGGCGACAGCGGGAAGCAGGGCCATCCAGCGCGGGCCGAATAGCATCACGGTCATCGGCCACCACACATCGCTCAGCTTCCAGAGGGCCGGCCAGGTGAGCCACAGTGCGGCTACGTACAGCCATGACAGCCAAATGGTACGCCGCGCCGCCGGCCTGGGT
>JBDHHP010000264.1:0-5278 GCA_039589275.1 Gemmatimonadota bacterium | reverse complement strand
TCGGGAGGCACCAAAGCCGCGTTGATAATCGGCGGTATTATCGCGGCCTTGGCCGCTGTATTCCTGATCTCGTGCAACGGGTTTGCTTGCGCAGGAGACTAGGAGCCGACCATGCAAACCGCTGCCGTTCTACCCCTGTTACTAATGCTCTGGGCCTCGTCTGCCAGCGCACGGCTATCGGCGCAAAGGCAACCCGATCAACATGGAGCGCCCTCGTATCTGGCTGCGCTCGACGGCGCAGGGTTCACGGTGCTCATCGTCGATACCCTGGCGCACCTACGGCCAGTTCAGAGCCGAGGTGAAAGAAGCGCCGTACTCGCGGGCGCGTTGAGTTTCGTCGTGCCCGGTCTGGGGTCCTTCTATGCCGGCAACATCGGCCATGGCGTACGCCACCTGGTAGCGATTCCCGTAGTTATCGGAGCGACGGTGGTGGGTCTAGAGCTGGCCGACCGAGACGGTGGCGAGGCCGAATCAGCGGAGTACGCGGTGCTACTTGGTGGCGCGGTGTTGCTGCTAACCAACGGTATCTGGGGAATCGTCACCGCCGTGAATGATGCACAAGACCACAACCGTTCCATTGGTCTCGGACCGTTCGACCTTGAACCCAGTGTGCAGGTAAACGGGGTCGTCCGTGTCGCCCTCGGTGCATCCTTGTGGTTTTGAGAGAAGCGTCGCAGAAGCTCGCCGCTCTGGTGGCCAATGTTGCGGAGCGTCATGTCTTACTGCCTCCCGTACCTGCCCGTACCTGTGCCGCGTTGCTTTCGGAGTCGCCCTTCACACACAAGGAGCACCCCATGCGTGCTGTCCTTTCTTTGTTCCTTGTCACAACGCTTGCTGTGATGTCGGTTCTCGCACAGACCGAAGAGGCCATGAGTACCGACCAGCCGTCCAACGCCAGCATGATTGTGGCCCCGAGCTTCGAGTCAGCCGAGTTCATACGAACGCCGGAACCAGCGAGCGCAGCCGAATTGCTGCTCGCGCCAGGGGCGGCCCCGGCAGCTACTAGTGAATTTCCAACGGCCCCACAACCCGCTCCACCTTCTACCGTCGGCTGGGTTGCCATCGGTGCAGGGGCTCTCGTGGTGCTGTTGGTGGGTGCCTTCTTTGTCTCCATAGCCCTGGGTGCTGAGTGGGGCTGATTGTGGCGGCGCGGAGTCCCGTGCACAACACGCCTAAGCTCATTGCCCGGCCCAGCGCCGGGCGTTGCTCTTTCGAAAATGTGCTGCGTATCTCTGCCGGGTCGTACCCATGATTTACGAGACGCGAAGGGGGTGCTGGCCCTCTACATAGGTTGCATATGCTTCTTAAGTAGTAATAGAAGCGAAAATCAAAGAGCTATGTTTTTCGCTTCAAGAGTGTTGAAGAGGCACCCTGAACCAATGCAACCCCGCAGTCTGGCCGTCTCCAACTCCAAATCGTAGGTTAGGGCAGTCGCCAATCAGGAGCCCTACCCGTGGCTGACCTGTTGGAACGCCTGAAGGCCGCGTTAGCTGACCGCTACACCATCGAGCGCGAACTCGGTAGTGGCGGCATGGCGACCGTCTACCTCGCTGAGGACCTCAAGCTGCATCGCAAGGTGGCGTTGAAGGTGCTGCGTCCCGAATTGGCAGCTGCGCTCGGACCAGATCGCTTCCTACAAGAGATCGAGATCGCGGCACAACTACACCATCCCCACATCCTGCCACTACACGATTCGGGTGACGCAGAGGGGTTCCTGTACTACGTGATGCCTTATGAGGAGGGGCAATCACTGCGCGAGAAGTTGGCGAGGGAAGGCGAGCTACCCATCGTAGAGGCTGTCCGAATCCTTCGAGATGTCGTTGATGCCCTGACGCACGCTCACAAGCACAACGTGGTGCATAGGGACATCAAGCCTGACAACGTGATGCTGTCGGACCGGCATGCATTGGTGACCGACTTCGGGGTCGCCAAGGCTGTGAGCGAAGCGACAGGCGCTCACAAGCTCACCACTGAGGGTGTAGCACTCGGCACACCAGCGTACATGTCGCCCGAACAGGCCGCGGCCGACAAGCACATCGACCATCGCGCAGATATCTACGCCGTGGGTGCTCTCGCCTACGAGCTACTTACGGGCAGACCGCCGTTCACCGGTACAACGCCGCAGGAAGTGCTCTCGGCACAGGTGACACAGGCACCCGATCCGGTGACGAAGTATAGGGATACAGTCCCGCCGCCTCTTGAGCAGCTGGTCATGAAGTGCTTGGAGAAGAGAGCCGCTGATAGGTGGCAGAGTGCCGAGGAGTTGTTGCCGCAACTTGAGGCGCTGGCTACGCCGAGTGGAGGGATCACGCCGACGGGGACACTGCCGACGACGGCCAGCCCGCAGACTCGCACGCGACGGGTTGTAGTTGCGGCCCTAGGCACGGCGGCCGTGGTGGCAGTACTTGTAGGAGCAGTGTGGCTGTTCGGACCGAGCACACGCTCACAGGATGAGATCGCCCCTGCGCTGCGGCCGCTCGATGAGCGCCCCTGGGTAGTCGTAGCGGCATTCGAGGGTCAAACCGACGAGCCCGATCTCCTCGAGGCGGCACGCGAGTTCGTCATGGCGACGCTGGATCAGTCGGAACTCGTCATGGCGGTTCCCGACAATCAGCTGCGCGGAGCCCTGCGCGCTGCGGGGCGGGCCGACACGACCCGAGTCGACAACGATCTGGCCCGAGAGCTTGCGGTACGAAACCGGGTCGCCCAAGTGGTGCAGGGACGGGTCGACCATATAGCAAGCACCTACTCCGTCGTGCTTCGCCTCGTTGACGCCGAAACCGGCACCGTCTCGGCTTCGGCGTCACAGACTGCGGAGACCGACAGCGAGCTGATGTCGCGACTCACCGCGGCGGGGAGGCGACTGTATCCTGCGTTCGCCGGAGGCGATGTCAGCGCTAGGGCGGCGACGGAGCTATCCACGGTGACAACACCGTCGTTCGAGGCATTCAAACTCGGGCGCGAGGGCGTGCGAGCCTACAACCGCGGTGATTACCCCGAGGCGCGCCGCCTTCTATCGCGGGCATTGGAGCTGGATCCGGATTTTGCCTATGCTTGGGACTATCTCGGCAACACCTATTGGTCTCCTGGGCCGCGGGATTCTGTGGAGCTTTGCTACCGCGAGGCTCTTAGGCGGCGGGAACGGCTGGACGAGAGGAGCGCGTCGAACGTCGAGGCGAAGTTGGCAATCCACCGCAATGACCTGGGCACCGCTCTTCGCATTTATGAGCGGCTCGAGCGTCAGGGACGCCCATTTTCCACCAACCACGCCCTGACACTGTCAATCCTGCGCCGCTATGAAGAGGCGGCCGAGCAATACCGGCTATCGCTGTCGCGGCAGCTCCAACCCGGTACACTCACACTCAACAACCTGTTGACCCCGCTATTCAGAATCGGCGAATTCGAAGAAGCCCGGGAGGTATCGCGACTGCTCGACAGCTTGGGTCACGTGGCCGCGCCCAGGCGCGCGTTGACCTTTGCTGCCCTGGATGGACAGTGGGACGAGCTGGAGCGGCTGGCCGAGACGCTGCGCGACGATCCAGCCGCCACAACGGGCTATAGACGTATCGGAGCACGGACCGTGGCCACTACGAGACTCCTCCGCGGTCGGGCAAGGAGTGCAAGGGAACAACTGGAAGAAGACCGTGAGTTTGCCGAGCGTGCTGGCAGCGCCGGTGGTTCGGCTGTGTTCTGGAGCATACTTGCCAGCTGGTATACCGAAGGGCAACTGCTACCTCTCTCCGAGCACTCTCCACAGGATACTAGAGCGCGCGGGGTTTATCTCCGATCGGTGTGGTCGGCGACCTCCGGCGACACAGCAACAGCACGACGTGAACTGGCGCAACTGTTGTCGCATCCGGAAGCGGAGCTGGGACTCTACGGAGGAATCCCATCGTTCCTTGAAGCGGTGATAGCGGCTCAGGGCGCGCGGTGGCAGGAGGTAGTGGACTTGCTCGGGCCGGGAGCTGCCAGAGGCATGGACGTGGGGAGACTGATCCTGTCTACGCCACGCATCCCTCGTCAGTGGCTCATCGCGGAGGCTTATCGCTGGCTTGGGCGCCCCGACTCAGCGGCGGCCTACTTCGAGCGAATCGCCGAGCTGAAGGGTGCGCAAGCAGACATCCGCTACCGCGCTCTCTGGTATCCGTTCGTGCACCGTCGCCTGGCCCAGGTGCACACCGAACTAGGCGAGACTTCCAGAGCAGCGGAGCACTGGACCGCGTTCCTCGACGTCTTCACAGATCCGGACCCTGAACTGGAGTTCATGGTTGCAGAAGCCAGGGACGCACTGGCCGACCTGGCACGCGAGCGGTAGTGCAAAGTGCACCGCGCGAGGCAGTAGCTCCAACTACCCGCCGTACCAGGAGTTCTTGAGGCCGAAGGGGTAGGGGCACCGGCCCGTTGTCGTGTCGCCATGCTAGAAATATCTGAGCGCAAAAGCCTGGGGCCCCTTTTTGGAGCCTGGGCTTTTTTTCTCCGACCAAACCCGCAAGACCGGCTGGGGGGCGCTTGCATTCTGCATCATGGGGTGGCCGGGTGGCTCCAAGGCCTTGGGGCTATCCGGTCAGTGGATCGGTGATCTGCTGTTCCTCCCCCGTGCCCATCTGCCGTCACGCTGCCATCGTCCTCTCCCGTCCCGCTGTACGGCGGCGAGACGGTGAGTAGTGGAAGACTCACTCAACCCTGAGCGAGGATCTGCTCCAGCTTGGCGGCGTAGGCGGTGCCAACCTCTCCGTCACTCACGAGCTCGATCTCGTCGGGGCCCTGGATCCCTAGGCGCACCTCGACGGCCCGTGCCATCTGCTCCTGCTGGAAGATGGGCGTCCCCATGATGGCCTCGTTGGCGCCGATCTCCTTTAGAACGGCCAGGCCGACGGCGTCCACCGCCACCCGTTACCACGGATACCGATTCCCACCTGAGATCATCAGTCACGCCGTCTGGATGTATCATCGATTCTGTCTGAGCTTGGCGTTGTTGCATGGCTCGGAACCAAGCCCAGGTCCCCCGTTCCCGGAGCGAGAATCACGCCACTCGGTAGCTGTCGGGCATCCCGAGACTGGTCATTGCGTTGAGAACCCTGCATGCGAGTTGCACCTCCACCCGTTGGCCCGCCAGGGTGCGACTCCTCATGCCTCGGCCGATGATCGTCTTGTATCGGTAGATCGCATTCTCGACCATGCTGCGCTTGCTGTAGCCCGACCACTTGTGCCACTCGGGTCGACCAAGTCTGCGGATGGAGCGGATGTTCCGATTCCTCTCCATCAATGCAACCGACGG
>JBDHHP010000263.1:0-5041 GCA_039589275.1 Gemmatimonadota bacterium | reverse complement strand
TGCTCTCGTCCGCGCTCTGACACTTCTTTCACATCCGTCAAGTATGCGAGTTCGCCAAACCGGTAGCCGTAGACACGCGATCCGCCGTGGTCCAGTTCCACCGGAAGCACCTTCACACCGCAAACTTCGATCTCTTCCCCTGGATCGATCGCTTTTGGCACCAGCCGAGGCTTTGATGTGCCCCTGCGGGCCAGAACGCAGTCGTCGAATATGTAGTCGAATCGCTGCGCCAGCCTTTCGAGCGTCTCTGGCGGGCCAAAGACAGGAAGGCTGCCCCTGCGTACCGAGATAGCACGAAGGTCGTCAATACCGTGAGTGTGATCGGCATGTTCGTGGGTATAGAGGACGGCCTCAACGCTTGGCACGCCGGCGCGTACCAACTGTAATCGCAGCTCCGGCGGCGAGTCGATGAGGATCCTGCTTCCATCTTCACATTCCAGTAAGGCAGAGACGCGAGTTCGCGCATCACGAGGATCGTCCGACTTACAAACCCTGCAGTCGCAGCCGATCGATGGAACGCCAAAAGAGGTTCCCGATCCGAGCACGGTGAATCGCACGTCAGACCGTCTCGACCTTGATCAAGTTGGTCTGGCCGGGCTGCTCCAATGGTGTGCCCGCAGTCACCACGATGTGATCTCCGGCCCTCACGTATCCCCGTCGCAACAAAATCTCTCGTGCCGTATCGAGCATCGCCTCGTAGTTGGGAACTTCGGATATCTCGAGCGGCAGAACACCCCACACAAGAGAGAGTACCCGGCAAGTCTGCCGCTGGGTCGACAGTCCGATTATGGGAATGAAGCACCTATTTGCGGCCAGCTTGCGAGCCGTGAACCCACTCTGCGTATAGCACAAGAGCACCGGTACCCTCAACATCTCCGCTGCGGCCGTGGCCGCCGACGCAATTGCCCCGGCAACGCTGGGCTTCAGGCGCTCCGATCGAAAGTCCTCTACCCTGCGTTGCGGCCGGCGGTCGCGTACGAGTGCTTGTTCGACCTCGTTGATTATACGCACCACCGCCCGCACGGCTGCAATGGGATGCGATCCGACAGCCGTCTCCGCAGAAAGCATGACTGCGTCGGTGCCGTCCAGAATGGCGTTGGCCACATCCGATGCCTCAGCCCGAGTGGGTCGAGGGTTCCGTACCATCGACTCGAGCATCTGGGTGGCAGTGATTACCGGAGTACCACACAGCACCGCCTGCGATATGAGGTGTTTTTGGGCGAGCGGCACTTCTTCGAACGGCAGCTCGACGCCGAGGTCGCCCCGTGCAACCATGATCGCATCGGCCGCCTGGATGATGTCCTCGAGATCCTCCAGGGCAGACGGTCGCTCGATCTTGGCCACCAACCGGACCGAGTCACCCGTGTGGGAGCGTACTTCTCCGACGTCCGCGGCGCTTCCAACAAACGAGATGCCAATCAAGTCAGCACCGTGCTTCAACGCCAGCTTGATGTCTCCCAGGTCCTTTTCCGTTACTGCATGCGCGCTCACGACGTCGTCTGGCAGGTTGATTCCCTTGTTACTCTGGAGGATTCCACCGTTTGTAACAGTGCCTCGCACCCGTTCGCCTTCGATGCCAGTCACTTCAACCACGAGCAGCCCATCGTCCAGCAGTATTCTCGACCCCTGCCTGACGTCGTGAGCAAGATCCGCGTATGTGGTTGGCACGTCATCACCCGAGGCAATTGACTGGTGGGCGAACGCAACCTGCGCACCGTCATCGAGCTGTCGTGGCTCAACGAGATCGCCGACCCGGATGCGCGGCCCCTGTAGATCGACCAGAACAGCGGTATGCCTGCCGAGCTCTTCCTGCACCCGGCGGACGGTATCGATCATCTCTGCTCTGGAGGCTGCGGTCCCGTGAGCGCTGTTGATTCGCACCACGTCGACTCCCGCTAAGAGCATCTCTCGAACCGTGTCCTCGCTCGCGGAGGCAGGTCCCAATGTGGCAACGATCTTGGTGCGGCGTAGCCGCGGATCGTATTTCATCACGGAGTCTCGGAGAGCCTGGCGGTCAGCTGTGGCAGGGCCACCGCGGCCCTCTCCGACCACCACACGTCCACCCGATCTGATAACGGTGTGGGATCGGGATTTATTTCAATCACGGGACGATCGTTGGCCAACGCGGCGTCAGGCAAACCTGCCGCCGGGTAGACTAGTGCTGAGGTGCCAACGACGAGCATCGCATCACACTGCTCAGCGGCGGTCCAGGCCTCCCGCATCGCATCGGGGGGAAGTGATTCCCCAAACCACACCACACCCGGGCGTACGGGACTACCACATTGTGGGCACTGCGGCGGATCAACCTCACCGGACTGAGGCAAGGTGACTTGCCGGACTCTTTCCTCTGCGTAGGGGTGACCTCCGCTCACGCAGCGGAATCTCCGCAGCGAACCGTGCAGTTCCACCACTCGGCGGCTGCCGGCCCGCGAATGCAGGCCGTCCACATTCTGAGTGACCACCGTCACGTCGTCGAAGAGATCCTCCAGCCGGACAACGGCATCGTACCCTGCGTGTGGTTCGAGGCTAATCGCCTTTTGGTAGCGCCACACATACCAACCGAATACCCGAGCCGGGCTGCGGGAGAACGCCTGCGGAGTTGCCAATTGCTGCGGGTCATATTGCGCCCATAGCCCTGTCTGGGCTTCCCTAAACGTGGGCATACCGGAGTCCCGGGACATGCCGGCGCCGGTCAGGACCACCAGACGCGCTGCTCCCGCCATCGCCTCCAGCGTCCGGTCGAGCTCATGGGACATCAGAACCCTCCTCCCAGGGCTCAGAAGCCCCGTGATGCGGCTGTGGTGGACCGTATCAATTGTCGGTTTGATCGGGCTTACTGGGATACCTGCGGGCCACGTAGCCATTCAGGATCTCGATGAACTCCTCCACTATTCCGGGGCCCTTCAGAGTCCTGAGCAGTTTGCCGTCGACGTATACTGGTGCCTTGGGCTCCTCAGCGGTCCCTGGCAGCGATATTCCGATGTCTGAGTGCTTCGACTCACCGGGTCCGTTCACCACGCACCCCATCACCGCGACCCGCATGTCTTCGACTCCGGAGTGACGTTCCTGCCACGTGGACATCTGCGTTCGGAGGTACGATTGAATCTGCTCCGCCATCTCCTGGAAAAAGGTGCTGGTGGTGCGCCCGCAACCCGGACACGCTGTCACCTGCGGAGCGAAGCTGCGCAGCCCCAGCGCCTGGAGGACGTGCTGCGCTACCGCGACCTCCTCCGTACGGTCTCCCCCCGGTCTAGGAGTGAGAGACACGCGTATAGTGTCGCCGATTCCCTGTTGCAGCAGAATGGACAGCCCGGCACTGCTAGCGACCACCCCTTTGGTCCCCATGCCCGCCTCAGTAAGACCGAGGTGAAACGGATAATTCGACAGCGGCGCCAGCCGCCGGTATACGTCCACGAGGTCTTGCACCTGTGACATCTTGGCTGAGAGAACGATGCAGTCGTGAGGCAGGCCGACCTCTTCGGCGAGTCGACCCGACCGCATCGCGCTTTCGACCATGGCGTTGAGCATTACATCACGTGCGTCGAGCGGCTCGGCACGCGTCGAGTTCTCGTTCATCATCTCGGTCAGCAAGGCCTTGTCGAGCGATCCCCAGTTCACGCCTATGCGCACGGGTTTCTCATTGTCGATGGCAATCCCGACAATGGTGCAGAAATTCTCATCCCGCCTCTTCGCACCCACGTTCCCAGGATTGATCCGGTACTTCGCCAGGGCCTGAGCACAGTCGGGATACCGCGTGAGTAGCAGGTGTCCGTTGTAGTGGAAATCCCCGATGAGAGGCGGGGAGGCGCCCAGGTCGGTGGCACGCTGCACTATCTCAGGCACGCTCTTGGCTGCCGCATCGTTGTTGACTGTGATGCGCACTAGCTCGCTACCTGCTTGCGCCAGCGCGACCACTTGTTCCGCTGTCGCCGCCGCATCGGCCGTATCGGTATTTGTCATAGACTGGACCACAACAGGGTGTGCAGATCCGACTACGATGTTCCCAATGCGAGTGGTGACGGTGCTGCGACGGGTCACTGATGGCATGGCCGGAAATATAAGGGGCGGTAGGGTGGTAGGGTGCTACGTTGGTAGGGCCGTGGGGCGCTACGGTCTGGTGTTCCGCCCCTCCAGCTCCTAGGTCAAGCTGGCAGGTAAGGGATCAATCAGCAAGGATTCTCCCAATCCACCGGGTATTCCGCACCGCACTCCGGGCATCTGTACGTCTCTTCACGGCCGGCTAGCACCACCCGTTCGCGGCAATTGGGGCAGACAGCGTAGACCGGACCCAGCTTCGCACTCGAGGCGCGTTGTGCAGCTTCTTGGTCGGGGTCGCGCCTGACAACACTCCAGTGCTCTGGCTTGTTGTCGCGAATTTCCAGGCTCGCCCGGCTTGCGGGCCGGTTGGATTTGTTAACGTCCAGAATCACAAGCGAGTTGTCTGCATCACCCACTACAGGATACCAGGCTCCACGCCTCAAACCGTGTGCCTCACTGCGACAAACGCGCGCCCATTTGGGAGACATAGTTATCGTCCTCGTGCAAGTGCGCTCCGGGCCAATATACGAATCTGACCTGGGGAGCGCGATACCGACCCTGCGCCAGGTCGGCACAGTTGTCAGATTAGGGTGCAAGCGAATATCTTCGCTGCACGAGTCTTTTCCCTAGCTGCGCGGTCAGATCCAGTTCCGGATCGAGCCCGCGGCCCAAACATACGTCCCGCAGTCAAGGTGCCGGGGCGGTAACGCACGAGATAGGTGAGGTCTGGTACCGATGGCAAGACAATCATTGGAATCGATTGCGCAGAAGATGGTCGCGCCCGGGAAGGGCATACTAGCAGCTGACGAGAGTTTTCCGACCATCAAGAAGCGGTTCGACAGCATCAAAATCAAATCGACGGAGGAAAACCGGCGAGCCTATCGGGACATGCTGTTCACAACGCCTGGCATAGAGAAGCACGTGAGCGGGGTGATCATGTTCGAGGAGACTCTGCGTCACAAGACAGGAGACGGCACGCCATTTCCGAAACTGCTCTCGTCCA
>JBDHHP010000262.1:0-5057 GCA_039589275.1 Gemmatimonadota bacterium | reverse complement strand
TCCCCAAGATCCGATCCCCGAGGGTAGGTACCGATATGTGTGCCCACGATGACAACGTCATCGGGGAACCGGTTAGTGATCAGATCCTCAACCCACGCAAGTTCGTTGGGATCCGGGTTGCAGGAGATCCCAACCATCAGAAAGGGAACGCCCTTCAGGTGGACCCGGATCGCCATCGTGTCATCGCACTGATGAGGCGCGCTGCTACCGCCGCTGGAGTCACGCCCGTCGTTATTCATGTCGATGTTGTCGTAGCAGCCCGTATCGTTGTGCCCAATCCACCACTCACGGGCTTCCCACATATCGGCCGGTGCAGCGCTTCCGGGGAGACCTGGACGCGGATCCCCGTTCGCATCTCCGAAGCTCAGCGCCCAGCGATAATAGGAGTCATGGTTCCCTCGCACGGGCAGAAGCGGAACACCTGCGTCCATAACGGAGACGGCGGCGGCCGTCACGCGCTCCCACTCGATCCGATCATCATCATCATCGTCGAAGTCCGTCCCGCTCGCGCTGAGGTCACCGACCCAGACCACCGCATCGCAGTTCGCCTCGATGTAGGTCCACATCGCATCCCACCTCGGCCACCTGCCACATGCCGTAGTGCCCCACGTCCCCTCCGCACATCCGCAGCAAGTGACGTGCTTCACATATTCCTGAGTATCAGGCACGACGCAGATCATGATCTCGTCCCTGACCCGTCGAACCTCAAGCGGCCCGTGATGCGTGCTGAAGGTGATCTGGTACAATCCTCCTTCGTCTTCCGATGAACAAGCTTCACACGCGCCGTCCCAGGCATCGTCTTCGTCTATGCCGTGACCGACAATTGCAAGCTTGTACTCGCCAGCAGCGAGTCCCTCCTCCAGGTAGGCGTCCATAGCAACAACGGATCCGTCGTCGCCCCCGGCAACACTATCATCATTGAAGGCAAGCAAAACACCGTCCGAGGTAAACAGGTAAAGCATAGAATCCAGACGGTCGTTGTTGGGTCCGTTGCCGAAGAAATCGTTGGAAGCCTCTTCGTAGGCCAACACGTCGACTCTCAGCAGAGCAGCTCCCTCAAGGGTGATCCGCCATTGATGGACATCCCCCAAGAATGCGAGCTCGCCTGTCTCGACGATGGTGGATGGCTGCGGCAGAGCAGCTTTGCAGGTTTGCGAGACCGTAGGCTCCAAGCCCGCCAAGGCGCGTCGCATCACGATCAGCGTCAGGAGGTCACAGGCTCCCGTGGGCGGATATGCCCCGCATTTCGAATAGTTTTCCTCAAGGATGCCAGGCTGGAGTCCTGCCAGTTCGTTGCGCAGCAGGTTCACATCGCCGCTGGTGACCTCTCCATCGCCATCCACATCGGCGCACTGGCAGACGTCGCCGATTCCATCACCGCTCTTGTCGTCTTGCAGAAAGTTCGGAACGTAGGGACAGTTATCGACCAGGTCGGGCCGAGAGTCGCCGTCCGAGTCCATGACGCTACCTGCTCCAAAGACCGAGCGAAGGGAGTCGGAAGCTGGAAACCCAACATCCGAACTCGAGCCGGGGTCCAGATCATCCGAGGCCACTCTGGAATCAACAACGGGATTCTCGAAGGATTGTCGGACGCTCAATGCGTTGCCGACCCTGTCCCGCACCAGTTTCCGGACGAGGCCAACATCTTTCAGGTTGATCTCATTCGATGAATACAAGGTGAGGGTAGAGGAGTCGGCACACGACAAAGCGAGACCCACAAGCATTGCGCAGAAGAGCACTTGAAACAAGAAACCCAGCGGGGGTGACGGCAACGAAGATGGAACCGATACCCGACGGCAGTGAAGCTTGACGCAGGATTCGCAAGAACAACCCACCAAGGTAGCCGTATTCATAACACAATCGGTACGGCAGATGGGCAGGCGCCTCGGCGCATGACCGTCGTCATAGAGCCCCCCACGCGACCCATAGCTGCGCCGTGCTGCTCTCGACCTTATGCTGCAGCCCCCTCGCTGGGGCCCGTCTTGGCGGCGTCCGCCCCCCCCTTCTGCCGCCCAGGGAGGTCTCCGCCCCGGAATCCTGGGAGCCCCATTCAGGGGGGCTCCTACAGTGGCCACCCCGGGGCTCTCCCTGAGCGCGCTTTGCTTCTTCCAGTGACTGCCGTGGCCGCATGGGAGCTGACTCGGCGGGGTAGCATCTGATAACGTGGGACCATGCTTGAAGAAGATTCCCGCGATCCCTGCCGACGTTGGGGATGGGCTTGCGCGCTGACTCTGCTGCTGTCGTTTTCTCAAGATGCCGAGGCGAAGCGCACCGATGTGCCGGGCTATCTTTTCTCACAGCGAACGGACAACGGTGGCTGGGACGAGAAGCCACGGGTTTCTTCCACCGGTCTGATGGCCTGGGTGGGGACTTACAACCTTGCCGAGGCTCAGTCCCCGAATACCGATAGAGAGATATTCCTCTGGAACGGGTCGAGTGTCGAGCAGGTAACCGATGACGACGTGGATGATCGCCGGCCAGTGGTCAACAATCTGGGAGACGTAGCCTGGCAGCGGTTCGGGAGTGATGATCAAGCGGAGATCTTCGTCCGTTTCGGTACCAACGTCATACAGGTGACCGCTGATACCGTGCCTGCGGCAGACCGCTACCCGGACATCAACGATAACCGCTGGGTTGTCTGGGGGCGTCGGCTGGCGGGTTCATGGTACCTCAGCGCCTTCGACGCTCTCGGCGGTCCGTTCACGGTTCTGCGCAGGGGTTACCGGCCGCATATTAGTGCGCTCGACCACATCGTTGTGTCAGAGGGAATCGTGGACACCGCGGGGAGTCTCGTTCAAGCGCTACCCTCGCCGGCGAGCTTAGGGTACTTCGCATTTCGGCGGTTCGAAATCAACGACCTGGACCAAGTCGCAATTGAAGCGCAAGGAGGGACGTCGTACATGCCGGACGCCGAGGGGCCGCGCGACATTCTCTTCTGGGATGGTGCGGAGATGCAAGTGATCTACAGCAGTCCGGGGCCCTGGGTCGGCCGCGCTGACCTCAACGCCGGCGGGGTGATCGCTTTCGAAGGAAACGGCGGCCTGCCTGGAAGCCTCTCGGGTTCGGGTGATCGGGAGATCTTCGTCTTCGACCCTGCTATCGGGACAGTCATTCAGCTAACGGATGACGATTGGACGGACACCTGGCCTACCGTTATGGGCGACGGCGCCGTCATCTGGGGTGGGGACGGGGACTATGCGGGCTCAACATCGGGCGAGGGTGACCGCGAGATCTTCGTGGCAACGCCCACGGGCGATGCCGACGCGGACGGGGTTCCGAACCAAGCCGATAACTGCCCCCTGGAGCCAAATCCCTTGCAGGAGGATACGGGTGGCCTCGGCCTTGAGGCTCCAGACGGAGTCGGGAACGCGTGTCAATGCGGCGATTTCGACGATAATGGCCAGGTCAGCGCGGGCGACGTGACACTTCTTCGTCAGTACCTGGCCGGGCTGGTTACCGCCCTCATGGCCCCAGAGAAATGTGGGGTCGTGCCCGGGCCGCCAGGCTGCACCGTTCTGGATTGGGTGTTCATGCGGCGGGCGCTGACGGATCTTGGGCCCCGGCTGGCGCAAGCTTGCCCTGCGACACTTCCCTGGCTGTAGGGCCAGTCTTGATCAATCGTCCTACCGGGTCCAGCCGATGCCGGCAGGAAGGGGACAATCCATCCTCACTAGGAGTTGGCATGCCTCGGGCTCCGCAGAGGTTCTTGGGTCAAGACTGGATCCCGGTTTGACGCTTGATAGGGCGTAGCGCAGACTCGGCTCAGCCAAGACGCAACCCTAACCGCGCGGAGTAATCAAGGATGTCTGACCCTGCGGTCAGCCGACCAACCTTCATCATGGGTAGCGGGCGCTGTGGCAGCACGCTGGCCCTCCGGCTTCTGGCCTGCCACCCGGGCCTGGCTTGGATGTCGCACTACACGGCCTACCTGCCGGGGATCCGACACTGGAGCCGACTCGCGCGTGTTCACGACCTACCAGGTATGGGCCTGCTCTTGGCGAAGCCGCGTTCGCGCCTCATCCCGCAGCCAACGGAGAATTATCGTCTGGTGAGATGGGCCACGGACGGGGTGTTCACAATTCCGCGGGCCTTGACTCCCCAAGACGTCACGGACAAAGCAGCCCAGCGTATGCGTTACCTCGTTCATCAGCACCTGAAAGGCCAAGGCAAGAGCCGCTTCGTCATGAAGTTTACCGGCTTTCCGCGGGTGGCCTACCTGAACGAGATCTTTCCAGACGCGCTGTTCATTCACGTGGTCCGGGATGGGAGGGCGGTAGCGAGCTCGCTCGTGCGGGCACCGTTCTGGCGCGGGGAAGCATCCTGGGGCTGGGGTGAGATGGGTGAGGAGTTCCGTAAGGAGTATCTGGATGCGGGGAAGAACGAGCTCATCCTGGCCGCCATCTCCTGGAAAATGCTCATGCGGCATCTCGTGGCGGCCTGCAAGCACATCCCCAGCGGGCGCTTTCTTCAAATGCGTTACGACAAGTTGATCACGAACCCGCTGGGCAGAATGAGGGAGATCGCCGAGTTCTGCCAGCTCCCCAGCTCCGATCTCTTCGAGCGGCGGGTCACCGCTTGCCCCCTCATCAGCGACGACAAGAAGTGGCGAAAGCTGCTCACCTCTGAGGAGCAGCGGCAGCTCGAGCACAGTCTTCGTCCTGTGCTCGAGACCTATGGGTTTGAAGACTAGCGTACTGCTCGACTTCTAGGGCGCGCCAAGCTTCGGCCGGACATCCGACGCAGTCGGTCCAGGTCCGAGGGCATCTGCTTCCAACGGATCTCGCCCGGGCTGTGCACAAGGACCGGGCCGAAAGCAAAGCGCCGCTCACCGGCTGGAAGCGCTTCGAGGAGCGTCATGCCGTATCGGTCGCCGATGGCTTCGAGATCGTACCCGAATAGCGCGAGAAGCGTAGGAAAGATCTCAAAGTGTGTCGCACGATCGACATTCCCTTCGGCTGAACTCTGGAAGCGATCGCGGAGCAACGGATCGTCTGTCAGCACCAAGAGGGGCACCAACCCCTCGAAGGGATGCGGATCGGAGGAGTTGCACTGCAGGA
>JBDHHP010000261.1:0-5079 GCA_039589275.1 Gemmatimonadota bacterium | reverse complement strand
GTCGACCGAACCAGGCTACCACAACGATCGTGGCGATCGAGAATAGAAGAGAAGGAAGCCGCGCAGCCGTAACTGTAGGTCCCAGAATCCTCATGGAGAGTGCACCGACGGCGAAGTACCCAACGGGCTTGTCGAGATATGGCAGACCGTTGAGCTGAGGCAGTACGTAATCGCCAGTGACGTACATCTCTCGGGCGACCTCGGCGTTGCGGCCCTCGTCAGGATCCAGCAGGGGATATGCCGAGAAGTTGACTACGAGACTGAGCATGCAAGCCACGGTGCAAGCGGCCAGAAGAACTACCTTTCGGATGTCGGACACTGTATCTGGTTGCGGCTCTCTGTGAAACGGTAACACCTGAATTGCGTTAGGCTGGGCCTTGCATCCGATGTGGATTGCCCTTGGGGCCGGCCGCCACCGTCACCGGAACAGCGGTCGTCAAATCTTCGTCTACCTCAATCTCGAATTCGTAGCGCCCCGCTTTCTCGAATGGAACGTCAAAGACAAGGACCGCACCCGCTTCCACCTCGAGGACCCCGGCTGGCGGCTCGGAGAAATTGACCGTTCCGTCGCCCTTGATGATCTGCCTGCCATCCTCATCAACCAACCTGATCTGCACCCTGTGCTGCCCAACCTCGGTCCGCGTGCCCTTCAACCGCATGACCAGATGGAGTCGGGGATGTACCGTAGGAAATTGGCTGACCCAGATATGTTGGAAGATGCCGAGCACCGACAGCTTGCCGTACTGGTCGATAACCGCGTAGTCACAAACGACTGCAAAGTCGACTCTCATTTGGGTGTCAGCCCTCTCGAGTGTTGGTGATTCGGCCTCATATCAGGTCGACGAAGGGCAGAGGTCATCTATCGGACAGATCTCGCACTTTGGCTTCCGCGCCTGACAGATCGCGCGGCCGTGATGGATCATCAGATGGGGAAACAAGGTCCACGAAGACTTGGGCACTATCTCCATCAGATCCAACTCGATCTTCTCCGGCTGCTCGTGCACGGTCAATGCCAGCCTGTTTGCGATTCGCTTGACGTGCGTATCTACGACAACTCCCTCGTCGATGCCGAATGCGTTACCCAGAACCACATTGGCGGTCTTGCGGCCAACCCCCGGGAGCTTGACGAGCTGGTCCATAGTGCGCGGTACTTCTCCGCCATGGTCGGATATCAGTGCCTGCGCCATCCCGATTATCGACTTCGTCTTGTTCCTAAAGAAGCCTGTCGACTTGATCTGGTCGGCCAGAATCTCTGGATCCGCCTCGGCGAAGTCATGAGCGATCTTGTATTGCCGGAATAGGACCTCGGTGACGGCGTTTACCCGCTCGTCGGTACACTGTGCGCTCAGGATGGTGGCCACTAGAAGTTGGAGTGGGTCTCTGTGAGTGAGCGAACAGGTGGCCTCTGGATAGCGTCGCTTCAGCTTCCTTATGATAGGACGAATGCGGTCCTTAGCGCTCTTCACCGCTGGCTCTGAGTCGTCGTGCGGAACAAACCAAAGGACCTTGTCTGAGACTGGAGGAAGCTAGCTGTCGGCCTCTGCCAATGCGAGTTGAGTGAGCAGGAGTAGTTCTGCTACAGATGTCACCGAGTTGAACCCGGCAGATGTGCCGCCGTCCATGACGGGATCAAATAGTGGTGTTCTGACGGCGTCGCGAACTGCCGTTAGCTCGTCGAGCGCGACCGTTGCCGATATCTGACTAAATCCGGTGCGCTCTGGCCGGAGCCCGAGAACCCCGACCGTCGTGAGCTGTTTACGATCTTCCGATTCAGTCACAAACAGCCCGTCGATTGGTTCGTGAGGCCCCTTTGAGTCGACCTGCGCCCATATGCGCCGCTCGGGGAACTGCAGGTAGCACGCACCACCCGGAACGGGCGTTGGAGTAACGCAGGTGCCTGCGGCGTGATCAGCCTCTCTCAAGAAGTCCCCCGCGATGGGGAGGACCAACTTCCCAGCTGACCAGTAGCGGAAGACGACGTAGAGTAGTGTGTGATATTCAACAGCCGCTGCTGGATTCTCTTTCAGTACCTCCGGAGATTCGATGGAATCGATGATCCGCTGCACGGAAGCGATCGAGATGAACTGAGCGAAGTCGTTCGCATTCTTCATCGTTGCGGTCGCCTCGGACTGCACGCCAGGAAACCGTTGCTCTATCTCTCCGGCGAAGGCGAGATCCCAAGGCGTTATCCTGCTCACCGTCTCTCCTTCGGTAGGAATTCGTCCAGCACCTCGATAAAGTGCTCGGCCTCCTCCACAAATGGCAGGTGCCCGGAATTCTCGAAGATCTCCAGGGCGCAGCCAAGCATGCTTGCGATCTGTCTGCTCGAGTCGAGCGGGATCGGGTCATGGCGCCCGTGGATTACGATTGCGGGTATGTGCGAGTCCGTCACGTGATTGGCCATGTCGTAGCTTTCGAGGCTGCGCCACACGGCGTCTCGGACCCGCGTCGAAACCACGAAGGGCTTTACGTTCACTGCCTTTGAATGGTCTCGAAGATATGGCATAATGGATAGCTCGGAGGCGCGCTGCCTATATGCCAACGGATCGGCCTTCCTGAGCCCGGATTGTTCAAGCGACCACCGACCAGCTGCGATCTTGGGATCAGCTAGCCTTTCGGTGAGCCGTCGGAGGTACCCTATCCGATGACGAGCTGTGACGGGCGCCGGAGCTATTAGTGCGAGTCTTGCCACACTGGCTGGGTGTGCCGCGGTGTAGAGCAGAGCCAGGAGGCATCCCCAAGAGTGACCCACCAGAGTCGAGGGTCCGGATCGCCAACGCCTAGTCAAGGCCGCCAGGTCCTCCACGTGGCTCTGCCATCCCAGATCGACTCTGGCGGCAACCCTCGAGCCGCCGGATCCTCGTTGGTCGTAGTATCGTAGTTTCCTGGAACGGGCGAGTGGGTCGAGATAGGGTGCGAGAGAGGCGTGGTCGGCGCCAGGCCCCCCATGTAGCACAACCACTTCGGGCCCGTCGCCGACTGAGCGAACCAAGATCTGGTTTCCGTTTAGGGCGACTCGCTCGGCGCTGCCTGACTGCGACAGCCCGCGCAAGTTCACAGTAGAGCCGCGAGGGCGTGCGCTACCTGGGTCACGTCTCTCGCATGATCGTCGGAGAACGAACCGTCGTGCGATGGCGCCGCTACGATCGCGCCGAGAACGAGATCGTGTCGGCGGATGAGTCTCGTGAGCGCCGCTGTGCCGGGTTGCAGACCACCGGAGTCGATGGCGATCTCAACCTCATCGGTAGAGGGCCCGGCAAAGGCCACCAGCCTGAGGCGGTCAACTTCGATTGCGTACAGGTATGCGCCACCGAACGGCGGGCCCCATGCCAAGATCTTACGCGCCGCAAGCTCCAGAAGCTCACTGCCGTGCACCCCGCGGCAGAAAGCGCCGTGGAGTGCTCGAGCTAGTTTCTCTCCGCGCGGTTTCTCACCCACCCCGCTTGCCAAGCGTTGTTGAAAGCTCGATTCTCTCGCCGTCGCGCAGTACGACGAGCTTCACCACGTCTCCGGGTTTGTGGGAACGCAGGGCATTAGTCATACCGTAGAGGTCAGTGAACTCGTGCTCACCGATCTGTACCAGGATATCTCCCGTCATCATGCCTGCCTTGTCCGCCGGGCCGCCGGATCGGACTCCGTTGAGGCGCACGCCGCCTGGTGAGCTGCTCATGTCTGGGATCGTTCCGAGCCAAGCGCCATAGCCGTCAGCCACGGGCTGCACCGGCTGTGGTACGTCGACGTAGGTGAGGTCGGTGCGGCGGATGGCAAATGCCCAGGCGAGATCGGCGGCAAACCACGCGACACGGGCGATGCCCTGGTTGTCGATCTTGTCCCAATCGTCAGTGGTCCTGTGGTAGTCGGTGTGGTTGTCCGTGAACAAATGGACCACGGGTATCTTGGCGCCGTAGAAGGATGAGTGATCGCTGCGTCCCCACGGATCCTCGGATTTGCTCAGCTCCAGTGCGTTGTGGACGTTTATCGAATCGAGTAGTGCGGGCAACTCCCGCGCTGATCCAGTTCCGATGGCGATCAGGTCGTTTTCCCGAAGGCGACCAACCATGTCGAAGTTGATCATCGCGTAGGCCGATTCGTTGGGGCGCACCGGGTTCTTGACGTAGTGGTCGGAGCCGATCAGGCCAAGTTCCTCAGCCGTGAATGCCACGAACACTATGGTGCGCATGTCGGGGGCAGCACGAGCGCCAAGGACCCGGGCCGTTTCGATGAGGGCCGCTGTGCCTGAGGCATTGTCGTCGGCGCCGTTATGCACTACACCCACACTGTCCGGATCCAGACTCCCTGAACCGCCGAGTCCCAGGTGATCGTAGTGGGCACCCAGTACCACCGTCTCAGCGGCGAGGCTACCTCGGCCAGGAATCAGTCCCACGACGTTCTTGACCTCTGCTCCCCCTAAGCCTGAATGAGCGATGGCGGGCGCGCTCGGATCGATTTCGAAAGTCTGGAAGTACCCGTCGGTGCCTGCAGGCGTTAATCCGGCCCAGCGGAACTGCTGCGCCACGTAAACCGCCGCAGAATCTAACCCCACCGTTCCCACGCCCCGTCCCTCTCTGGCATCGTCGGCGAGGTAACGAACGTCCGCCGTGATTCGATCGGCTGAGCTCTGAGCCGCGAGGCTGCTGGCTATGCTCAGCAAGCTGACAGCCACACAGGCTGCTTGGGTCCCCAATCTGTTTGTACCGCGCATGATTCTCTGTCTCGATGAAGTTGCTTGCTACGTCTACCCTGGAGTACTCCAGCAAGTGCCCAGCTAGAGCGAGGGGGAAACCTAACAGGAAGGCGGGACCGCACCACCCTGCACAGCAGCACGGCGGTACCCTGGGGGCGGGGTTCCGCCCCGTCTCTCAGGCCGGAGTGAAGTCAATCCTCGGAGTGACTTTGCGGGCGAACGCCGCCAAGAGCCTCGCTGCCCTCTCGACGTCGGCGAGGTCTACCATCTCGTTGGGACTATGCATGTAGCGGTTTGGAATCGACACTAGGCCGGTGGCTATTCCCTGCTTAGCGCAATAAATGGAGTCGGCGTCAGTGCCGGTGTCTCCTGGTGCGGCGGCCAGAGTATACGGG
>JBDHHP010000260.1:0-5571 GCA_039589275.1 Gemmatimonadota bacterium | reverse complement strand
TTCGCGCGCGACAATCGTGGAATCCTGAGCGATCATAACTGGAAGCTGCATTGGGGCGATGGTCAGGACATCCAGATCGATCCTACCGACTGGCGTACCCTCTACACTGAAGCCGAGAACGGGAGCTTCCGGCGGTACGACGTATTGACCCATAAGTTCTCCGGTGCTCGTCCCAACGCTGCTAACGTCACGAACTACACTGCGGCGATTCCGGAGTCGGAGAGGCAAGGCGGACGCGAGTTCCGCTACAACTGGTCGGCGCCGCTCGTGATGTCGCCACACGATCCAAGAACACTGTTCCTGGGAGGGCAGTACGTATTCAGGACTACGAATCAAGGTGAAAGTTGGACCATCATCAGTCCCGACCTGACCACCAACGATCCGGAGAAACGCGAGCGCGGCCGCAGCGGTGGTTTGACACCGGACAATTCGGGTGCGGAGCAGCACTGCACGATTACGTCGATATCTCAGTCTGCGATCTCGAGGGACATCATCTGGGTGGGAACTGACGACGGCAATGTGCAGGTCACAATGAACGGTGGCTCCAGCTGGGCCAACGTTCGGACCCACATCGTGGGAGTACCTGAGGGAGTCTGGCTAGGTCGGCTCGAAGCGTCGCACCACGATCCTGGCACTGCTTATGTCACATTCGACGGGCACCGCAGCGACGTGTTCACGCCCTGGGTCTTCAAGACTACTGACTACGGCGTGAGTTGGACGAACATCGGCAGTAGCATCCCGGACGGTCAGGTGGTGCACGTGATTCGCGAGGACCGGCACAATCCAGACCTACTGTTTGTCGGTACCGAATTTGGAGTCTTTGTTTCGCTGAACGGCGGTAACAGCTGGGTGCGCTTTCACAACGGGTTCCCGACGGTGGCGGTGCAGGACATGGTGATCCATCCGCGGGACAACGACTTGATAGCGGGTACGCATGGCCGCGCAATGTGGATCATGGACGATATCACGCCCCTACAACAACTGACGGACGAAGTGCTGGCTGCGGACGCATACCTGTTCCAGCAGCGGATGGCGACGCTGTGGGAGAACACGAGTCGAGGCGGTCAGCGTGGGCACTTCTGGTTTGCCGGTGAGAACCCACCGTCGGTTGAGCCTACGAGCAGCATGCCGCGTGCGGAGTTCCACAACGTGGCTTTCATCACCTACTACATCGGGAGGACGCCGTCGTCTACGGCCACCCTCGAAATCAGCGACGTGTCGGGTCGGAACAGGTTCACCGCTCCACTAGCGACCGAGCCTGGCATACACAGGTTCCGCTGGGAGCGCCATTTCGACCCAGAACCCCTGACGGATGAGCAGGTGGCGCGCGTCAATGGTGTGTTCGAGACGGTGATAGAAACCGTACCGTTCCTCCAGCGGCAAGTTCAGGCGGCCCACACTCGGTTCCAGCGGGCACAGACCCCTCTGCAGCAGCGCGAGGCGGCGGAGGTGTTGCTCAACCCGTATCTCGAGACCGGGCTCTCTCCCCAAGAGTTTGGCGTTCCCGTGGCTGGACCTGGAACGTACAAGCTCATGCTCACGATCGACGATGAGAGCTACACTAACACTCTGACGATCAGGGCGGATCCGCTGCTATCGGGTAGACAGTAGGGCTCGAGCTTTGAGCTTCTGATGTTCCTTCACGTGCGCACGGAGGTCCACTCCGGTCTTTAGCGCGACGAGCAACAAGAGACCGGCGATGGGAGAGCCGGCTGCCATCACGAGAAAGCCTCCGAACAAAACCGTGAGGTGCAGCACCACTATCCTGGTGTAAGGTCTGTGCATGAGTGCCTCCAGCTTGACCCGACGGTACTCGCCGCCCTGGATGTAGTTCCATACGAAGGAAAAGCCGTGGCTCAACACCAGGGCCAATGCCGCGAACTCGATTCCATATTCCTGGATCACTCGCAGTACCAATTCGATGTTAATGGCCTCGTTTGTGGAGAACCCTCCTCCGAACAAAACGAACACAAACAGCCCGTGGATCGCTGTGAACATACCGTAGTGGACTATGAAAAAAGGCACCATGAAGACTTTACCGAGCCACCGCCCTAGATCATCTGGTCTGGCCCATATCATACGCAACACGTTGTAGAAGCCGACGATTACGTTCTCGAACCAATAGAGGAATACGACCGGAAACACGTCCCAGAACAGCAACAGGACGCCTCCGAGGGGAATTAGGTTGGTCAATGCGAGAACGATACCGGAGAGGGATAGCCAGTCGCGGATGTCGGAGCGGAGAATGGCAGCAATCGACTTGGTCACGGTGTCGGTCAAATCTTGTCTTGCAGGATCTCCTCGCGTGGTTGTGGTATCACGACCTTCTCCACCAGTAATCCCTTGCTCCTAATGTGCTCGGCGCCGGCGTCGACAGCTGCCGTGACTGCGGCGACGTCGCCCGTGAGTGTGGCGTATCCCTTCCCGCCGATCGCCATTGCGAGGTGAATCTCCATCAGTTGCACCGGCGCTGCCTTAACTGCGGTATCGGCAGCCTCGATGATGGAAGCGACGGAGAACGTTTCCAGAATTCCGAGTGCTCCCGTCTTCTCGATGACTCGAGTTCCTGAAATGGCCGGAAACACCTCGGGATGCACGTTGGGAATGATGAGCTCGTCAACGACGGTGTCCCCGCCTATTTCGAGCCCAATCTGAATGCTCGACCTCACAGCCTGGGTTTCGCCCGAGACCATCACCATGAACTTGCCGGGGCAGATCGAGCGATTGAATACCAACTGTACCGTTGCCGCCTTGAGTAGCGCATCGGCCACTTCATAGCCCCTGGCGATGGAGGTCAGCTCGATCAGCCCGATTGATCTTTCCATCGTGATCATCCTTTATCGTCAGCCTGCAGGATCTCGTCGATTACGACCACATCGGACACGGACCGCACCGTCCCGCCTATGCTCGCATGTACAGGAACGGACAACTGATCGCCGACCTCACGTGCAATGACGTCACCAGTGGCCACACGATCTCCCCGGGTGACAGTTGGGACAGCCGGAACACCCAAGTGCTGCCGGACAGGTATGGCAACGGAGCGGGGTGTGAACGTGTGTGTCTGGTATGGAGCGTCAGCAGTGAACTGACTGAGTCCTAGTCTCCGCGTAAGCCGGGCTGTCGGCACGCTGCGGTACTCCTTAAGAGGGTGTACTTCTCTCGATAGCTTCTGAAGTTGCTCAGCAGACAACCAGCGGTCGTGCTCACGCAGATCCCGCTTGGTGACGACACAGACATTCCGAGGATCCAACTCTTCTGGACAGGCCCAAAGCGTGCAGATGTTACACTCGCAGCAGGCTTGTGCCCAGTGCGTGAGTGTGTCGCTCAGCGCGCCTGTCGTGAGCAGAGAACGCATCACCAGATGGGGCTGGATCGGATATCCCAATAGATATCGTGGACACATTTCCGTACACAGGCTGCACTGGTCACACGCCGACTTGCCGAATCGCTTGAAGGCGCGTTCGAGTTGAGCCTTCTTGGTCGCCAGCCTGGACGCCGCAGGCAAGACCACAAACCCGCTCGAAATTTTCGTCACTGGCGTCGCAACATCGGTTACGACGTTCCCCATCATTGGCCCACCATTGACCAAAGCGAAGTCTTCGATCGTAGGGCCTCCGGCAGCGTCCAACACGTCGCGGTAACTCATCCCGATGGGGAACCACGCAGTCACTGGCTGTTGCACGTGGCCATGAATCGTCATCAGCGAATGTGTGACGGGATAACCGTCAGCGGCGCGGCATACGTTGTACAGCGTCTCCACGTTTTGGACCACCACTCCGATGTCAACTGGATATCCTCCTGGCGGAATGCGGCGGCCAGTGGCGTGATAGACCACCTCATACTCATCACCGGCAGGATAGACATCGTCCATCTCGAAGATCGATACGTCGTCCGGAAGATGAGCCGAAAGTGCTTCGATCGCTGTCCGGTTCTTGCGCTTCACTGCCACGATGCCGCGGGGTGCCTTTGTGTGGCTCATTATGAGCTCCAGGCCGGTCATCATCTCGGCGGCACCCTGCTCCATCAAAGTCTGGTCTTTGTATAGCAGTGGCTCGCACTCAGCGCCGTTTGCGATCACCAGCTCTGCCCGCGTGTCGATCTTCTTGTACGTTGGGAAGCCGGCACCGCCAGCTCCAACGACGCCAGCTTGTCGCACAGCCTGAACCAGATTCTGCGGCATTAGGCCTGTCTCATTCGGACTGATCGATCGTGCGCGAGGCTCAGCAGACCGTCAGCTAGCGGTCGGCCTGCAGCGCGCGGAAAGTGTCGCGTGCTATGAGTAGCTC
Organism: Gemmatimonadota bacterium; assembly: GCA_039589275.1. Classification (GTDB taxonomy): domain Bacteria; phylum Gemmatimonadota; class Gemmatimonadetes; order Gemmatimonadales; family GWC2-71-9. The sequence continues at coordinate 1,285 of JBDHHP010000260.1, read as the reverse complement.
CTCGTTTGTCGGTATGACGTAGGCCCGGAGGCGCGAGACTTCGGTGGATATCTCTCCGCCACCTTCTCGTTCGGTTATCGCGTCGTTCTTGGCCAGGTCCAGCACCAGCCCCAAGGCCTGCAGCCCATCGCAGGCACGTTCTCTGATCTGAGGCGAGCGCTCACCAATGCCGCCTGCAAACACGATGGCGTCCGCGCCACCCAACTCAGCAAAGTACGCGCCGATGTAGTGCTTCACCTTGCGACAGAAGATATCGATCGCGAGTCGTGAGCGCCGATCCTGGTTCTCCGCCTCCTCCTCCAACAGCTCTCTCATGTCACTCGTCAGGCCGGACAATCCCAGAAGCCCCGATTGCTTGTTGAGCAAAGTGTCAATCTGCGAGACACTAAAGCCTTCTTTAATGCTCAGGTATTCAATCAGTGATGGGTCAATGGTCCCCGAGCGAGTGCCCATGACCAGGCCCTCCAGGGGAGTGAAACCCATAGACGTTATGAACGACGCACCTTTCTTGATACCACAAGCTGAACACCCGTTGCCGAGATGTAGCGTGATGATGTTCACATCTTCTCTGTTGATGCCAATCATCTTGCGGTAGCGGTACGCTATGTACCGGTGAGAAGTGCCGTGAAAGCCGTAGCGACGAATCTTGTGACGCCGGTACAATTGGTAGGGAATTGGGTACAAGTAGGACGTCTCCGGCATTGTCGAGTGAACCTGAGGCATTCCCTCGCCTAGCAGCTCCTTTGCAGCAGTTATGCCCTTGAGATTGGCCGGGTTGTGCAATGGAGCGAGCTCGATACAGTCCTCGATTCCCTCTATCACGTCTTCATCGATACCCACCGAGGCCTGAAAGTGCTCACCTCCGTGTACGACTCGATGTCCAACCGCATGAATGTCGGCGAGTGAAGATATTGTACCTACGTCAGACGCCTGCGATACGATCCAGCGCAGTATGTTGTCGATTGCCGCCCTATGATCTCTAAGTGGCTCGGCTCGGCGCTCCTTGGAGCGGCCCTCCGATTGATAGGTGATGAGTGCCTGTCCACCGACTCGCTCGATAATTCCGCTAGCGAGTCTACGATCGGCGTCTTGCTTGATCAGTTCGTAGTCGGTCTCGATGATCTGAAATTTGACAGTCGAGGACCCGCAATTGAGAACGAGAACATTCATTTTGGTGTCCTTGCAAGGCCAAGCGCTGGCAGAAAGCTCTGCTGCAGGTCTGGCCGGTATATGGTATCGCGCGCGCCCGGTTGCTTCTACGGCATGCTCCGCCGCGGTGTTCCGC
>JBDHHP010000259.1:0-9615 GCA_039589275.1 Gemmatimonadota bacterium | reverse complement strand
GGCCAAGCACATCGACGAGGCCGGGGCAACCACACTGATCGTCGGCTCAGGTCAGCATGACACGGTGCGTCTCTCCGAAGAAGCAGCCGAGTATTTCCAGCGGCGTGGCGTGGAGGTGCGGCTGCTCTCTACTCCGAAGGCGATTGCTGTGTGGAACGATGCACCGAAGACGAGCATCGGGGTATTCCATGTGACGTGCTGATGTCCACGGGGCATCGAATAGCCGGACTCCCCCCTTGGCTTCCAGCTCACGCGAGCAGTTCGGTTAGTGTGCCTTCAGTGTGCCGTACTGATCGTCATTCAATGTGACTCATTTGGGAAAACGGTGCGTTGCTGCTCTCCGATAACGCCTTGTCTTTTCCCGATTTGTCACGATGAGTCCCGATGAGTCCGCCCGAAGCGGCATAATCATAATCCACTGCACGGGCCGCGCGGCCAAGAGGCGTGTTGACCGTGACGGGCTACGAGCATCGGTGCGAAGAAGACGTGTGGCCCACCAAACGTAGAGCGGGAAACGGCTATCGCCGGGCCACGCCGATTGAGTAACACCTTTTGACCCACTAACTTAGGGGCCCAGGACAGGTGGCCGAGTGGTCGAAGGCGCGCGCCTGGAGAGCGATTGCGAAATCGCCAGAAGTGTGACAAAACCTCACAATTCCTGCGTCCGAACGCACTATTTGTCACACATTCCCTCGCACAAAGTCACACTTTGCCACACTGAATCCACTCAGCAATCCACTCAGCTGCAGTCGCTGGTGAGGCACGCATATGGAAGAAGGCAGCGTGCTGTCTAACTCAAGCCTTTAACCTCTCCACAACAGGTAGCTGGCAGTTGATACAAGCTCGTCCGCGGAGCTGACCCGCGACGAAGACACACTCAAGGCACACCGCTTTCGAGGTAGTTGCCCAACAACGCCTTAGACATGCACAGTGGATTCCCCATCCGCGGTGCCGCCTAGCGCACCCTGGCATGACGAGGAATCGCTAGTCAGTTCCGCAGTCCTTTGTGCAGCGTCTAGTCGGCTGGCTCTTCGAAGACTATTGTAGGGCACTCCCGGCGAGGTCATTGTGATGACCGATTTGTCGGACCGTCTTAAGTCAGCCTTGGCCGACCGCTACACAATCGAGCGCGAACTCGGTAGCGGTGGGATGGCGACGGTCTACCTCGCTCAGGACCTGAAGCACGACCGCAAGGTGGCTGTCAAGGTCTTCCGCCCCGAACTCGCTACTGTACTTGGCACTGAGCGGTTCTTCCGAGAGATCAAGATCACGGCGAACCTCAATCACCCGCACATTCTCGCTCTGCTCGATTCCGGAGAAGCTGACGGGTTTCTGTACTACGTCATGCCCCTGGTCGAAGGCGATTCGTTGCGCAGCAGGCTGAACCACGAAAAGCAGCTGTCCGTAGACGTAGCGGTGAACATCGCTGGGCAGGTCGCGAGCGCACTCTCCTATGCTCATTCGCATGATATCGTCCACCGCGACATCAAGCCGGAGAACATCTTGTTTCAGGCAGGTGAAGTTGTGGTTGCTGACTTTGGGATAGCGTTAGCTGTTGACTCCGCGGGTGGCACGCGTCTCACCGAGACGGGTCTCTCGCTGGGTACTCCAGCGTACATGAGTCCTGAGCAGGCGACTGGTGTGCGGGACATAGATGGGCGCAGCGATGTCTATTCCTTGGGATGCGTGCTGTACGAGATGCTGGCGGGGGAACCGCCCTATTCGGCTCCGACGTGGCAGGCGGTGATCGCCAAGAAGTTGAGCGAGCCACTGCCGCGTGTGTCGGTGGTGCGGGAGACCGTATCGCCAGGAGTGGAGCAGGTGCTGCTGAAGGCGTTGGCGAAGAACCGTGTGGATCGGCTTGCGACGCCGGAGGAGTTCAGCAAGGCACTGACAACGGCGAGCGGCACGCTGCCGAGCAGGACTCCAGTGATACGAAGAAGAGAGGTGCGGATCGGCGTTGCGGCGTCTGCAGTCGTCATCTTGGTGATAGCAGCCGCGCTTTTGATACCTGGAGCGAGTCAGGGAGCATTCGACCCCAATCGCGTCCTCGTCGTCGCGTTGGAAGATGAGAGCGGGTTGGAGGAAGCCAAGGCGCTGGGCAGTTGGGCCCAGGACTATATCATCCAGGTGCTCTCTGAGGCGGGATTCGCGGACGTGGTGGATCCGCTTACGGCGCTGGCGGTGTCACAGTTGGTGGCTAGGGCTGATATCACAGGGGGAACCGGGAGCATTCTGGCTTTGGCGGATGAGGCTCAAGCGGGCACAGTCGTGTCCGGCAGGTACCACTCCGAGGGCGATTCCATCTTTGTCCAGATCCGGATCGCCGGTGCCAGGGACGGCAGTCTGTTGAGAACGATCGGGCCTGTCGTCGGCTCCATCGGCGCGCGCAGCAAGCTCGTGGCTCGTCTCGCACAGGAGGTGGTGGCGGCGCTCGCCACGCTACTCGACCAGGATCTCGAAGCCTTCGAACCTGCCGTGCGACCAGCGACTTATGAAGCCTACGAGGCATACGTTGAAGGGCTCGAAGCGTTCCTTCGGCAAGACGACGATGCCGAGGTCGCACGCCACTTCGAGCGTGCGGTCGCCGCTGATCCCACATTCACGCGCGCGGCCCTGTGGGCCGCGAGCAGCTACAAGTGGGCTGGGTACTCCCATGCTGAATGGTCCTACTATGCGAAGGCGGGCTCCCTGATCGCGCCGCTTGTCGAGTCTCGCGCACAGTTGACTCGCTACGAACGCTGTCGCCTCGATTTCGTGATGGCGCTGGGTCCGCCACTGAACCCTGCTGCGGAGTATGAAGCCGCTCGCTGCACGGCGCAGGAGGCGCCCGGCTCCGATGTTGCGAAACGCGAGCTGGCAATTCTTGCGTACCAGTTGAATCGCCCTGGCGAGGCCATAGAACACTTAAGGGAACTCGACCCCGACCGTGGATACATGAAGCACTGTGACTGTTACTGGCCTGTCCTCACTCAATCGTACCACATGCTCGGCGACTACGTGGCGGAGTTGGATGCCGCTCGGCAGGGGCGACAGCGATATCCCGAGAGTCTGCATTACCTATACCATGAGGCCATAGCTTTGGCGGCGCTCGGCCGCTTGGACGACGTCGCAGCGATGTTAGAGGCTATGCGCTCGCTGCAGTCACAGGAGGCACTAGGAAGGTGGTTAGGTCAGGTTGCGGTCTCCCTTCGGACACACGGCGGTCGTGTTGCAGCCCAGGAGGTATTCGAGGAGTCCATCGCATGGTACCAGTCGCGGCCCCAGGACACCGAAGACTCGCGGGCGGAGCTAGCGGAGTTGGTCTATCAAGCGGAGCGGTGGGACGATGCACAGCGACTTTATGAAGGGCTGGCCGGTGAGTATGCGGAGAACACCACGTATCTCGCCGCGCTTGGCAAGCTGGCTGCGAGACGCGGTGATCGCGACGAGGCATTGAGAATCAGTGAGGAGCTCCGATCGGTTGAACTTGCCCTCCTGGAGCCGCGTCATACTCTGTGGCGCGCCGAGATCGCGGCATTGCTCGGCGACCGTGCGGGTGCAATGACCTTGTTACAGCAGGCGGTTGGCCTCGGAGTGAACCTTGGTCACGGGATCTGGCTTCACTACGACGTCGAGCTCGAATCTCTCCGCGACTATCCGCCCTTCCAGGAGTTCCTGAGGCCGAAGGGGTAGACGCCCACCTGCGGGGATCCCAGCTCAAACGCCAAGGACCACATTCACTGTCGCGCCAGCCTGACATAAGTCTATATTTCACAACTACTTACGTCAACGCTCTGCTGTTTACCAGCGTTCAACGGATAGCGTTTTTATTTGCTATTGACAAATATTGCTATTAGCATATATATTGACTGTGGCACAGAAGAAAGGGATCGGGATCATGAGCACAACGAGAAGAAGTACCCTCCCGCCTGCGGACCAGATCGGACGAACCAGGCGGTCGTTGAGTAGACTCACCCGCTTCTTTAATCGGCTGCAGCGAACACAGCTCTCGTGCGGGCCGGTCACGGTCCAGCAGTGTCACACGCTCGAAGCACTGACTAAGGGACCCGCGCCGATGAACAAACTCGCTGACGAAGTCGCACTCCATCAGTCAACGCTCACTCGGGTCGTCGAGAAGCTGGAGGAGAAGGAGCTTGTTACCCGCAGTCGGCCTGCAGATAACCAGAGAGTTGTCGAGGTAGCGCTTACCGAACGGGGAAAGGCCCTCTACGCCCAGGTTGATGCTGCCTCGACGCAGATGATCGGAAACATACTCGAGTTGGTTGCGGCTGAGGAGCGTGCAATGGTGGTGCGGGGGCTAGAGGTCCTCTGCGGCCTACTTGATCCACAAAACGGAAAGGTCCAACAGATCATCAAGGGGTGTAGCTGCGGCGAGGATTTACAGGCTCTGACCGTGGAGATTTCGGAGGTCGCGCGATGAGACGAATGCTCGAACTGCCGGGTGAGTTGATCCTGTTAGTACTTGGCGGTGGCGGACTCTTCGGATTGATCCCTATGCCCATGGTGGCAGCGGCGAAAGTCTCCAACCGTGGCAATAACCCTGGGGCGAAGCCCCAAGGAGCATCAAGATGACGACGTCCTTCTGGCTGTTCTTTGCACTCTTCGGAAGTGCCCTGGCAGGGTCCCTCGCGGCTCTCATCAAATTCAAGCTCGCCGGGCTTGATATGACCTTCTTCGAGTTTTCACGGCGCCTGGTTGTAGGGGGTGGTTACAAGAGGATCTCGGCCCGGGAGTTCGACGACATGCGCCGATCAGGCTACGAGAGTCTAAGTGTCGTCGATCTCCGAGACAAGAACGCAACCGAGGCAACGCCGTTCCCGAACTCGATCTCCAGCCCCTTCGACGAGTTCCTCAAAGAGGTTGTGGTGGAGAGGAAGTATGACGCGGAAACTCCGATCGTTTTGGTTTGTGATACTGGGCACATGAGTCGTGTTGCCGCGAACATCTTGGTAGAAGATGAGGGGTTCACAAACGTGTACAACCTCGATGGTGGCATCGTGAACTGGACGAGATGGCAGGAGAGAGCGTCCAGGCAGTCGCGCTCTTGCACGGCAAAGGCGTTCGCGTCGTGCTGCGCCTGACTCGGCCCGATGCTTCACTCTGACCTAAGCACGCCGACCCGTGCAGTTGCCGCGAGGAGCCGCGAGATGGTTCGCGAATGATCGTCTGGCGCCAATCTCGAGGATTATGTGGTATCGGCCTTGATTGAAACGCGGAAGCCGCGATCGAAGCTGGGCGCGAACACTCCTGGAGGAGTTGAACATGTCAACAACAGCGCGCGACACAGCGACGGATCTGTTGCGACGGTGCCGAGAGCCGAGTGCCGCTGCAACCGTAGCGTCACCATCGCACGGAGATTTCTGCCTATTTGACGAGGGGGGAAGGCAGCTTGGCGCCATCAGGGCGGTGCTCTCGAAGCCGGTCTTCGGGCAGAACGCTCCAACGCTCTTCCTCACACCGAGACGGGAACGCTGAACGGGAAAACAGAAGCGAAGAGTACTATGGGCACGTTTCCCGTGTTTGTCGCGCCCGCGGCCCTGCAGCCAGGGGAAGCTACGCAGCAGCGCCGGTCGGCCTGGTGTTGTGGCCTCGAGTTGCCGCGGCATGTCCCATGGTGAAGACCGCTGACTAGAAGGTAGGGTTCGCATGCTTGCTTCGATAATGCTCTACTCTGGCTCGATCATCATCACTGCGTGGGGTGTCGCGCACGTGGTGCCCACCAGGTCTATCGTGGCTGGATTCGAGCCATTGTCTGTAGACAACAGGCGTGTTCTCACGATGGAGTGGGTATCTGAGGGCCTCATGCTCTGCTTTATCGGTGTGCTGACCGGCCTAGTGACCTTAGCCATACTGCATGGCACGCCGCTGGCCACACTCATTTATCGCGCCTCCGCAGTCATGTTGCTGGTAATGGCATTTTGGACGCTCGTTACCGGTGGGAGAACCGCTATCGCGTTCTTCAAGGTATGTCCGGCAGTGAAGACGGCCGTTGCCCTACTGTTCCTTGTGGGCGCTGTGCTCTGAGGAGGCGACTCCACGCCGCGCGAGAGTGTATCGCCAGCCGCACAAACTCCCTTTCCTTCTTCAGCCAACTGTCGGACAAGTCCTTGCGGCTATGAGGCTTACGCCGTGGGTGTAACCTCGGCGTCCCGGTTTTCGTCTACGCTCCAGAACGGAGGATGACGAAATGCGACCGAACGACACCAATCCAGACAGCACAGACCAGTTCAGACCGCTCACCCGCATGTTGGCCGGTGTGTGCCACAACTGCGGCATCTGCCCGTTTGCCGCGAGGAAGCCTGACTCTGCTTTGGAGAGACTCATGCGATGGCATCGCGAGTGGTGCCCTGCGTGGGCCGCGCACACGAAGGTTTACGGCGAAAAGCCGCTCGGGCGGTAGACAGGGGCAAGAACCGCAACGGATGTGAGCCTCAACCACGAGGAGTGATCATGGAAACGCAGCGCACCATAGACAGAATCGAACAGCTGCTCATCAAGGCTGGGGCGGCGACGGCCGCTAACAACCAGGAGTCGTTCCAAGAAGCATACGAGGAGCTCGCTGGCTTGGGAGCCGGTGTGGACGAGATCCAGTTTGCCGTTGGAGTCGGCAAGGCGGTGAGGGAAAAGCCGGCAGCGGCTATGGGCAAGTACCTGGAAGAGCTATTTGGAGTAGAGCGGGTGGAAGCGGCAGGTTCAAAGTCTTGCCCCGGCCGCGAGTATCAAGGACGAGGCCCAGTTGCGGCTGATGATGTTGATCGCGGTGGGATCAGCAATGGCCGCCAACTGTGAGCCGTGCCTCAATCAGGCGGTTTTGGCACTCTCCGATGCGAGAGTATCCGAACACAAGATTCGCATCGCAGCTGAGATTGGGCTGCGCGTGAAGGAACTCAAGGCTGCGGACATGAGGGATGCGGCGGTCGTGTTGGCTGGTATCGATGAGGATCGGAGGGCAGCATGACGCGGCTGAGCGAACGCGACAAGGAACTCGTTGCACTCGGTGCCGCCGTAGCCAGCAACTGCGTCCCTTGCGTGGTCTTTCACATACGCGAGGCCAGGGATTGCGGCCTGACTGATTCTGAAATAGCAGACGCCGTGCAATCCGCCAACAAGGCAAAACAAGTTCCGGCTGACCTGGTACTCAATGCGGCGCACCAGGAACTGAACGGTACTCCTGCCCCGTCAAGGGATGATGAGCCGACGCAGGGTGGCTGCGGGTGTCAGACTTGAGCGTGAAGGTGCATGTTATGTGCGAGAGGTGTGACCGTGGCCGATAGCGCTGAACTGACATTCGAAGATCTCGCGATCAAGTACTCAAAGCCGCTGCTCGCATACCTGGTGCGGATGACAGGGAACTCAGCGGACGCAGATGATCTGCTGCAAGAAGCGCTCATCCGAATGGCGAGGGAACTACCTCGGCTTCGGTCGCCGGAAGCCGTCAAAGGCTGGGCCTACAGAGTTGCCACGAACGGCGCGATTGATTTCCTAAGAAAGAGCAAGAAGGTGCAGTTCGACGAGTTCGACGATGAGTCCACCGCAATGCATGGTGAGGAGTTGGATGGACTCGTTGTTGATGAGATGAACGACTGCGTTCGTGGAGTGATTGACAGATTGCCGCCTGATTATCGTGCGGCGATCGTGTTGTCGCAACTCCAAGGTCTATCCGTTGCCGAGACGGCGGACATCATGGGTACGTCGGTCGGTGCTGCCAAAGTGCGGATACACCGTGCCAAAGCCAGGCTCAAGGAAGCGCTCAATAGAGAGTGCGACTTCTACACGAGCCCAGAAGGCGGTGTGAGATGTGATGTCAAGCAGGAGATCGTGAGTCTAAACCGGGGAGAATCGGTGGGGGAGTAACAGCGAACCAGCGTCGGTGATTAGCAGTCACCAGGAACGGGGCCAATCGCTCGGCCTTTCGTGTAACCCGTTCAACTTCATTGACAGTGTCTGTACCGCACTGAATGGTAGAGTCTCCGACACTAACCTCCATCACGTTAGGAAGCTGGAAAGGGGACTCGGAGTGAAACTCTTGACTGCAGTCGTTCTGGCGGTCGCCTTCGTCAGCGTCGCGATGTTCATCCTGGGCACCACCCCTGAGCGAGAGAACACGGAGTCTCAGAACCAGCCCGAAATGTTGTTGATTCCCGGCGGTGAATTCATGATGGGCTCGGATACTGACGATGATCACAGTCCCGCCCATCTCGTGAGGTTGGATTCCTTTCACATCGATGCTCGTGAAGTCACGAACGCCGAGTACTTCGAATTCTGCCAGGCTACCGGGCATCGCCTTCCGGAGTTCTGGGGCATCGAAGCTCGACGTTCTGGCCCAGACTACCCGAATCACCCAGTCGTGGGAGTCAGCTGGCAGGACGCGGCAGACTACGCCGAATGGCGAGGCAAGAGGCTGCCCACTGAGGCCGAGTGGGAGTACGCCGCTCGCGGCGAGCTGGCCGGCCTCAACTACCCGAGAGCAGATACTCTGAGTCCCGTGCACGCGAACTACGCCGCGTCAGAGCTGGGGCATGCCGTTGAGACCGGCAGCTACGCACCAAACGGTTACGGGCTCTTCGACATGTCCGGCAATGTGTTCGAGTGGGTAGCGGATTGGTATAGTGGTGACTACTACAGACAATACACTCTCTCGAATCCTCTGGGACCGGAGGCCGGGAAGTTCAGGGTGATTCGCGGTGGCGGCTGGCACTCCGGCGCATTCTGCAATCGAACCTACTATCGCAATGCCCTTCCTCCTCAATGGGTCGACTTCGCGGTTGGTTTCCGATGTGCGCGGGATGTAGGCGCGCAGGCCCAGGGAAGCTGAGGAATCACGGGGGCGAGTCTAAACGTACGGCAGATCAGTGAGAATTGCCGAGCAGCTGGCTAACAAGCCATGCCGCTGACTCGGTAATAGCATGGCACGAGTCGCGACAGACAGGCCAGCGCTTGTCTCAGCAGCTGGCCCGCATACCTGATTCAAGTGACGCGCGTCAAACTCCTTGAGTTCGTTAGGACCGAGTACCGCCACGAAGTCGGGCTCTCAGTGGAGCAGTTCTTTTCAAAGGCTGACTACGCGGATCGATTCTACCACGACCTGCTGGATCTCAGAAGCTGACGCTCACGACACGCAGTCCCAATCTCGACACCGGTTGGTCTGGGATCGACGTCGTGAGCCTGGTGAGCGTAGGTGTGAAAGACACGTTGCCCGCAGTAAGCTGACGGTTGAACTCCTCAGCGTCACTCACGGCTGTGATGATACTCCAAACGGAGTTGCCAACGTACACGGCGACGAGCCCTATGGCTACGGAGAGACGAGCAGCGTCGTGGCCTTTCCCCGACTCGTCACTATGCGGGTGCCCTGTCCTGAAATGACTGCCCGCCGATAGCGCCTCTTAACGACTTTGGGCTTCTGCTGCCGGCGCAGCGTGCCGACCCGTGGGGTGAGGTGCAAGCCGAACCCTCCGGACGGTATTGTCAAGTTAAGCTGCTACCTGCCAGACTTTGGTGATGAACAGCAAAGAGAGTCGTTACCGCAGACACAGGTTTCCTCCCCAGATCATCAGTCACGCGGTTTGGCTGTATCACCGATTCTGTCTGAGTTTCCGTGATGTTGAGGACCTC
>JBDHHP010000258.1:0-6067 GCA_039589275.1 Gemmatimonadota bacterium | reverse complement strand
ATGTTGGCGCGGCAGCAGGAACTGAACTTCATGCCTGGTGAGGATTTCTTATACAGCAACTCCGGATACTTCCTCTTGTCCCAGATCGTGAAACGCGTGAGCGGCAAGTCACTGAGGGATTATGCCGATGCTGCAATCTTTCGACCGCTCGGCATGGGGCAATCGCACTTCCACGACGACCACACAGAGATCGTCCCCAATCGCGCCATGGGTTACGCCGCGACTGGGGACAGCGGATTCCGCATCAGTATGACTACGTTGGGGATGATCGGTGATGGTGGTGTGTTTACCTCCGTCGAAGATCTGCTTGAGTGGGATCGCTTTTTCTACGACACATCTTCCGCCGTTCCGCCGTTCCACCGTTCCGCCGAGTTTTGGCGGAACATGCTCACGCGCGGGGTCCTCAATAGCGGCGAAACGCTCGACTACGCGCTCGGATTGGTGCACGGCAACTACCGTGGTCTCGAGACCGTCAGTCACGGCGGTGCCTTTGTGGGCTTTCGCGCTGATATGGTGCGTTTTCCGGGCGAGCGGTTCACGGTCATTTGCCTGTGCAACCTGAGCCAGACCAATCCCTCTCGCTTGGCCCGCGCCGTGGCCGACGTTTACCTGGAAGGCCGATTGGCGCCGCACCAGGCCCCGACCGCGCAGGAGCCGGGTGATACCGAAACCGCGGAGACTGTCGAGGGCCTTACCCGGGCCGAGATGGACTCATACGTAGGCGGCTATCTGAGCCTTGAGCTCGATGCCCTTTACAGAATCGATATCGAGGGCGACTCGCTGAGGCTCAAGGTGGGGAATAATCTGGACGGATCGCTGATCAAGGTGGACGCGGATGTGCTGAAGCGGCGGGGAGTCGAGTTGCGGTTTCAGAGGGGCGACGCCGGTGGCATCGTGGGATTCGATCTCAACGCCGGTCGAGTGAGGAACCTCCGCTTCACCAGGCAGCCGTGACACGGCCGTTTTTCCACAAGGGGCGGGGCCGGCTCAGTGGAATTGGCTTAACAAGTTACATGCAGTGAGTCGCATAACATCAACTGCGACAACATTTTAGAGATGTAGTCCAAGGAGAGTGTAGTGTTGATGTGGAACTTTCGGACGCGGCGGTTCCTAGGGGCTCTTAGAGATCCTCCAGGATCTTGTCTACCACGTCGCTGAGTGGCCGGTCGTCGGAGAGAATGGCCCGTAGAATGTCGGCGGCTTCGGCCGCGAGGTCATCCGGATGGCGCCGGTCTTTGGCGAACCGAACGATGTGACCCAGCAACAACGGCACGATTGCTTCCTCTCCTCCTTCGCCCGACTGCGGTTCACTCGCGACGTCTTCAAATCGTGGGACGCTGGCCGCCCAGGGCTCCTCGGGCTCTTCCTCGTCTTCCATGACTTTGGATGCCGGGAGCAACGCGTAGAGCCGGCACTGTAGACCGGGATCGTCCTCGAACGCGGCCAACCCCAACCTTACCGGTGAAGACAGGAGCCCGTGGCTCTCCACTTCGTCGAGTGCCTCGGGCGGGACAATACTCCGGGCTATGAGACGCTCGTTGAAGAAGGTCCCCATGCACACCATACCACTCGGCGTACGCTCGTCCGGCACCTCATCGACTTCCAACGAGATCGACTGCTGCGTGGACACGAATGCCACGGGAGTGGACGACTGATCGTCATCCTGCCCTTCTGAAAACCCGAAATCTCCGTCCGGTGTCCACGGTTCCATGTTGCGAGACCTCTCCGTGTCGTAACATACTCAGCGAGTCGTTACTGCCCAACTGGGAGTGTTGTTGCTGTAGAAACGGCGGGCTCTGATAAGGAGGAATTGTGCTTAGGATTACCGTCTTCGTCGCCGCGGTTTCGCTGTTAGCTGTTAGCTGTCAGCCGTCGGCCGACTACGCCGACGTGTTCAATGGCACTGGCGGTCGCTGGATCGACCTCACCTACTCGTTCTCCGAAGACGCGATCTACTGGCCGACTGGAAAGCCGTTCACACTCGAGCAGGAGGCATACGGCATCACCGAGAAGGGATACTTCTACGCGTCCTACAATTACAGCGCTGCCGAGCATGGGGGGACGCACTTTGACGCTCCTATTCATTTTGCGGAGGGCGCGCAAACCGCGGAACAGGTGCCGCTGGACAAGTTGATCGGGCCGGCCGTAGTAGTGGATGTGTCGGACAGGGCCGATGCTGATTACCAAGTGCGGGTGTCGGATTTAGAGGAATGGGAGTCGTTGCACGGGGAGATACCGGTAGGAGCGATAGTCTTGTTCCGCACGGGATGGGGAGCGCGGTGGCCCGATCGGGGCAGTTATCTGGGCACTGAGCTAACCGGACCGGAGGCCGTGCCCGAGCTTCACTTTCCCGGTATCGGTCCCGAAGCCGCGCAGTGGCTGGTGGATAAGGGCTCGGTTGACGCAATCGGGATCGACACGCCGAGTATTGACTATGGCCAGTCTTCGGACTTCGAGACTCACGTGATCGTGTACGGCGCGAACATCCCTGGCTTCGAGAACCTTGCGAATCTCCACCAGCTGCCCGAATCGGGGGCCTTCCTTGTAGCGCTTCCGATGAAGATAGAGGGAGGCAGCGGTGGGCCGCTCCGGGTGGCCGCGTTCGTGCCAGGCGGCTGATGGCTGGCTTGGAATACCTGCGTGTCACCTACCGGCTGAGGTGTGAGGCGGGTGAAGATCCCTGGGCCAGGGCCGAGGACATTGCCTTCGAGCAAACGGTTGAGTTGCCACCCGGATGCGTGTCCGACTCGATCCGCGAGTCGACGGTTGGCCGCGTAGAGTCGCTGGACCGGGTGGGTGACAACGTTTGGGCCGCGACAATCGATTTCCCGGAATCGGTGTTGGATGGTTCTGCGTCCCAGTTGATGGTGCTTCTGTTCGGCAACATTTCACTCAAGACCGGTGTGGTTGTCGAGGCGCTCGAAATCCCGAAATCACTGCTTAACAGATTCCCCGGTCCGGCTTTTGGCGTTGACGGCATCCGGCGGCTCTGTGGTGTTTCGGAACGTCGCCCGCTGCTGTGCACCGCGATCAAGCCTCTGGGCCTGTCGCCTCCGGGCCTTGCCGATCTCTGCTATCAGTTTGCCATGGGCGGCGTGGACTTGATAAAGGATGACCACGGGCTGGCAGATCAGCGGTCGGCCGGATTTGCCGACAGGGTGGCCCGCTGCGCCGAGGCGGTCGATCGGGCAAACCGGGAGACCGGCGGCGCAAGCATGTACCTGCCCCACGTAAGCGGGGCGGGTGCAGAGCTGGACCGACGAATCCGGATGGTGCGGCAGGCAGGATGTAGGGGTGCGCTGGCGAGTCCGTTGACCCTCGGGCTCGATGCGGTAACGGCGCTGGCTCGCGAGTCCGGGCTGGCGCTATTGGCGCATCCGGCGTTGGCGGGCTCTTACTTTCATCCCACTCACGGTATCGCACCCAGTGTGCTACTCGGGTCGGTTTTCAGACTGATAGGCAGCGACGGCGTTATCTATCCCAACGTGGGAGGCCGGTTCGCGTTCACAGAGAAGACGTGCAGTGAGGTGAACGCCGCGCTGACTGAGCCACTTGGCCAGATCAAGCCGGCCTTCCCGCTCCCGGCAGGCGGTATCGATGTCGACCGAGTTCCGTATTGGGTGGAGCGCTACGGCCCTGACACAGTGTTCCTCATTGGCGGTAGCCTATATGGGCAGGGTGACTTGGCGGAGGCCAGCAAACGATTGAGGGAGGTGCTGAGTCAGATATGAGCGGTCGCTCCAAGGTAATCAAGCACAGCGGGTATCGTTGGCAGGGCGTGAATTTGAAGGAGTACAAGTCGCGCGGCGAGGAGTTCAGGGGGGTCATTCGTCAGACCGTGATTGGAGAAGGCGAGGGGGAAGAAGGCGTATCCTTCGTCACGCGGTACTTCGAGGTGGAGCCCGGAGGTCATTCATCACTGGAGAGGCATCAGCATCCTCACGTTGTGATCATCTTGCGGGGTCGCGGTGAGGTGCGGTTGGAGAATGACGTTTACCCGATCGAACCGTTCGACTGCGTGTTTGTTGCGCCTGATGCTGTGCATCAGTTCCGAGCTGGCTCCTCCGATCCTCTGGGGTTTCTGTGCGTGGTGGACCGGGAGCGTGACCGTCCTCAGCCACTCACCGAGGACGGAGTGTAGGCGATGCGGCTGGCCCGCTACGCTTCCGCTTGAGGTAATCGACCGGCCAGCAGCTCTGCCACAGGCCGCGTAGTGTCCAACCGATCCAGCACCAATCTGATGATCGCTGTAATCGGCACCGCCAAGAACATCCCCACTATGCCCCAAATCAGACCCCAGATAATCAGAGAGAGGAGCACCGTGACCGGGTGAAGATCCAGCCTCTCTCCCATGACGTACGGCTCGATGACGTTGCCGATGGCAAACTGAACCAGTCCGGGAAATACCACTATCGCCACGATGGTCCAGGGGTTATCGAACTGAATGATCGCGATAGGAAGCGGCAGCAGTGTGGCGATGATCGAGCCCAGCGACGGAATGAAGTTCAGCAAGAAGGCCGTCACGCCGAACACGAGAGCCAGGTCGAGGCCGAAGAACGAGAGGATCAACCACACCAGGATCCCGGTGGTGCCGGACATCAAGAACTTGGTGACCAGGTAACGCCTGATTTTGCCGTGGATCTCACCGTAGATGCCCGTCGGTTGTTCTTGGCGCTGGCCGCCGATCACCAGGTAGATGACGAAAATCAGTACAAGTCCGCTCGTGGTGATCACGCCGACCACGGTCCCCGCCGTGCTCCGAACCAGATTCATCAGCGGCAGCTGTCGGATACCCTGCAGTAGCTGATCCTGACCCAAATCGACATCGAATCGGTCTAGAACCGAGAGCAGCCTCTCCGCGAATCCTGCCAGCCGCTCGCGGTAGATGTCGGCTGATGCCACGAGGCCGCGCGTGGAGGTGGTGATCAACAGCGCGACCAGAGTGAGCAAGCCCAACGCCAGAACGAGGGCGAGGATCATCGACAAGATCCGCGGCAACCTCAGCCGCTCCTGTCCGAAATCCACCAGCGGTAAGACCAAGTAAGAGATGAAGACGGCGAGCACGAACGGCACCATCGCTCGCGGCGCGCGCGAGGTGCAGGGCACCAGCAATACCCAGCGCCGCCAGTACCACCAGCGAGGCGGTCATCAACCGCGACTGTTCAGCCTGCAGCTTCTGCATGAGAGCCTGTCCTACCCCCGCTTGAACGCCCTCAATCTAACGCATGACTGTTCGCCGGAGGGCGACAATTGGCGGCGAATACCTCCGGTTTCCCGCCTGTGCCGGCTGTTTGGAGACCGCGGTGTTGCACGTGCGCAACACCTGGTTTGTCGGTGAAAATTCCGCCGCTACGTAATCGGCGCGAATCGTCGGGTGGGACAGTCATTTGACTGGCATGCTAGGTGCTCGCCAGTGGGGTATTGATTAACTGCTTTGAGGAAACATCTTATTGACCCCTTCCCTTAATCAGGGCCGTTCCTGGTTCGAGACAGGCTCCGTGGCCGGTCATGGTGCCCGGGGGAGGGGTGCCGACTTCAAGCGTGATGAGACGAGGGCGGGGGACCTCTGCTGCTTGAGTTCATGCGAAGGGCGTTATGGGCGACACGCATGCCTCTTCATAAGAGACTGATTGTCGGCGCGGCGTTGGCGGCGGCGTCAACAGTGCTGACCACTTGCCGCCTGGATGAGCTCGTAGCTCCTCCGCCGGCGGGCGTTCTGACGATCTCGATATCCGAGGTCTCGGATTCGGCGGCGGTTGGCAGTACGGAGAGGCGTGAAGTCACCATCGAGCTCACAAATCCTGGTGAGCGGAATCTCTCCTGGAGCGCTTCCAAGCTACAGGGTGGCAGTTGGTTGATACTGAGCGCGACGTCCGGCACGGCGCCGACCACGGTCACCGTAACCCTGAACCCGGCCGGCTTGCCAGTGGGTGTCTACCAGGACACCGTCGCGTTCCAGGCAGGTACCATCACGGGCGAGCCCACCAGAATCCCCGTGCGGTACACGATCCACCCCTGCGCGGCTCCGGATGCCTCCTTCGGAACTGAGGCTAGCGACTCGCTGACC
>JBDHHP010000257.1:0-5194 GCA_039589275.1 Gemmatimonadota bacterium | reverse complement strand
GACAATTCTCCCAGTTGGGTGAGCAGCCGCTCTCCATTCACTCGGAGCGGCTGTTGGCGCAAGCGACCGGGCGGAGCAGAACCAGTCAAGGCGGCACCCGAAGCCGCCAGCACACTCGCGCCGAACTCTCGTCGGTTCATCTTCCCCCGACCCTCCTGTACGTCGGCGCGACCCAATCCACTACCTAGCCTCCCACACGTCGGCAGTCCCGCAGCATCCTCGATTTCACCTTCCCCGGGTCGTCGATCACCTCATAGAACTCATCGAGGTATTCGATCGACTCCTCGACGAACTTCGGCTCCAGACCGGCCTGGGTTTGGAACAGCGCGTATATGGCGGCTTTCTTCTCATTGAAGATGGGAAGCGCGGCCGCAAGCTCTTCCTCTGCCCTACATACGCCACGGTACACCCGCTGTCGCACGGAACGGATGCGCAGGCTCGGGTCAGGCTTGGCATAGCGACGGTCGACCAGACCCGTCCAGTCGAAGTCGTACGGCACGGGTAGCACGGGACCGGCAGGGTCGCCAATTACCCTGAGGTTGTGGCAGCAGATCTCTTGATCCTGCGCCTTCTTGAATCCGTCCCAATCGGTGTTCGCAACCATGTACTGGAATACCTCAACCAGCGTCAGGGCGCCCTGATCGTAATTCCAGGGCGGCACCTGGTCCGTTTCCAGTAGCTGCCATCCGTTGCGCTCCGCCATCATCTGCTCGTCTTCGATGAAGAAAGCGTATCGGGTCAGCGGATCGTCGTCTTCCTCGGTGTCGATGTACGTTATTCTCGCCAGCCGCGTCCGGAAGCTACGCTCAGTCAACAGGGTGAAGATCTGGTAGGTCAAGTGCTCCAATATCACTTGCTGCTCATACTCCTGGCGACCGTTTTGACAGTGTGTCACCACTTTCAGGCGATTCTGCCCCTCGAAGACCGTGCCTTCGAGTTCCTTGCGCGGGAGATCGACCCTGATTGGTGGGAAATTGCAGGTGCGGCGCTGCAGTCGGAACTTACCTCGTGTCTTCACCCTTATTTCAACGCTATCAACTGAGCCGTCTTCGGTAGGATACTGCATGACCGCTGGATGATAGGAGCTCTCCTGTTTTCGCTCCTTGAAGATGGTCTTGAAAGGGGCGTGAATGGTCAATTCCAGCACGTCGTGCGCGGTAAAGAGTGGGCTGGGCTGTCTGATGACAGCGCTGTCGGTCTGACCAGGCAGCGGCGAGACCAGTACGAACACCGCGGCCACCGCGCTCAAATTCGTGATTCTCACGGAGCCTCCAGGTTACGGCTATCTGTATATCGTTACGGTGTTGCCACAGATTCGCAGATTGGATGTCGCTCGTGTACCAGGAACAACGTAGTACCGAACCAGTTTAAAGATACTCGGTCGTCAGGAGTTGAGAAGAAGAGCACTCCCATCAGAACGCGAACATCTTGGTAACCTTCACCGCCACAGAGCGTTCCAACACGATATCGTCAACCATGTTCCGCCGCTCGGTGTAGACCAGGAACACGTCACTGAGCGGTGCATAGATCAAGTTCACTCGCAGGTTGGCGATGAGTTCGTCGGTCTGGCTGTTGTATTGCACGTCGGTGCTGCCGAACAGCGTTGTTGAGGCCGCGAACTTGAGCTGACTCCTGACTACGTCTGCGGTGAACGAACCTCCTTCACCCGATACGTCATCGTGTGTTGCCGAGAGGTTAAAAGCGAGGCGATAGCTGGGGCGCCATTGGGCGCCCGCGCTGACCGATACCCGCGACCCGCTGTAGAAACTACCACCGGTCACGTTGACCGAACCGTTGAACGACCTGGCTCGGCTCGTCGTGTATGAGATGGCTCCCTCTTGGAAGTCGTAGTCGCCTGTGGGAAACACGACTGCGCTGTCCCGATCAACTCTGAAATCTCTCGTGAGCCGCTCGAACCTGTTGTTGTACCGCAGACTGAGCGTGCTGCCGTCAAAGAACTGCACGCCAAGTCCGACTGTCCCGCGCCGTGTGAGCAACTCGGAGTCGAGATTGCTGATGTGGTGGAGTTCGGCGTAGGGGTTGATCTCCTGCACCGATGAGATCCGCGGCCGTGGGTGCGCTCCAAATGTCGCGTACCCATGACGAATGCCGGTGCGCCGCACGAATCCGAGCCCGGGGTTGAACCCGTCGCCCACGTGTTTGAACGAACCCGAGGCGTCCCAGAGCTGATCCCGCCACGCCACCGAAACGCGTCCCGCCAGCTGACTACCGGCGGCTGCCCCCGGCTCATCCGAACCGGCCACGTAGGAATTGATGATCATGTGGTCCAGTAGATGGACGTTCGCGTCGAAGCCGTAGCTGCGGTTGTACTCTCCGTCCGCGAGTGAGCCCGTTGCCTGTCGGTTCAAGACCATCGCGCCTATGTCGGAGCCCGCAATGCTGCGCCGGACTCTAACGACAGTGAAGTTCTCAGCCGGTCCAGGACTTCTCGGATCGGAGGGCGAGGCCGGCTCAACCGACTCCGACTGAATGTTCAACACACCCATCTCGAAGTCACCTGCCCGACCCGTGATGCGGCCGCCTGCCACCACTGGAATCGGTAACCCCCCAGAGAGACCAATGCGCCGCGAGTGAAACAGGGTGAAATCGCGCAGCGAGGACCCCATGCGGTAGTTGCGCTCGGATACATCGCCCAGCACGAACGATCCCGAGTTCTCTACGAAGAACTCGCGTTGCTCCGGAAAAAAGAGCGGGAACCGTGTCAGGTTCACTCTCTGTTGGTCGACCTCGGCCTGCGAGAAATCCGTGTTGTATGTCAGATCGAGTGTCAGGCCCGAAGTCAATCCGTATTTCACGTCCAGACCCGCATCCAATCCTTCGTCGTCATTAGCGTCAGCCGGATGCAGGCTACCAGACAAGTTGGTCCCGAACACGAAGGGCTTGACCTTGAGGTTCCGGCCCGGCGTCACACCCCGTAACCCAACTAGCGTTCCCGCCCGTGACATCCGGTGCACCAGATCGCGCCTATCCACCGGCGCCCAATAGGAATCTTCGCTCTTGCGCCTGACCCGGCGCACGATCTGCATCCCCCACCGTTGTTCGTCACGCGTCGGGTCGAAGCGCAACGTAGTCCAGGGGATCGACATCTCCACGGTCCAGCCGGAATCGTGTATGTCCGTCCTTACTTCCAGCACGCCGCGCCAGGCCCAATCGGAGCTGCGGCTGTCATTGAAGACTTGACCGTCACGATAGGCCCCGTAGGGATTCACCAGCCAGACGAACGCGTTCTGCCGGTCGAGAAACGTATCGAGCGACATCGCGAAGACATCCATGTCGTGCGTGCTGGGTTTGAGACCGTACTCCAAGGTCGTGACGATCAGCTTGTCCGGTTCCGAATCGTAGCACAGCGCCCCGACATAGAGTCTTCGATCGTCGTAGAGAACCCTCACCACCGTCTGTTCGGTGGCCGGATGACCCTCGTGCGGCTGAGATTGGACGAAGTCGGTGATGGGTACGGCGTCCCGCCATGCGGCCTCGTCCAGTCTTCCATCCACTCGAATCGCGGAAGCAGCCCGCACGGCTTCTGTGAGGGGTCTCGGCGCGGACTCGACATCAACCGGCCACTCCCGCCCCTCGTGCACGGCCTCCTGCGGCAAGAGTGCCGCGGGAGAGACGCAGAGAATCAAAGCGGCGAGGCCGCCGCGGAAGGCCCTATCAGCGATCATCCGTGGTCGGCCGTACCCGATCAGCCTTGGAGTCGAGAATCGAGTTGAAGATGAGCTTGTAGGTGCCCCGCGGCTGGCCACGGAACTGCGGCCGGAACCCGATCAGCACGATCTGTCCCTGACCCAATGGCACTCGCACCACCGCGGGCTTGCCGGCGAGGTAGCGTTCGGCCCCGAGGGCCCAGCCGCTCTTGAGTAGATCCGTTTCCGCGTATCGCGCGATCACGTCGACGTCGCGCATGGCCGTCTTGTCACCTTCGGACGCCGGCGGGATCACGTCGAACGCCTGACTGCTCTGGAATGAAACGGCTGCCTCGCGCTGCATGCCGTAGGCAATCGGATTGGAGTTGTCGACATTCACCCGGATCAGGCTTCCGGGAATGAAGAACTGATCCTCGGGCAAATTGCGCACGACATTGCGGATGGGGAGACCGAGTTGATCGATGGCGTAGTCGCTCGCGTGGTCGAACGTGATGAGCGTGCCACCTCCCTCGATGAACCGTTTCAGGTTCGCGGTACCTTCGGCGCCTACTCCTCCGGCATACTCGGTTGGCATGGTGCCAACCAGGTGCCCGTTCAGGATCTCCTCGGCCTCCTGGTCAGGTAGCACAATCGCGTCGAACCTGTCGAGCGCGCCGGCGCGCATATCGGCATCCGCCAACGTCTCCAACTGCACGCCGTAGTTCTCGAAGATCCAGCGAGTCCAGCCTTCGTCCATGTTGGAAACCCAACTCTTGTACAACCCGACTCTCGGGTTCTCCAGCCGGTACGAGCTGACTTCCACGTTCCCTGCGCCTACGAACTCGAGGCCTAGCTCGTTGGCGACTTCCCGTAGCTCATTCGCGCCTGCGCGCACCATGTAGGTGCCCGCCGGCCATGTGTGTCCTGCTGCATCGAAGCTCTCGCTGGCACGTGACACTCTCGAGCCTTCTCTCAAAAGCGAGAACGCGGCCTGCGAGCTGGCGTTGTGATTGGGGCTGAGCAGGTATGTCGGGCCGCTGCCTGATACCTCGGGCTCCATCGCAACCACGCTGAGCTCCCGAATGGCTTGGGTCCGAGCTTCGAACCGATCGTCGATCCGGTCCACTCGAACACCCATCTGCAGCGGCGGCGTCCAGCCGCTCAAGTCGTACGGCGGAATGGGTGGCCCGCCGGGATACCAGCGTCGATCGGGATAAGTCTGCGGCTCCATCAGGTCGACCAGGTGTGCCCGAAACGGCTGTGAAGCGAAGGTTATGTAGCTGCCTGCGGGGAAATCCTTGCCGCCCGCAGTGAAAGATCGTGTGGCACGGTGTACCTCTACCGCCCCGCGCCGCAGCACGCCCACCAGCTCTGCGGTGGCCGTGGCATCCCATTGGTCAGCGGATATCACGTATGCGAACGGACCTCCGGCGGCTCCCTTCTCTCTGGCTTGACGGGCCATGGCGTACATGTTGTAGATCCAGTCTTCCTTCAGTTCCGCACCGATGTCTGCCACCGCCATCGAGGCCGTGAACATGTAATCCACG
>JBDHHP010000256.1:0-5633 GCA_039589275.1 Gemmatimonadota bacterium | reverse complement strand
ATTGTATGGAGACTGAAAATCGGTTGCCACATCCCCGTCGGTGTAAGCCCGGACGTAGGCGTCGAGCCGGATCGCCAGCGGGATGTCTCGCGCCAGCTGCAGCAGCTCGTCTCCGGTGTTGATCGTGTCGCGCGGTTCCTCGCTCGCCGCGAACCTGAACCCATTGCCAGCGAACGTCTCACCGAACTCAGTCAGCGTTGGGAACGGGTTGTGACAAAGGTTGCAGCTGACTTTGTATTTACGGGCGAAGGCGGGTATCTCGTGCGCCCAGGCGGTGGGGACGTTGCCACACAGAACAAGCGCGAGAGCAACCGCAGGGCCAATCGGATATCTCGGGTTCATTGAAGCCTCTTCCTGTGGACGGGCTTCGGCCACCGCGTACGAACAAAACGAGCGTAGATCCGACGAGGACTGTCCGACGCTCAGACCAGTCCGAGCCGGTTCTCCAGATGTGACTTCACCGAAGGCGTGATCACGCCACCCTGTAGCAAGTCATCCAGTTTGGCGAAGATCTTCGCCCTGTCGGCGTCGATTCCCCTCTCTCTGAGCTCTTTGATGACGCGAGAGAGCTTCTGATCGTACTCGCTGTGCTTGAGCTGACCAGAGGTCATTTCGCCATGAAGCTTCTGCAACTGCTCCGCAAAACTCTCAATGCTGATCGGATTCGTCATTCCTGTCCTTCCTCCTAGCTCGTCCTGAGTGCAATCACGTTAACGATGTCCCGCCGACAAACATGGCTTCACAGCCCGGACTGTATCGTAACATGAAGCTGCCGAATTTCATACCGTCCTGTGGCCTGAGGTGCTCTCATGCCCAGATATCCCCCACTGTGAATCCCTCGGGGAACGGGTCCTCGGCATCTACCACGTAGTGGCTGAACCCCGTTATCCAGGCACGTCCCCGCAGAGTCGGCACTACCGCGTCGTAGGGGCCGACGCGAGCGGTGCTGAGGAGCCTGCCGGTGAAGACCGTCCCGAGTATGCCTTCGTGATGGAAATCCTGGTTCAGTCCTAGCTCTCCCTTCGCGAACATCGCGGCCATCTTGGCGCACGTGCCCGTACCACACGGCGATCGGTCCAAAACGCCAGTCCAGGTTTCCGGGCGCCCCCAGTCCAGCTCCCCCGTTGCCACCACGACGGCGTTCTTGCGTGACGCGCCGGGGATATCGGGCTCTGCCGATAGCTGTGAAATCGACACACCCGAGATTTCAGGTTGCTCAGGGTGAACGGCGGGAAGCTGTTCGGCGGCCGCTGCCTTGATCATCTGACCTACGCGCGCGATCTCACGGCCTCGTTCGGGGATGAGCTGCAGCCCAAGCGGCTCAGCGTCGGCTATCACGTAGAACATCCCGCCATACGCCACGTCCACCGTAACCTCTCCCAGCTCTGGCACCTCCAGCTTGGCATCGAGATGAACGGCAAAGGCCGGAACGTTCTCGAACGTGATTCCGGTTGCTTTCCCGTTAGATACCTCGGCATCCACTTTGACCAGCCCGGCCGGCGCTTCGAGCGTCAACTGCGTAGTTGGCTCCCTGACCGGCACCATGCCCGTCTCGATGAGCACAGTGGCGACACAGATGATGTTGCTGCCGGACATGGCCGGGTATTCAGTTTGTTCCATGATGATGAAGCCGGCGTCGGCTTGGGGATCAGTGGGTGGCACGATGAGGTTACAGCAAAGCGCAGGATACCCGCGCGGTTCCCTCAGCATTCTTCGCCGCAGGCCGTCGCCGTTGCGCTCCAGGTATAGCCTCTTCTCCAGCATCGTATTGCCGGGTACATCGAGTACGCCGCCGACGATCACTCTCCCCGGTTCGCCTGCCGCGTGCGCGTCGACCGCCGAGATCATGCTGGCCAGCCTCACTCTGCCTCCCGTTCAATCATGTGCTGCGCAACCGAGGGCGAGCGCCGTCAAAACTCCCGCCCTCTGCCACGCGCCCGTTGGCCATGGATCAGGCCGTCAATCGTTACTGACGGGTCTCTCGGTCTGAATCGGCTCCAGACCTTCCTCTCTGAGCAACTCATTCAGGCGTTGGAGGTCTTCTCGGATAATGACCTCCATGCGATCTAGCTCGGTCTGCAACAGCCCGGACAGGTGCTCGTACACACTACGCGACTGATTGGTTGGCCGAGTCTCTCCACTCTCGACCACAGACATCAGAGCCGCAAGCTTGTTGTTGAGCTTGATCGGGAAGTTGAGCGGATCTTGGTTACTCTGGTTCTTGACTTGGTAGATCTCCTGCTCCACGGCGCCGAGCCGATCGTTCACCAGGCCACCCTGGTCCGCTATCTGGTCATTGTCCGTTTGCTCCAACCGGTTGTCGACATCATGCTTGATTTCTCTGATCTTGATGACCGCTTCGTTGGCCTCGCTCACTCGATCGCGTATCGCCAACGCCAGGTCAAACCGCTCCTGCAACTGCGCTACCGTAACTGGTTCGAGCCTCGAGTCGAGCTTGATCTCGAACTCCTGTGACTGCGTGGTGCTGTCGGCCGTGAGCCTCACTTGATATCTACCGGGCACAGCTAGTGGACCTGCGTTGCCGGCGGCCCAGAAGATCCTGCCGTCGAAGTCGGTGAAGCCCGGGTAGCGCATGTTCCAGCGGAACGAGTTCGACCCAGCCCGTCGCGACGGTCTTGGAGCGACGCCGCCAAAGAAACCGCCCTGCTGAGGCGCGGGCTCTTCTCGGTCACTTGCGGTAGACGTGAATGTCTGGACCACTTGGCCAGCGGGATCGAGGAACTCAATCGTCAGCGAGTCAGGACGTTCCGATAGGTAGTAGAAGACCTGCACTGCCGCGTCCACACCGCGTACCGGATCTACCGGTTCGAACAGGTGCAAATCGGCTTCGACAACCTGATCGTTCAGCTGTCGCAACAGGTCGATGTTGTTCATCACCCAGAACGACCGTCCATGCGTACCGATCACGAGGTCGTGCTCTTCGACCACCAAGTCCGACACCTGCACCGTTGGCAGGTTCATAGTGAGCGGCCCCCAATCGTCTCCGTCGTTCCAGGAGACGTAGACCGTGCGCTCCGAAGCTGCATACAGCAAACCCGGTCTCGTCGGATCTTCACGGACGGCTCGCACGAAATCATCTGCCGGTATGCCGTTCACGATCTTGGTCCAAGACGCGCCGTAGTCGTCGGTCTTCCAGACGTAGGGGCTGCGGTCGTTGTCCACGAGGTAGCGGATCCCCGCCACGTATGCCTTGCCGGGCGTGTTGGGTGAGGCCTCGACTGTGTTGATGCGCACGAAATCCGGGGCATCCGACGGGGTCACGTTGGCCCAGTTGGCTCCGCCATCACGTGTCACGTGCACGTATCCATCGTCTGACCCCACCCAGATCACGTCCGCGTCATGGTACGACGGGGCAATCCCGAATACCGTTGCGTAGGTCTCGACACCGGTCTGGTCCTTGGTGAGAGGTCCGCCGGAGGGTCCTATGGTAGACGGGTCAGCGCGCGTCAGATCGGGGCTTATCTGCTCCCAGGACTGTCCCTCATTGGTGGATTTCCAGACCTTCTGCGTGCCGGTGTAAAGCACGTTCGGGTCGTGATGCGAGAACACGATCGGGAACGTCCACTGCACGCGCTCGATCAAGTCTTCCGATGATTGGCCCATGGGATTCTCGGGCCACACGTTCACGGCACGAGTCTGACCGTTGGCGTGATTGTAGCGAGACAGGCTGCCACCGTAGCAGCCGGCGTAGAAGATGTTGGGGTTGGCCGCGTTGTTGGCGATGTAACCGCTCTCGCACCCACCAACCGAGAAGAGGAACTCTTGCCCGCCCGCGTATCGCGATAGGTGGTTCCAGCCTTTACTCGGAATGCAGGCCGTACTGTTGTCCTGCTGCGCGCCGCAGATCATGTAGGGATCGTGATGAGTCGTCATCACGCGGTAGAACTGAGCCGTGGGGTAATCCTGCTCGGTCCATGTCTCGCCCGCATTGACCGATACGTTTCCACCGCCGTCATTGCCGTTGATCATACGATCCGGGTCGTTCGGTGCAATCCAGAGATCGTGGTTGTCACCGTGGGGCACGCTCAGGCGCTCGTCAAACGTCGCTCCGCCGTCACGGGACCGGTAAATGCCCGTGTTCAGCGCATAGACGACGTCGGCGTCTTTAGTGTCGGCGTAGATGCGCGTGTAGTAGAAGGCACGCTGGCGCAACTTGCGCTCTTCGTTGGTCCGAGTCCACGTCATACCGCCATCGTCGGACCGGAACACACCACCGTCTTCCGCCTCTACGAGCGCCCAGACCCGCCACGGTGCCGGCGGTGACACGGCGACGCCGATCTTGCCGATCATGCCCTGCGGCAGGCCTTCGTTTCGCGTTATCTCCGTCCAGGTCTCACCGAAGTCGGTGCTCTTGAAGAGCCCGCCACCCGGTCCTCCAGAGGACATTCCCCAGGACTTACGCCACGCCTCCCAGAGAGCCGCGTACATGACCGCGGGGTTGTTGGGATCGACCGAGATATCGACGGCGCCGGTGCGCTCGTCGCGGTACAGCACCTTGCGCCACGAGACGCCGCCGTTGGTCGACTTGTACACGCCACGATCCTCATTTGGCATCGAGTGGACACCAAACGCTGCGACCCACACAGTGTTGCAGTCGGTTGGGTGAATCCGGATCCGAGCGATGTTCTGGGTCTCTCTCAGACCCATGTGCTTCCACGTTCTCCCGGCGTCGGTCGACTTGTATAGACCGTCACCCTGCTGGATGTTGCCGCGGATCTGGGTCTCTCCGGTCCCAATGTATACGACGTCGGGGTCGGCTTCACATACCTGCACTGCTCCAACCGAGGCACTCGTGATCTGACCATCAGTCACCGGCCGCCAGTTGTTACCTCCGTCGGTGCTTTTCCAGAGTCCTCCGCCGGTCGCGCCGAAGTAGTACTCGTTGGGGCGCTCCGCGCTGCCGGCAACGGCGATCGAACGACCGCCTCGCGCCGGTCCAACACTGCGCCAGCGCAACGCGTCGTACAGCTTCTTGGGATAGGTCTGGGTCTCAGCCGGTTGTGCCAACATGAGGCTGGCGCCAACCGTTGCTACGGCGACGCCGAGGGGCAAAATGCGATAGCGAGAACGCATGTACATCTCCTCCATGGTAGGGCTGAACAGTCTCGTCTTATGAAGGACGATTCGGTAGGCGGGTAGTATAGCACGCCGGCGGCGGGTGGGCGAGGCACGTTCCGCGTGAGAATAAGTTAGCTTCAGAGGGATTACTACAGCGGGTGATTGCTTTGACCAGTAGGCTGCAAACAGCTTGGCTCCTCGCTACACTAGTTGCGTTCGCCGCGCAATCGCCTGGGTCGCATGCTCAAGTCGATTCAGCCGCAGCGGATTCCCAGGCGGGCGTCGTACCAGGTGGACCCATGCGGATTGACGTTGAGCAAGAGGCGAGCAAGCTGTTCAACAAGGTGATGAGCCCGTTCTGCCCCGGCCGCACCATCGCCAACTGCCCTTCCCCGCAGGCGGCCGAACTACAAGTGGCCATCAAGGACAGGCTAGCCGAAGGAGAATCTCCGGCTCAGATCGAGGAAGAGCTCTACGCTGCCTTCGGCGACGAGATCAGGGCCATCCCCCGGGCACGAGGATTCAATCTACTGGCATGGGGAATTCCCATCCTT
>JBDHHP010000255.1:0-5537 GCA_039589275.1 Gemmatimonadota bacterium | reverse complement strand
GGCGGTGAGTTCGAGAACGTGGGTCGGAACGTCCTGACTCGATCGAGGTCCCAGTACGGCTCCGGCAACGACTACTAGCGGCAGAAGCATCGATGTCACAGTGGACGGCATTTTCATCCGTGCATCTCCTTTCGGATGTACCGGTCTAGCGCATCTCCAACTGCGCATCCTCGCGAAACCTACACAAGGCTTGCAGGATTTTCCCTCGGTCATCGAAGACTGCTATGGAATCACCAAGCCACCCCGCGCCGTCCCGCCAGGATGAGTACTCGTGTAAAGACTCAAGTAGAGTCGTCCTAGCAGCCGATGGACAACCGGCCCAACGCCCTCGTCTCCCGCACGGTGCAAGCTCACCGAGTAGACCTGCGCGGCGGGTGTTCCCGACACAGTGACATCATAGGTGAGGACGCCGCTGGTTACGTCGTAGACGAACCTGCCAGTGGCTTCACCGCCGACGCCAGTCGCAACCACCTCGTAGACGATCGAATCGGGCGCGCGCCCTGCCACTAGCGCAGGTGTGTTCATGGGTGGGCGCCGTGGGTGGTTTGCCTGCTCGAACGAGTAGCCCAGCGCCAAGAGCCGCGCGTCGTCGAACGGCATGCCCAGCAACTCCAAGCCGATCGGCAAGCCGTCTTCCGTGAACCCCACCGGGACACTCAGGGCCGGCAGGCCGGACGACGCACTCAGCTGGCAGTTGGAGCCCCGTTGCGGGTCTCCGATGCGCGACGCCTTGCGCCTGAGCGTGGGATACACCAGTGCATCCAGGCTTTCCTCCGTCAGCTTGCCAATCACTGCATTGTGGACGGCGTCACGCTTGGCCAGCGCAGCGCGATACTCCTCGCTGTCCCTCTGTTCGACTCGATTGCGGGCGCGGTACCTCGATTCGAGCGCCTCGTGGTACAATCCGCCATCCAGAACGTGCTGCAACGAGCCAATGGGAGCGCCCGGCGTTGCGGCGAGATAGTCAATGAAGTCGAACTTGAACTCGTAGGCGATCACGCTAGATCCGCGCAGCAGTGAGTCCAAACCGGGAATCTCGACTTCGAAGATCTCTGCACCGAGTTCTCGCATTTGCTCCAATGCAGCACGCACCACTCGATCCGCTTCCCGATCTTCAGTGGCATCACCGAACAGCAGCGTCAGTACACCGAGTCGGGCACCGTCCAGAGCGGTCGAGTCCAGCGACTCGACGAATCGTGGTAGTGGCACGCTATCCAGCGCTTGAGTTGCCGGATCCGCGGGATCGGGTCCGATAGTCGCATCGAGCCCGATCGCCAGGTCGATGGCCGTCCGCGCCAACGGGCCGGCCACGTCCTGCGTGTGACACAGGGGAATGATCCCGTCGATGCTGGAGAGTCCCTTGGTCGGACGCAGTCCGAACAGGTTGTTCTGGGCAGCAGGGCCGCGAATGGATCCGCAGGTGTCACTACCCCAACCGATGGCCACGAAGCTCGCAGCGACAGCGGCTCCCGTTCCACCGCTCGAGCCGCCCGGGTTACGCGACAGCTCGTACGGGTTTAGTGTCTGGCCGCCGAGCGAGCTGACCGTGGTTATCCCCATCGCCAGCTCGTGCAGGTTGGACTTGCCCAGAATGATCGCACCCGCCTCGCGTAGTCTGCGCACTTGAAACGCGTCATCCGGAGGAACCAGACCTGCGAGCGCGATCGATCCCGCGGTGGTAGGCAGGTCTTTTGTGTCGTAGTTGTCCTTGAGAATGATCGGGATGCCGTGCAACAACCCGCGCGGGCCTTGAGCTGCACGCTCGCGATCGAGCGCCTCCGCTTCCACGCGCGCGTTGGGATTGAGCCGTATGATGGAGTTGAGGCTCGGCCCCGACTGGTCGTACGCCTCGATACGGGCCAGGTAGGCGTCCACCAATTCCGCCGCGGTGACGCGACCTTCAGCCATCGCATCCTGCAGCTCCGGGATCGTCGCTTCGAATACGTCGAACTGTTGGGACGGGTCCTGAAACGGCGCAGACAAGACCGAAACAGGGAAAGCCAGACAGATTGCAAGCGTCAAGCTCCCCCGCCCCATCGTGGCCAAAATAACTCGGATGCTACTCACCGTGCTTCTCCTTGGACCGGGAACACCGTCCATTACCGTCCATCACCGTCCTTTACCGTCCTTCACCGTCCTTCACCGTCCTTCTATCCTATCCCAATCCGTATCCTCCGCAGCAAACTCCTTCTTGTCGTCGTCTGTCGTAGGCCGCATCACCAGTTCGCAATAGGGATCTCCGTCGGGCAGTGCCTTGGTATGAACCAGCTTGTGATCGGGATTGAACGCCATCGAGCTGGCGGGATCGACCATACAATAGAAACGGCCGAGTTTGCCCTTGCCGTACTCGTTCCAGACCTGGCCCATCACACAGCCGTGCGCCCGAATCCTCTTCTCTCCGGCCACCTCCACTTCTTCTATCCCATCGTGCATACCGAAGCTGGGAAGGTCGGACAGTTGCAGGAAGCTCTCCGGACTGAGGTTCGCGCCACTTCGAGCGGCGAGCTCTCTCTTCCTTTCGCCGATCAACTGGCTGTACTGCTTGATCGCCCGGGCAATCAGCTTTTGCCCTTCCTCTGCACCGAGGCTATCAACCAACACTTCGGCAAAGGCAATATGGAGCAGTCCCAGCCGCCTGCAGGCGAGCGCAACCTGCTGCTTGGCCTCTGCGATAGGAATGACATCCGAGTTCATCGTTCCCCCTCAGCGACGAATGACCTGGTCCGCGAGCGGCGGTCGCGCCGACTTGATGCTACCGATCGCGGTCCAGCCAACGGCTATGTGAACATCGACCTCGAGCTGATCGGGTAGGCCGTACTTCTTCTTGAAATCCTCTCCAGTGTCACCCGTCTTACTCGTCTGCTTCAGCTCCGACAGCCATACTCCGCCCAATCCCAGTGCGTGCGCCATGAGCAGCATGTGGTCTGCTGCAGCGGCCGCATCGAACCCGGGGTTCTGCGGCACCAGCTGATCTTGGCACACGGCCGGTGCAACCCGATTGTCGTGACAGATGACGATGATGACCGCTGCCTTCTTGGTCGATATATCGCTCCAGATCATCGCCTTCTCTTCTGGCTCGGTCAGCACCACGAACCGGAGATGTCCCAGGTTGCACCCGATAGGCGCTGCGCGTCCTGCCTCAAGGATCTGCTCGATCATCTCCTCGGGCACGGGCTTGTCGATCCAGTCACGAATCGACCTGCGCTGCCAGATCAGCTTGCGCACTACCTTCATCTCATCTTCCGTAAACGGCTCCGGAAGTGGTTGGTCGACGTCGGGCTTCTCCCCCGCTCGGATCTTCTCCGCAATGGTGAGATGCCTCTTCACCCAATCCATATCAGGCGTGTCTTCTGGTAGACCTCTCTCGTGCCACACGTCGAACACCAGTTGAGCCTGCTCTCCGAAGTTGGGGATGGCCCTGCCCTTCCATCTGAGCAGGGTCGGGTACAGCGGCACTTCTATCATGTGATGCACCCGCTCTCGGAGGATGCCGCCGAGCACCTCGGCCTCGAGCTTCATGAGGTCATCACTTCCGTACTCTATGAACGTGTATTGCAGCTTTGTCTTAGAACCCATGGTCTCTTCCCTTTGTGCGAGATCCCGCAGCTAGGCCTCGGGATTAGAGCGCTACCCTGCGCAAGGACTTCCGCTCAACGGCTCGGCATGGCAAGTACCAGTATGCAGGCAACCGTCGCCGCGGAACCAACGATAAGGTGGGCCAGGTGAGAGCCGTCCCGCAGGAAGCCGACCAGTCCGTAGAGCGCGAGCGCGTTGACGGCGAGGTTCACGATGAGGCCCCACACGCGAAGGGTCCACGGTCCGTAGCGCCGGTCCAAGGCAATCATCGAATCCACCAGCCAAGTCTGTTGAAGACGTACACGATAGCGACGCAGTTGAGTAGGGTGAGCAGCAACATGATCCCGAGATTCCAGAAGTAAGACCCGCTCCTATCGTCACCGAGCACACGACGGTCGTTGAGCAGGAGGTAGAACGACCAGCCAACGATGTTGTTCGACAGCGACAGGAACGCGGCAATGGCGACCACCAACCATACTGGCCGAGGATACCACACTGCCAAGAACCCAACCTGAGGTAAGAGCGCTGTCACCTTCCACCGCAGTGACCGCGTATCGGGCTTCCATCCCAGCGCTTCGTGGATCGCTATCGCGCCGGCGATGCTCATCCCAACCGTTGTGGTAACCGGCACCGCGAGGAAGGCAATGTAGAACAAGACCTGTGACCATGTCCCACCCAGCAGCGGCGCGAGCGAACTGGCCAACTCCGGCGCGGTCTCCGGTGTGATACCGACCTTGTGCAACGTACCGGCGAAAACGGCAATCACAAGGTAGTTGACGAGCACGAACGGTAAGAACAACCCAAAGACGATGTCGAACCGAGCCAGCGTCTCGTGCTTTCGGCCCCAGCCGCGGGCTAGACCGGCATACTGAAACAGAATCCAGTCCATGACACCGATTGCAGCCGCGGATGAGGCTACGAACAGGTCGACCCCGTCAACACCAGAGGGAAGCCAAGGCACGAAGATGCCGCGGAACATCGCCCGCCAATCCACTCCCACCAACAACAGACAGATGCCGAAGCAGACCAGCATGGTTGCGATGGCAAGCTTCATGAAGTTTTCGACCAGAGCGATACCCCGCCTGCCGCGCCCATAGCTCAAGGTCAAATAGCTTGTGAGGACCATGAACAGCACCCAGTTGATTTGTCGCGGGAATTCGAACCCGAGCAGGGGAGCGAGCGACTCGATCAGGTGGGTCCCGATGCTGTACTGTCCGTAGTTGAAGATCACCGCCACCGCCGCCGTGCCGATCAAACCGGTCATCAACGACCCAACGATCAGGCCGTGATAGCGATTCTGTTGCGCTATTACGCGAAACCCGCCCCTGCAGGTGAACCGGGCACACGCCGCCATCATAAACACGCCCAATCCCATCGACACCCATAGCAGCCACATGGTCCTGTAGCCGAATGCCGCACCCGACAGCATCGCGGCGGTCAGCGTGCCCGCGCCCAAGGTCGTAGCGGCGTCGAGATATCCCGGACCGCCCAGCTTCAGGTATCCCCAAGCCCTGGTCCACGGCCTGGCTCGCCCGAGGCGCTCCAGTCTGGCTCGCTCGGCTTGCAGCTCCTCAGCCGGTACAGCATCGGCTAGCGGATATCCACGAACCTCGTCGGATTCAGACATTGAAGGTGATGCGACGTTTGGCGGATGGCATGGAGGGTTAAGATGTGGTTAGCCAGATGAGGGCGCCAGGACTAACAGAGACAATCAAAGACGGACTAAGACGGACTAAGACGGACCAAGACGGAATAGGACGGAGGAAGCGCACTGGCGGTGCAGTGCGAACTGTCGGATCTTTGTTGCAGAACCGCGCCGTCCATTCAAGAAGGAGGAGACCATGTCACGCCGAGTCCAAATGCTGCTAGCGGCAGCGGTGCTGGTGAATGCGTGCACCGCCGCACCGCCGCAGGAACAACCTCGAGACGTGAGTAGTGAGGTAGCAGTCGCCAACGAGCAG
>JBDHHP010000254.1:0-5277 GCA_039589275.1 Gemmatimonadota bacterium | reverse complement strand
GATCCGTGACACGTCACAGTTCTTCATTGCTGTTGAGGGTAGACGCCTACGAACACCCATGCCATCGGCTTGGGCTCCGACCCCATTCGATTCCGCGCTTGTCGCTGTGGCTGCCGATTCGTTTGGGGTCGATCTCACTGGCTACACTAGCCCGGGCCTTACCCAGACTGACGCGTTGTCTGGATATGCTCGTTGCGACTGGCAGTTTGGGGAGAGAGATGCCTTGACGCTGCGGGCTAACGTCGCAATGTACGAGACCGACAACCCCGATCTGGGCGCGCGACGCATTTCTGATGGAGGTGTGACGCGTGAGGGAACGGACTTGTCGGGGCTCGCTGCGTTGACTTCATCCTTTTCGAGAGTGTTCGGCCTCGAGCAGCGCATTGGCTTCGAGTATAGCCGGCGTCAACACTCCGAGGGTCTGATCGCCGCAAGCGCTTTTTCCGGCGCGCCTGCGATCCTAGGTACTGATCCAGTTCTGCCTGCCGGCTTCAGTCGGCTTGCTTTCCGCGCCAACGAGACGCTCCACCTCGGACTCAGAGCGCACAGTCTCAAGCTTGGAGCAAGTGCGGCTCTCTCGTCCACCGAACGCGAGTACTGGGCAGGACGGTACGGAGCATTCGTTTTCTCGGACGTGAGTTCTTTTGCAGCTTTGGACGGTCTGTTCGTGCAAGCCGTGGGACAGCCACCAACCGTCAAGTATACGACCTTGGAGTTCGGCGGGTACCTGCAGGACACGTGGACAGTGATACCAGGATTGGAGATCACGGGGGGAGTTCGGGTCGACATCGAGCTGCTTCCGGACGACGAGGTGCCTTTGAACACGGCTTGGCTGGCGCTCACCGGGCTCGCCAACGGAAGCTACGACCGTACGATAATCAAGGTTAGCCCGCGGTTGGGACTGTTCACGGATAGGGGCACATGGCAGGTGAGAGTCGATGCGACGGTGCATCATGGGACGGTCACTTCGGAGGCTTTTGGCGAGCTAGCGACAGACGCCGGGAGCATGGAGATGCGCCGGGGCCTTGGTCCACTCGGATCTTGGCCCAACTCGCCGAGCTCGGCGGTTGCACCTGGGTTAGGCCCGACTCTGACTCTGCTCGGTCCCGATTTCCAACCGCCGCGGAGCGCCAGGGCATCCGCGGATTTCACTGCCGATCTGGGCGGTGGGGTCCGATTCGACCTATCAGGAGTCTACAGGCACACGGACTTCCTGCCGCGCCGTCACGATCTGAACCTCGTGAACGCTACGTCTGCCAGTGACCAGTTTGGCCGCCCCATGTATGGCGAGATCGTCAAGCGAGGAGGATTGATCGGTGCCGTGCCCGGATCTAACCGGCGTTTCACCGAGTTTGACGTGGTGAGCGCGCTGGATCCAGATGGTTACTCTGACTACTGGGGCGTTACGGCAGGGGTCGAACGGCGGTTTGGTGGCTTCTTGAATATCTTCGCCAGTTACACATACTCGGAGACGCAAGACAACTGGCTCTCTGGACTTGGCGGCGAGCCAAGCTTTCAGCTCACTCCCTTTGCAGACAGCCTCGACTGGGCTGATGGTCGCTCGGACTTCGATGTGCCGCACCGGCTCACGGTGGGTGCCGAGTTGGACTTCGGCGCCCTGCGCGTGGCCGGGTTCTTCAGGGGGCAGTCGGGCACCCCGTTCACACCTGGCTTTCAGTACGGTGTCGATGCCAATGGGGACGGCTCGTACTTGAATGACCCGGCCTTTGTAGACGATCAAATAGCTGGGATCCCTGAGCTGTTCAATGATTGGGAGTGTCTCCGGGGCCAAGTAGGTCAGTTTGCCGAGCGCAATTCATGCCGTGGGGCACCATTCAAGACCCTCGATCTGCGGTTGACGGCCACGCCCGTTAGAGTTGGCAGCTATCCCATTAGCGTCGTGGTTGACGGTTTGAATCTGCTCGATCCGGACTTGACGGATCTCGACAATGCACTTTACCTGGTTGACCCCATCGGGAGTATCGACTTCGATGCAGCATCGAGCGAGCTCACGATCCCGCTCGAGGCCAATGCGAATTTCGGCAGGCCGGTGATCCGTCGTTCGACCGGCCGCTCCTTGAGGGTCGGCCTCAGGGTGAACTATGAGTAGCGTAGCCGGCCTGACCGTCGCACGACGGTGGATCTCTTTGATGATCTCACTTACAGCTGGGGTGGCCTCGGTTTCTTGTGGCAATGCGGGAGCGGACCGTGTACTGACCGTCATGGCCAATGGCTCGCTTTCGGGCCTCGCCTATTTCGACGGCAACGGCACGCGCGCCTTCGATGATGGTGATGTACCGCTAGAGGGGGTCGGAGTCGCGATTGTGGCGGCGGGGACCCGAGACACTGTGGAGCGGGTCGTGTCCGGCGGTGACGGAGCCTTTGCATTCTCGCCGGTACCGGTGGGTAGCTACAGCTTGGCCGTGGACGAAGGCTCCATTGGGGACACAGTGATAGTCGCCAGACTTGACCCTACAGAGGTCAGTGTCTCACCGTTGGACTCGACCATTGTGGACGTGGCGATAAGCTTCCCGATAGTGTCGGTAGCGGAAGCTCGTGCGCTTCCAGTCGGAGATCGGATCTTCCTGGATGGGATAGCTCTCAACTCATGGCCGACCTTCGGTGACTCCACGGTCCACGTCGCCGACACTTCCGGCACGATGCGATGCATCAGAGTGGGACCTGGCCCGGTGTTCCCCGGGGATAGCGTCCGGGTGCGGGGTAGGGTGTCCACGCGCAGCGGTCAGCGGGTGATCGATCTGGATCGGCGTTCGCCACTCGTGTTAGAGCTTGTTGAGTCACCGCCACCCGTAGTGGTATCGACGCGCCTCGCCGCAACTGCGGACGGAAGTGTGCTCGACGCGGCGTTCGTTCGGATAATCGGCGCTCGAATAGTCGACTTGGCTACTGTTGGCGACGATCAAATTGTGACGCTCGATGACGGTAGTGGTCCTGTAGACGTGGTGTTAGACGGGAGTGTAACATTCAATCCCGGACCATTCCTGCTGGAGGGAGCGAATCTCACGGTGTCGGGTCTGTTGGTCCCAACAGGGACCGGGGAATGGCAGCTCAAGCCTCGTTTCGACAATGATATGGCGGTGATCCCACCGGTTGTCTCCGTTGCAGAAGCTAGAAACTCCGCAATTGGGGAGATCGTGTTTGTTGACGGGATCGTATTGAACTTCTTGGCTGCCTACGGGGACAGCACGGTTCATATTTCGGACAACACGGGTGCAATCCGCGGTATCCGCATGCTGCCGGTCACGGTGTTCCCCGGTGACAGCGTGCGCTTTGTGGGCAAGGTGGCGGCTTTCGACGGCCAACCTGTGATCGATGATCCCACTGTGTTTCCGCTAGGCTTCTCGCGATTGCCACCGCCTGAAGTTGTCTCGACCTTCGAGGCGAACGCGGCCCGCGCCGGTACCCTTGATGCAGCGCTGGTCAGCGTAGCAAACGCGCGGATCACCGATACGGCGACTGTCGCGGGGGATCTTCTCGCCACTGTGAACGATGGCTCTGGCGCCGGGGTGGTCGTGTTCGATGGGGCTGTTCCCTTCAATCGAATACCCTACGTGCCAGATGCGGTGCTGAACGTAACGGGGTTGCTCGTACCGTCCGGTGTTAATACGTGGGTTGTGAAGCCGAGGAGCCCAGCGGATGTGGTGGTGCAACCGTGAGATGGCAATCAGCTCGACCGAGTGAGAAGGAAGGGCATCGTAGCGTCCCGATGCCGAGTATATGAATGTCCACCGGAGAGAAGATGGTTGATTCGAGAGACCTGGTGGTACGTACCTACTCGGAACGCGCGAGCGAGTACGAGCAGGAAGGAAACTTGGAATCCTGCTGGGGGCAGGTGGCGACACGAGCGCTGCAACGGCTCGGCCTAAAGGACCGGTATAGGACAATAGTGGATCTGGGTTGTGGGGCGGGTCAGGCGCTACGAGAACTGTCGTCGCGGCGTGGCTCCGGTGCGAGGCTGATTGGAATCGAACCTGCCGCCAACCTGCGTGCGCGTGCCCGTGCAAACCTCGAAGGCGTTGACAATGTCAGCGTGATCGATGGTCGGTTTGAGTGTATACCGCTTGAGACCGACTCAGTAGACTTCCTGTACAGTGTCCTGGCTTTTCATTGGGTCACTGATCTCCAGGGGTCAGTCAGGGAGCTCGCACGTGTCTTGAAGCCGGACGGTGAAATGGAGCTGTTCTTCGTCGGGCGGGACTCGGGCCATGACTTTGTCACCAAGACCACCCCGATCTTTCTGAAACACATGGGACTTGCGTGGCTCGTCGAGTCTGCGAAGGCACGCAAGCATTTGGATCTTGATCAGACGTTGCAGCTGTTCCTAGACTGCTTTGCCGCTGATCAACTGACCGTGGATGAGGAGCACAGAGTCTACTACGATGATCTCGAGGGCCACTGGAGTTGGTGGGTCCCACGCTTGGGAGCACACTTTGCGGGGATGCCGCAGGAGAAACGGGACACCTGTGATCGTGAAGCTCGTGCCGCCATTGCGAGTCTGGCCACGCCAGACGGGATTCCCTACCAGGTCCATCTACTTCATGTCCAACTGCAGGTGTGACAGACGCAGCGCCGCAGACCCGCGCGACACCAACAGCTCGAGGGCTGTGATCGCTTCGACGCGCAAGGAAGGCGTCAGCTCCACCAACCCAATTCGAGATTCGAGATGAACGCATCCTGGCGCTGCAGGGCTCTCCGTAGCTCTTCATCGCGTGTCAGGATCATCGACCACGGGTAGCCGACGGTGAACGTACATCGCTGGTTCACCAAGGCCGGCATCATCCTTCCCTGGGTCCGACCCCACAGCGATACAGCGCCGAGTTCGTATGCCTCCTTGAACAATGCTGCCACCACCGTGTACTCGTGACCCGGTTCGGCGATCATCTGACGGACCTGGCTCACGCCGTTTGGCTCGTGGTAGAACAGGTACGACCCAACCGGTTTGCCCTTCCGTCCGCGAATTACGGCTCCGCGGAGCTCTCGATGCCGCTTTGCGCCCTCGAGATGCTGGAGCACCCAATCCAGGGTCTCCTCGGTGTACACCGGGTGCACGGCGCACCTTTCGCCCTCACGTTCGATTATCGGTAGGAGCGTGGCGGCGTCGAGAGGCGACACTGTGTACGTTTCCGGATCCACGGCGGAAGCGTTCCAACCAGCCCGGTGCAGCAGCCGGTCAGCCGCCCATGTGCCCGGCAAGGCACACTTCGCTAGCATCCCCGCCGTTCCTTCCCGCAGGCGGAGTCGCCGCCGGAGCACCTC
>JBDHHP010000253.1:0-5277 GCA_039589275.1 Gemmatimonadota bacterium | reverse complement strand
AAGTACCTACTCTGCCTGTCCCATTGGTATGGATCCGGGTAGGCCTCCCGGCATACGCGAGCGATGCCGGCAACACCCGGGGGGTTGGTGTTGCTATGATAGAACAAGACGAGGTCTCCCAATTTCATCTTCTGCATGTTGTTGCGAGCCGAATAGTTGCGGACGCCCTCCCAGGAAGTGGACCGATCTTTGGCGAGGTCGTCTATCGAGTAGACGGAGGGTTCTGATTTCATTAGCCAGTGATTCATAATCGGGAGCCCGGGGTGGTGATCCGCGGCACGCTGGGATCGTTGATGGCGGATTCGGCAAGATAGCAGCACCTGCATGAAGTAGTCTACAGGCACGCGATCTTCTCCAACCTAGGTCTCAGGTGATCTCGGGCACGGCGACCGCATTGTCGATGGCCTATCCTCAACCGCTCTAGTTGGCGTGACGATACTGAGGAGACGGTGGCTCGGCTGTCGCTATCTTAAGGACTGCCAAGGACTTGACAGGTTTTCCGAGACTCCCCATCGTGCACGGCGTAACACTTCAGCCTATCTCATCGAGGTCACATGCGGTCGTTAAGTGATAAGGTGGCATTCCTGCTGGGCGTCTCGGTCGCCGGACTCCTGGCTACAGCCTGCGATTTGCCCACGGACCGCTCTGGGGAGTTGACGGTGGAGTTCGACGATCTTCCGTTGCTGATCGTCAACGACACAATGATGCTTAGCGCTCGCGTGCTGTTCGAAGGCGACTCGCTCCCCAACGCCCAGATACGCTACAGCGCGGACAACCAGTCTGTTCTGAACGTGACGCCCGAGGGACGCCTGCTTGCCGTCGGTCCGGGAGACGTCACGGTGACCGCAGAGGCACTGACGTACCGTCAGGCCGAACCGGGCGTCCAGGCTCTGCGGGTCCGGGACGAGTACGAACTGGACAGCATTGCTCCGCTGGTGGCGCGCTACGGTGAGACCATCGGGTTATACGGAGTGGGCCTCACTCAGACCATTGTCGCCCAGCTCGGTGGCGTTGACGCGATTCCCGAGGCCTATGTGCCCGCCGATCCCGGGGAGAGGGATCGCTTTGGGGTGCTTTCCCTCTATGTCACTCCTCCTGCGCCCGCACTGGCTCAGGCGGTGTTGATTGGATTCGAGGGTGTTCTGATCAGCGACACGGTCGTGGTGATACGGCGTGACCTCTACGAGCCCAACGACAGCATCCCGCGCAGTCTCGGTGTTCCGATGCGGAATCCGGCGCTTGCGTTCGAGCGTGTCCGCAGAGGTGACGGCAAGCTGGCGGTCGATTGGTACACGTTCACCACCGACGCAACCGAGGATTGGACCATATCCGCCTGGTCTCCTGCAGGCGGAGCCAGGTTCAAGGTCTATGTCACGAACTCATTGGTTTGGTCGGGGGCGCTGTTCGGAACCGAGGGCGTGGGTGTGTACGCGGTAGCGCCGGGAGACTGGGGGGTAGGCACTAGCTTCCGGCCGTGCGACGGCCTGGGACTGAAATTCCGAGGGGAGGACGAGGCCGCCTTCACGTTCGAGGTGCCACCAGACTCCGCCGTGATACCGTTGGGTGGCCTACCCGCTGGAACCTATCACGTGCTCATCACCTATGGCGAGGGTGGCCCATTCTACGATGCGGCGGCCGGAGTGGCGGGCGTGGCAACGTTCGTGGACAGTCTGAACTTGGCTTCACCTCTCCGTAGTGGATTGGAGGTCAGGCGTGGTTACCACTCGCTGCTGACGCCAGACGCCTTGGAAGAGAACGACTACTGCGATGTTGCCCCTATTATCACCGTGCCCGACACGATCAGCGGGCTAACGGTTGACAGCCCGCACGATGCCGACTGGTATCGGTTCAGGGTAAACGTGGCTCAACGCCTCAAGTTCTCTATCGAGACCAGTGGTGTACTAGCTGGGTTCGCCGATCTCGACACCTACGTCGTGCGGGACTTCCGGCCTGACTCACTGGTTGTAGTTGACTTCGGCGTTGGTGCGGACGTAACCAACGAGACGGCGGGAGCTTTGCTGGATCCCGGTGACTATTTCCTGATCGTGGTCGACTTTCTGGGTGTGCCGGCCGAGTACACGTTGATCAGCGAGATCCCTCCGTCGGGTCCCCCACTCGCCAGCTCGGCCTCACTGCAAGCCGCCCTTGACCAGAAACGTGCGTCGTCGAGCTCGAAGAATCCGCGTTTGCCCCGGGGGGGCCGCAACAAGCGATGATCTGCGCCAACTGCAACACGCCGATTCCCGAGAACAGTCGGTTCTGCCTTTCGTGTGGGGCCGACACTTCGGATCCTGGCACGGGCCCTAGGCCCGACTTCAAGGCGCCCTCCGACCATCTCTTCACGCAGCTACGCGCCGCGGTGGTCGAGCGCTACGAGTTGCAGGAACTCCTCGGGCGCGGCGGTATGGGAGCAGTATTCCTCGCCACTGATCGTAAGCTGGAGCGACCGGTGGCAATCAAGGTCCTGCCACCTGAGCTTTCGCACGACGCCAACGTAGTTGAGCGGTTCGAGCGGGAAGCACGCACGTCAGCAAAGCTGGATCACCCCAACATCATCCCGATTTACTCGGTAGAGAGTCACGGCGAGTTCCACTACTTCGTGATGAAGTTCGTGACGGGGAAGAGCCTGGAGGCCGTCGTCGATGCGGGAACGCCCCCCACAGATCTTACACGACGGATTCTATGGGAATCTGCGTGCGCGCTGGGACATGCACATCAGCGGGGCATCGTTCATCGCGACGTCAAGCCGGCCAACATAATGATCGACGAGGGCGGGCGCACGATACTCACGGATTTTGGCATCTCCAAGGCAGTTGAGGCCGCCACCAATCAGCTGACCGCCACGGGGCAGGTGGTGGGAACGCCGCACTACATGAGCCCGGAGCAATCCAAGGGCGGTCAAGTTGACGGGCGGAGCGACCAATACTCGCTTGCCGTAGTCGGTTTTCGCATGCTGACGGGTCGATTGCCGTTCCAGGAGGACTCGATCCAGGCCGTGCTCTACAAGAAGCTGTTCGAAGAACCACCCTGGGTTAAGGACTACCGTGAGGACGTGCCAGACTATCTGGCAGAGGCTCTCCACACCGCCCTGGCTCGCGAGCCAGAGCACCGTTTTCCGACGATGGAAGCATTCGCCACTGCGGTCTGGCCCGAGCACCCGGTGGATGAGCCGAGCACTCCTCCGAGTCCTGCGATGTTCAGGAGCAGCCGGGCGTCGCTTGATGCTGCAACCACGCAAATCAGTGAGCACCCGTCGAAGCCAAAACCCCGTCGTCGCGGATTGGCCTGGACCACCGCGATCCTGGTGATTGGCGCCGGATCAGTCGGGGGATGGTACGCTCTCAATGGCGGCAGCTTCAGCTTGGCAGGTTCCGATTCCCAAGTGGCTCTAACGCCTGGTGTCCAGGCGGATTCACTAACCGCTGTCCCGCCACAGGACGACTCGCTCGTGGCGGACTCCGCAGCAACGCTGGCCGGCGGGGCTGAGACACAGCAGGAGGAGGAACCGCCTCCGGAACCAAGGCAGACGACGCCAGTCCAGACTCAACAACCGACCCGCCAGGAGAGGCGCCCGACTCAGCAACAGCAGCGGCCTCCGGCTCCGCAGGTGGGTTACGTGACGTTGGACGCTGAGCCATTTGCCACGGTGTGGATCGATGGCAGGCAGATTCAGGACACGCCGTTGTTGCGTCACGAGCTCCCCCCGGGACAGCACGTGATCGAACTGAGACGGGAAGGGTTCGAGACCTCCGTCGATACGATCCGAGTGACGGCAGGGAACCCGTTTCGAAAACGATACTACTTGGTGCGGAAACCGCTATGAAAACCGCTGTCGCGTTGTCGGCTCTGCTGGTATCGGTGCTGCCCAGCGCAGTGCTATCGCAGGAGAGTGCAACTCTCCGTACGGCGAGTCAGGCGTACGACGACCTCGACCTCGAAACCGCGATTGCGCGAGCTAGGCAGGCCCTCGACGTCGAACGACTGAGTCGCGAGGACCGCATCATAGCTCACGAACTACTCGGCTTTGCCTACGGCGCACTCGACTCCGCGCGTCAAGCTGTCGAGAACTTCCGCGAACTCATCTTTCTCGAACCCGATCGCGAGCCCGATGTCAACGTCGTCTCGCCTCGTATCACGGCTCTGTATGCTTCCGCTCTTGGTCAGGTTCTAGTGGTGCGCCGGCTGCAGGTGAACGGCGCATCCTTCGTAGCCAATCAAGGCGCAGTGGAAATCCAGTTCCAGTTGTCTCGACCTGCGCGCGCGATAGCACGTGTGGTGGGACCAGAGTACGACGTGGTCATCGACTCGCAGCTCGTGGCCGGAACGGGAAGGTTCGAGTGGGGAGCGGTCACCGAATCCGGTGACCCTCCAGCCCCGGGCATCTACCAGGTGATCGTGACGGCGGTCGAGGCCGGCAACCAATTCGCGGCTCCTTTCGACGTAGAGTTGATTCAGGCGCCCGTCGACACCTTGGATCACTTGACCGGCCTGCCCGGTTACACGGAACTGCCAGAAACAGAACGACCACCGCGCAACTGGAGGCCGCTTGGCGTGTCCGTGCTGTTTGCGGGCCTGACTGGAGGTGCAACAGTCGCGCTCGAGAACACGGAGTTTGGCGAGTCTAAGCGAGAGGTGCTCGGTGTAGCCAGTCTCGCTCTGATCACTGGGTTCATCATGAGCGTGAAGAATCCCGACCCGATCCCTGTCCCGGCCAACATCAGATACAACAACTTGTTGCGGCAGAACCTCGCACAGCGAAACGCTCAGATAGCCGCGGAAAATGCGGAACGGCGGCGACAAGTCATGCTCACAGTGGTGCCAGTGGGGGGAGGTGAACGATGACAAGAGCCGGTGCGCTGGCTGCCGCACTAACCCTCTGTGCGTTGTGCTCAATGCCCACCGCTGGCCAGGTGGTGCGAATCGGGATCCACAGTGTTGCGATGACCCACACCGAGATCAACGAGAATTACTCGGCCATAGGAGTTGGAGGTGCCGCGTCGCTGGCGCTGCGGTGGCGTCGACTGGGTCTGGAGGTGACTGGACTCCAGGCCGCGTTTGAACCGGACAGTGTTGATCTGGGTTCGTACGACATGTTGCAGTGGGACGTTCGGTTCAGCTTCTGGGTGGCCCCGATTGCCGCTCTCGAGATCAGCCGATTCAATCGCGAGGTGGACCCCGAGTTTGCCGCACCGGCGGTTGGAGCGGTTCGGATCGGATTAGTGTCCGAGTATCCCCTGGCCCGAATTGCCAGCGTTTCGGCGAGGGCAGCGTACTTGC
>JBDHHP010000252.1:0-5509 GCA_039589275.1 Gemmatimonadota bacterium | reverse complement strand
GTGCCGAGCGACAGTCCGGTCTCGGTCAAGCGCTCTCCGTGAGCGGCCGTTACCGCCAGCGCGATCCCGAAATCAGCTACAACCGCATGGCCTTCGCGCAGCAGGATGTTCTCGGGCTTGATGTCTCTGTGGATCAAGTCCTGCCGGTGTGCTGAGCCGAGTGCGTCGGCGATCTCACGCCCGAGGTCCAGCACATCATCGACCGGAAGATGCGTCTCTCGATCAAGGCGGTCGCGCAGCGACTCGCCCTCGACATACGGCATCACGTAGAACAAAGCGCTGTCGGCATCGCCCGAGTCCAGCAGCGGCAGTATGTGCGCGTGATTCAGGTTGGCTGTGATCCTGATCTCGCGCAGGAAGCGCTCTGCGCCAATGGCGGCTGCGAGCTGGGGCCGCAAAACTTTGACGGCCACCTGTCGTTCGTGCTTGAGGTCTCTGGCCAGGTAGACCGTGGCCATGCCACCGCTACCGAGTTCGCGCTCGATGTGATAGCGATCGGCCAAGGCAGCCTTGAGCCGAGCGAGGACGTCGTCGCTCATGTTGTGGTCCGAGGGTTGGTTTGAGTCTAAACTACGAGCCGATCTGGTACTGGGCCAGGCGAGATAATGCCTCGCGAGACTCATAAGAATGGCGCGGTATTGGTGTGAAGACGGACTCCTACTCCGGCAACCCCACCCGCCGACGCAGGTCTTGGTACCGCGGGTCGTCGCCCGGCACTGGACCGAATCCAGAGGCGGGCAGGTTGCCGGGCAGCATGTAATGATGAGCCTGGTATGCGACCTCGAGCCATTCCAGGGTCCGCTCTCTTTCTCCCGCCTGTGCATAACTCAACGCAACGTCAATGGATCGCCCTTCTGATGCCTCCGAATGTGCGGCCCATGCCTCAGCCCATCTCAGCATTGCGGCCCGATAACCGCCCTCAGCATACCCCCGGTCAAGTGCCTCCTCGAGCGTCTCCTGGAATTCCTGATTACGGCGGGGGAGGAGCTTTCGGACCATTG
This sequence comes from Gemmatimonadota bacterium, assembly GCA_039589275.1. Taxonomy (GTDB): domain Bacteria; phylum Gemmatimonadota; class Gemmatimonadetes; order Gemmatimonadales; family GWC2-71-9. The sequence goes on along the minus strand of JBDHHP010000252.1, from coordinate 4,508 downwards.
CAAGCGCATCGTCGTGGTTGCCGCTGTCGTGGTACGCCCAGATGAGTCTGACAATTGCCACGACGTGGTTTGGCTCTATCCGCAGTACTGCCTCAAGTTCCTCGATGGCCTCGGCATAGCGGCGTTCAGTACTCAGCATGCCTCCGTTCAATCCCCTAAACATCAGGTTGAGCGGATCCAACTCCAGCGCTCTCTCCATCTGTGCCCGCCCCTCCTCCGGTCGCTCCATCGTGTACAGGAAGCCCGCGTAGAACGCTCGTGCTTCCGCGTAATTGGGATTGATCTCGATGGCTTTCCGAAACGCCGCCTCCGCACCCTCCCAATCCCATTCCAGCCAGGCCCGGATCATGGCTACAACCCATTGGACTTCGGCGAGCGTGCTGTCGAGCGCCAAGGCCCGGTTCATGGCGGCCCTCGCCTGGGCCCTCCCCGGCGCTCGTCGAGTCGCCGCCCGCCACCACCAGACGCGGGCAATGCCCGCTTGCGCAGGGGCGTACGTGGAATCCAGTGAGACCGCCTGCTGGAAGTACTCGAAAGCCCGGTCCATGTCGGTCGCCCGGTGCCATTGAGACTGGCCTTTGAGGTATGCCTCGTAAGCCTGCGGATTCACGGGCCGAGCGCTGGCCAGAAAAGCTTCTGTCTGCGGGGTGAGCGCCGCACGGATCTCGGAGGCAATTGCTACGGTAAGGCCACGGTAGAGCCGCTCGATGTCGCGCAAGTCACTGCGGCGCACGATGGGATCGGCCACGTACTGCTGCGTTGTGCCGTCCACCACATTGACTTCTATCTCGAGACTGTCCGCCGCCCGAAAAACCGAGGCCTCCACCAGCGCATCGACACCCAACTCACTCGCGATTTCACTGACCGGTTTCTGCGTGTTCTCATATTGCAGCACCGACGTGCGTGCGATCACCGCAACACCGGCGCGCTGTAGCTCCGAGATTAAGGCGGCGTGAACCCCCTGAACGAAGTACTCCTGCTCAGCATCGTTCGTGAGATTGGTGGGTGGCAACACAGCAAGTCGTTCATAGGCGGGGCCGCCGAACACACCCATCAGCGCCCATGCCGCGACTAGCAAGAACCCTACGACTACGGCAGCAACAGCGGGCCACTTCCAGCGTTGCCGGCCAACGCGTGCAACGACACGTTCCGAGGTCAACGCTTCGGCGAAAGCACTGGCCGAGGGAAAGCGTTCGTCGAGGCTCTTGGCCAAGGCCCGCTGTACTGCCCGTTCGACAAAGACGGGGACGGTAGCGTCCTTCCGCCTCAAGCCGGGCGCCGTGTCCGCAGCGTGCCTGGCCAACAGCGACTGCGGCGTGTCACCCTGGAAGGGCACCTCTCCCGACACCATCTCGTAAACCACGCAGCCAAGTGCATACACGTCGGCTCGCGCGTCCACCTGCGACAGCCCCATGGATTGTTCGGGGCTCATGTAGGCTGGTGTGCCGACTGCTATGCCCGTAGCAGTGAGCCGTTCTCCACCTGCCGCCTGTAGCGCCCGCGCGATCCCGAAATCGGCCACCAAAACTCGCCCACCGGTGAGCATGATGTTCTCGGGCTTCACGTCGCGATGCACGATCCCGCGCTCGTGCGCGTAGCTGAGGGCAGAGGCGATCTCGTCGGTGAGACGGATGACCTCCTCCACCGGAAGTGTTCCCTCGCGGTCCAGCTTCTGGCGTAGGGACTCGCCCTCTACGTAGGGCATGACGTAGAAGAGAATGCCACTTGCCTGACCGGAATCGTACAGGGGGAGGATGTGGGGATGACTGAGCCCGGCTGCGATCTCGATCTCTCGCACGAAGCGCTCTGCTCCCACAGACTCGGCGAGTTCGGGCCGCAGCACCTTCAATGCGACCTTGCGCTTGTGCTTCAGGTCCTCGGCGAGGTAAACCGTCGCCATCCCGCCAGCGCCGATCTGACGCTCGATCGTGTAGCGGTCGGCGAGGGCGGACTTGAGTGTGTCGAGTTGGTCGGTCACGGTGGCAATGCAGATTGCAGAATGCAGAATGCAGAATCTTCATCGCCACTCTGCAATCTGCACTCTGCAGTCTGCACTCGACGCGGGGCGTCGTCGCTCACGTTGGACGGTCCCGGGCTTGGTTGGGTCCTAAACTACGTGCGGACCTGGGAGCGGGCTAGGAGGATCGTCACGGTGTGACCACCGTTCGCTAATGCGCATACCTCTGGTATCGCTGGCGTGTTTTTGCCTAACACTTGCGCCGAGCATACACTTATGATGCTACCGGTAGACGGAAGCGTTGTCGTGTTAGTCCCTAGTTGAGGATAGCATGCCGGTAGCTGCGAAGTTCTCCAAGCAATTCTACGACAAGTTCGGGCACGAACTGACAGACGAGCTGGTGAGCTACTTGAATCAAATCGATTCCAGTTACCGATCGGAGCTGCGGGAGCTGAACGAACTCAACTTCGCGCGGTTTGATGCGAAGTTGGAGCAGCGAGTGGCTCAACTGGACGCGAAGATAGAGGTAGTACTGTCCACGTTGGACGCGAAGCTCGAGCAACGGATCGCGGAGCTGCGGGCTGAGCTAAGAACAGAGCTTCACACTGGGCTCGCGACACTCGAAACGAAGCTGATTCGCTGGATGTTCGTGTTCTGGGCGGGAAGTACGTTGACGATACTGGGAACGATGCTGGCGCTGTTGCAGGGGTGAGAACGGTGTTCCTGCGCTGAAGCGCGGGCTCGGTCCCTGCTATCTCTTGTCCCTTCGGCCTCATCAACTCTTGGAACGGAGGGTAGTCGCGCCGGTCTGCATCACTTCACTCGTACAAGTCGTGGAACGCACGACGTTGATCCGATCCGCCGATCGCCACCAGCGTGCAGCCATCTTCCAACACCTCGCCTGCCCTGATGTCGGTTCGTACCTTTCCGCCCAGATCCACGCCGATAACGTTGAGGCCTGTGCGGGCTCCGATCTCCGTCTCCGCTATCGTCTTGCCGACCAGCGATTCGGGAAGCGAGATGTAGAACACCTCGACTCCCTCGCCGAGAACCATCAGCTCGCGGTCGCGCACGATGGAGGTGACTATCTGGACGCCGAGCGATCCGTAGCTGAGCACGAAGTCGGCTCCAGCTCGCCGGATGGCGTGGATGTTGCGCTCGTGAGTCACGCGAGTGAGGATGCGCGCCTCCGGGTTCAACCTGCGGCAGTAGACAGTGAGGTAGACATTCATCGCATCGTCGTGGGTCGTGAGCAGAATCGAAGGCGCCTGCCCGATCCCGGCTGAGTCGAGCACATTACGGTCGGCCGCGTCACCAATGATCAAGCGATCGGGAATGCCGGCGAACTCGGCCTCTAGGGCCCGCTTCTTCTCGACCACGTGCACGCTAACGCCCTTGCCCTTTAGGTCCAGCGCAGCGGCACGTCCCACGCGGCCCCCACCTATCACGATCACGGGATTCGGGTTCGCCTCGTGAATGATGAGCATCGCGTCGATGGTCTCGACTTGCTCTTCGCTGGCGATCACGACCGGGACGCTCCGGGGCAGTAGCTCGAGATTGGGATCCGCGGCCTGTAGCCGGCCTTCAAACCAGACGCCAACCACATTCACACCGAGTTCCTCGCGCAAGCCTGAATCCCGGATCGAGCGTCCTTCCAGCGGCGTATTGCGCACCGGGAACTCGGCCAGAAGCGAGTCGTGGAAATGCCCGATGATGTTTGCACGCACGTTGCCTGCAGAAACTCGCTTGGCCAGGTGCTCGCCCAGCAGCAGTGTCAGGGTGAGCACGTGATTCACACCGCCCAGCTCGAGGATGTCAACGGAATCCACCGAATCTGCGATGGCAACCACCGGCACCTCGGGTGCCCGCTCCCGCACGGTGAGCACGATGTTGGTGTTCACGGTATCGCTGGAATTGGCGAATACGAGACGCGCGTGCTCGACCCTGGCGTTCTCGTACGTCTCCACCGAGTCCAACTCCCCGACGAGCACTGGCACCCCCTCGTCATTCATCTGAAGCGCTCGGGCGGGATCCGGTTCGATCAAATACGCCGGCACACCGGCGAGATCGAGTCGCCGCATCAGGCCGAGCGCGATAGGGTCGTTGGCGCAGATGATGACGTGGCCATGCACGTCGTCCGGGATCGTCCTCAGGGCCTTCCAACGTGCACGGCTACGCTGCTCCAGCCAGGGAGCGTGCCGGTAACCAACACGAAGCTGCTGAAGGCCCGGCCGAGATCACTGGTGAATGTGATGTCCCCGAATCCCAACGTGCTCATTACGGTCAGGGCCCAGTAGACACCGGTGAACCAGGAGTGCTCCTGCCCTTCCCGCGCCATGATGATGTGGAACAACCAGCCGTACAGCAGCACCACCGAAACCAGCATCACCACGTACTTGGCGAACGCTCTTGCGCGCGGACGGTGAGCGCCCTGTCCCATGAGCGTTGTCAGGAGGGAAACTAGAGTCTTCATTGGCTTAGGATCGAATCAACCGGGAGTTGTGAGCGTGGCTTGTTCCGGCAAGCTGTGAACGCACACGGCCTTCAGGCC
>JBDHHP010000251.1:0-10194 GCA_039589275.1 Gemmatimonadota bacterium | reverse complement strand
GATCATCCACGGCCGTCAACTCAAGGGGACTCGGTGAAACTCTCCGACACATCCATCAGACGACCTGTGCTCACCAGCATGGTGAGCGTGGCACTAGTGCTCTTTGGAGGCATCTCGTACACCCGGCTGCCGGTACGGGAGTTCCCCGACGTCGACTCACCCATCGTCTCGGTGAACACGTCACTCAGAGGTGCCAATCCGCGCGTAATGGAGACGACAGTTACGGACATCCTGGAGGAAGAGCTCAGCACGATCCCAGGTTTACGGACCCTGACAAGTTCCAGCGGCGAGCAGTCGAGCAACATCACCCTGGAATTTACTCTGGATCGGGACCTTGAGGCAGCAGCTCAGGACGTGCGCGACAAGGTATCCAGGGTTCGCGGCCGCTTGCCGCAGGACGTCCTGGAACCAGTCGTGAGCAAGCAGGACGCGGATGCCCAGCCGTTCTTCTGGCTCGCACTTTCCGGCGAGAACTACAGCCTGCTAGAGCTATCCGACATTGCCGACCGGGATGTGAAGACCAGGCTGCAGTCGTTGACCGGTGTGGGCCGGGCTCAGGTATTCGGCGAACGGCGCTACGCGATGCGCCTGTGGCTCGACCCACTGGCCTTGGCTTCACGTGGCCTCACCGTACAAGACGTACAGAGTGCGGTCCGCACTCGGAACGTCGAGGTCCCGGCCGGCCGCATCGAATCGTCCCGACGCGAATTCACAGTGCGTTCGATGGGCGAGCTCAGGACCCCCGAGGAGTTTCAGAACCTGGTGGTAGCCAATCAGAACGGGCAGCTAGTCAAACTGCGCGACCTCGCGAGAGTCGAGCTAGGACCGGAGAACGACCGCTCGATTCTGCGCTACAACGGCACCACCGCCGTTGCGATCGGCGTGGTCCGACAATCCAAGGCGAATCTCATTGAGGTCTCTGAAGCGATACGCACAGAGCTACCGGCGGTGCAGGCCGCACTTCCACCGGGAGTGGAAATCGCCGTCGCGTTCGACGGTGCCAGCTTCGTGGTGCGATCTATCCAGGAGGCCAAGGACACTCTGATCCTCGCAGGCATTCTGGTGGTGATCATCATCTTCGTGTTCTTGAGGAACCTGAAGGGGACGATAATCCCCGGTCTTGCGATTCCGACTTCTATCATCGCGGCCTTCGGCCTGCTGTACGCGCTGGGCTTCACCATCAACAATCTGACGCTGCTGGCATTGATCCTATCGATCGGCATCGTGGTCGATGATGCCATCATTGTGATGGAGAATGCGTATCGGCACCAAGAAAAGCTGGGCGAGAGCCCGGAAACCGCGGCGATGCGAGGAACCAGTGAGATCGCATTTGCCGTGATCGCGACGACGATCGCATTGGTGGCGGTGTTCTCGCCACTCGCGTTTCTGCGGGGCACCACAGGGCGCCTGTTCAACGAGTTTGCCCTGGCGATGACAAGTGCAGTAGTGGTATCGAGCTTCGTGGCGCTCACACTGACGCCGATGCTCTGCTCCAAGATACTCCGCGTTCCCAAGTCGCACGGCCGAGTGTTCAATTTTTTCGAAAACACTTTTCAGAGGATCACGGACTGGTACACGGGAGTACTGACGGACGCCATGAGGTATCGCTGGTATGTGGTCGGCGGCGGCGTCGCCACGGTGCTGCTGGCTGTAATCGTGTTCCAGAACCTCAAGCGAGAGTTCGTACCGCCGGATGACCGGGGGTTCTTCGTTACGGTGACGATAGCGCCAGAAGGAGCCTCGGCTGCCTACACCGACGATTACCAGACACGAGTCGAAGACATTCTAGGACGAACGGAAGATGTTGAAGCCTACTTCAGCATCGTGGGATTCGGTGGCGGGGTCAACAGCGGCATCATCTTCACCCGACTCACCGATTGGGCCGAGCGTGATCGATCATCACAGGATGTGATCAGCGAAGTGCAACCGCAGTTCTTTAGAATTCCAGGGATCTTCGCGTTCGCCAACAACCCGTCTGCGTTCGGCGGATTCGGAAGCCCGGTGAACTTCGTTGTGCGGCATCCAAACTTCGACTCGCTGGTTGTTGGGATGGATCGCCTCATGGCTCGCGCGGGCCAGATCAACGGGCTGATCAATATCGACACGCCACTCAAGGTCAACAAACCGGAATTGGCGATCGCGTACGAGCGTGATCGAGCCGAAGACCTGGGCGTACCGATCCAAGATATCTCAGGGACGCTGCAGACGATGCTGGGTGGACAGAGAATCAGTACGTTCACCCGCAACAACAAGCAGTACTATGTCATGGCACAGCTAGCGCCGGAAGACCGGGCGACCCCTAGCGACATGACGGGGCTCTACGTGCGCGGCAGGCAGGGCCAGTTGGTACAGCTCTCCGCGGTCGCACGTATCGAAGAGGGTGTGGGACCGCGCTCGCTCAATCACTTCAGCCGAGTTCGCTCAGCAACCCTAACGGGCAACCTCGCGCCTGGCTTCACCCTGGGTGAGGCGCTCGATTCGCTCTACGCCGCGAGCGCGGAGGTGTTGCCGCCAGGAAGCAGCATTGCGCTCGCAGGCGAATCTCGGGAACTGGAAGAAAGCGGCAACGCGCTATACTTCGCGTTTCTGCTCGCACTGGTCGTAGTCTTCATGGTGTTGGCGGCGCAGTTCGAATCGCTGGTGCATCCGTTCACCGTGATTCTCGCGGTCCCGCTGGCGGTGACCGGCGCCCTGGTGACACTGCTGATCACAGGATCTACGCTCAATCTGTTCAGCCAAATCGGCATGATCTTGCTGATCGGCCTAGTTACCAAGAACTCAATCTTACTGGTCGAGTACGCCAATCAGCTGAAGCGTTCGGGCATGAGCGCAGTCGATGCAATGCTCCAATCCGGGTCCATTAGACTGCGGCCCATCGTGATGACATCGGTTGCCACCATTATGGGCGCCATGCCAATCGCACTCGGACTTGGCGCCGGTTCAGCCAGCCGGCGTCCGTTGGGCTATGCGATTGTGGGGGGGATGGTGTTCTCTACCGTGCTAACGTTGTTCCTGGTGCCAGTTGTCTACGTTCTGCTCGACAAGCTGCAGGAGAAGCTCAGCATCAGGAAGCGAGTACCAGAGCTGGCCACCGCGGAGGCCAGCTGATGCTGTTGCTGGCATTGGGCTTTCAGCTCGCCGTTTCACCATCTCTGGTGGGCGCACAGCAGGACTCACTGCCCCGCGTGACGCTGGAGCAGGCGCTCGAGCGCGCAGCTCGACTCGATCCCAACTATGTAGCGGCCACTCGCCAGGTAGCCGACGCCCGTTGGAGTCGCCGGGCGGCTATCGCAGCATTCATTGTGCCTGCGGTGAATGCGCAATTGACCGCAACGAACTTCTCAAGCGAGTTCTTCAACATTGGAACCGGCCAGCCTGCCTCGACCATAGTCGACGCACGGCTCGACGGCCGACTCAACCTCTTCGCCGGTCTGTCCAAGTTCAACGAGCTGAGACGCTCCGGCGCGGAGCTGGAAGGTGCGGTGGCCAACGAACTGCAAGCACGGTTTGTGACGGCACTGTTCACTGAAACGGACTACTACGACGTTATCGCTCAGCGCGAACTAACGAGGGTGGCAACAGACCGAGTAAGGCGGGCGGACGAGCAGCTTGCGGTAGCACGGGCTCGTGTCATCGCCGGCGCCGCAGTGCAAACAGATTCGCTGCAGTTGCTGCTGGAGTTAACCGAGGCACGAGTCGCACTGTTGCGGCAAGAAGCCGCACTCAAGGTCTCACGCTATCAGCTAGCCAGACGCATTGGTGCGTTCGAACCGGTTGACGCTGCAGAGGGAGATACCCTGCCTGCACCTGGCCTCCCACTAACAGAAGACCAAGCTATCAGGGAGGCCGCTGCTGAGAGCCCAGAGGCGATAGTCGCTCGGGCAGATCAGCGTGCCGCTGATGCGCAGGTCCGTGCCTTGCGCGGGAGCTATCTGCCTAGAGTGGACCTGTTCGGCCAGACGTCGGCGACCGACGAGCGCTTCTTCCCGTCAGCGGTGACACGCTCCTCCATCGGTATAACCGTCAGCCTGCCTATTTGGAACAACGCTCAACGTGAGATCTCACTGTCACGTGCAACGACCGCTCGGGACATTGCAGGGGCGGTAAGGGCCGACGTGGAGCTGGCTCTGCGGCGAGACGTCGTGCAGGCGTACGAGGCATACGAGGCAGCGAGAGCGACATCCCAACTGTCCCTGCAATCTGTAGGTGTGGCTCAGGAGAACCTGAGGGTACAAGAAGAGCGATACCGGGCGGGAGCGACCACCATAATTGATCTAATAACCGCACAGGTGAGCCTCTCGGAGGCCGAAGCCGGCCTAGTTCAGGCGCGGTACGGCACCCGCCTAGCTCTTTCCGGACTCGAGGCGATTTTAGGAAGACGACTGTTCTAGAATGAGAGCGACACAGGTGAACACGAAACTGCTTTATGTACTGCCCCTCGCAGCCGCTGTGGCTTGCGGTGAAAGCGAAGCCGCCGCGGGCGGGGGTGGCCCACCCGGCGGAAGGCCGCCCAGCCCGGTGGAGGTGGTAATCGCCCGAGCCGATACCGTGATCGATGCGATACTGGCTACCGGCACCGTAGAGGCGGTTCAGTCTATCGAGCTGCGACCGGAGGTACAGGGCCGGCTCACCGAGATACTCGCGCGCGAGGGAACTGAGGTGGACGAGGGCGCGCCATTGTTCAAAGTGGATGATGCGGAGCTCAAGGCGCTAGTGGACCAGCTATCGGCGGAGCGGGACAGGGCAACTCAGGCTTTGGCCCGAACCAAGGAACTGATGACCCAGAACGCGGCATCACAGGCCGACCTGGAGGATGCCGAAGCCAACGCGCGCAGCAGAGAGGCGCAACTCGAGCTGCAGCGGGTCCGGCTGGACGTCCGTCACCCTCACGACGTTGCAGACCGTGGACCCGCAGCGCGCCGCATTCCAGGTTCCGGAACGATACGCCGAGCGCCTGGCAGTCGGCCAGCGCGTCACCTTTCGGGTCGCTTCTGTGGAACGCGACTTCATTGGAGTCGTAGACTTCGTCGATCCGGTCGTTCAGGTGCCGGCTCGCACCATTCTCATAAAGGCCCGCGTGCCAAACGGCAGACGTTTGCTCAAGCCCGGGATGTTCGTTGAAGCTCGGCTAGCCACCCAGGTGCGACCCAACGCCGTTGTGGTGCCTGAAGACGCGGTGCTGCCGCTGGAGGGGGCTGACTACGTGTGGGTGGTAAGTGAGGGCAGCGTATCGCGGCGGCAGGTAACCCTCGGCGTACGTAGACCGGGTTGGGTCGAAGTGCGCGAAGGTCTCACCGACGGAGAGCAGGTCGTAGTTGGCGGATTGCAGCGTCTGTTCGAGGGTGCACCGGTAGCGCCAACGGTTATCGAGCGGTGAGCCTTGACCCGTTAACTAGATCGTAAGCCGTTTCCCGCAGCACGCCGGTCCGGGTTGCAACTTGGCTGTAACCCTCAGTCGAGTTTATCCTACTAGCGATCTCAAACGGTTCGAATCTACGTGTCCCAGTCCTTTGACAAGCTGAAGCAAGCTCTCACCGATCGTTATCGGGTCGAACGTGAGATAGGTCGTGGCGGAATGGCCACGGTGTATCTGGCGCACGACGTGCGGCATGATCGCATGGTCGCCATAAAAGTCCTGCGACCCGACTTGGCTGCAACTTTAGGCGGCGAACGCTTTCTGCGGGAGATACGAATCGCAGCCAAGCTGACCCACCCGCACATAATGCCGCTGCACGACTCCGGAGAAGCCGACGGCTTGCTGTTCTACGTAATGCCCTACATCGAGGGTGAGTCCCTGCGCGATCAACTGACGCGGGAAGGGGAACTGCCGATCGCCGAAGCCGTGAGCCTGTTACGAGATGTCGTAGACGCCCTGGCCTCGGCACACAAACAGGGCATCGTACACCGTGACATCAAGCCGGACAACGTGTTGCTGTCCGAAGGACACGCACTGGTCACCGATTTCGGTGTGGCCAAGGCGGTCAGTGCAGCCAGGGATGAGTCCAGTCTGACCAGCTTCGGTGTAGCCGTGGGCACGCCCGCCTACATGTCACCCGAGCAGGCGGCCGGTGACACCAACATAGACCACCGCGCCGACCTGTACGCTGTCGGTGCCCTGGCATACGAGATGCTCACCGCACGGCCTCCATTCGACGGCGAGTCGGCGCAGTCGGTGCTCGCCGCTCACGTATCTGAAGCACCCAGGCCCGTGACCGACCTACGCGACGCCGTACCGCCGCAGCTCGCGAGCGTGGTGATGCGTTGCCTGGAGAAGCGGCCAGCCGATCGATTTCAGAGCGCATACGATTTGCGGAGTGCTCTTGATGCGCTGGCAACTCCGAGCGGCGCGATCACCCCCGCGGATGCCTGGCGCACCACCGGTATCGAGCAAGCACTCGAAGGCAGCGATCCCAAGCGTGTAATGGGACTCTACGCAGTAATGGCGTTGGTAGTGGTCCTGGTATGCTATGCTCTGATGGTGTTGCTTGGGCTCCCCAGTTGGGCGTTGACGGGTGCGATCGTGCTGGTTGGATTTGGGCTGCCTGTCGCCCTACTCACTGGCAGAGCCGAGCGCCGACGTGCTGCCAGTCAGGCCGGGACTACCACTGCCACACCGGCGAATCGTATGGAGCGTTGGCTGTCTTGGCGTCGAGTCGTGGCTAGTGGCGGAGTGATGTTTGGATTGTATGGCGGGCTCGTTGCCGTTTACATGGCGCTCCGTCTACTGGGGATCGGACCGGTCGGAACGCTGGTCGCGTCGGGTGTGCTCAAAGAGCGCGATCGAATTGTGCTGTCGGTGTTCGACAATCGAACCACCGACTCGACGCTCGGCGAGACTGTCACACAGCTGTTTCGCATCGATCTCGCGCAGTCTCCGACTGTGACCGTGTTGGAACCGGTCCAAATCGAGCGCGTGTTGGCCCGCATGCAACGCGATCCGGATGCGCCGCTTACCACGGAACTAGCGCGCGAAGTGGCGCAACGTGAAGGACTCAAGGCGATGGTCAGCGGAGAGATCTTGTCGGTCGGCACTGGTTTCGTGGTATCGAGCAGCCTCAGTGCTGTCGCCACCGACGAGGTCATGTGGGCCGGTCGCGAAACGGCCAGCGACGCAAGCGGCATCATCGAGGCGGTCGACAGATTGTCCGCGAGCCTTCGGGCCAAGGTGGGCGAGTCACTGCGGACAATCAGGGCTGATGCGCCGCTAGCCCAAGTGACGACGCGTTCGACCGAAGCGCTGCGCAAATACGCACAAGCTGACAAGGCCAATAATGAAGCCGACTACGAGCGGGCGATTTCGCTGTTGGAGGATGCGATTGCCGATGACTCGACCTTCGCAATGGCCCATCGCAAACTTGCGGTCATTCTGACCAATCAGAACCAAGACCCGGAGCGGGCCGACAGCGCATTCAACACCGCCTATGAACTGCGCGATCGCCTGACCGAACGGGAACGCTATCTGGCGGAAGCGGCGTATCACACGTACGTGACCGACGACGAGCAGGCCGCCGTTACGGCATACCGCACCTTGTTGGACAAATATCCCACCGATCGGATCGCACTGAACAACCTCGCCGTGGCCTACGCCGGCGCAGGACGCCGTGCCGACGCCGCGGACCTGTATATGCGTTCGATTGAGCAGGGCGGAGCACCTGCCGTGACATTCACCAACGCGATTCCGTCGCTCTACGAAATCGGACAGCAGGATTCCGCCGCCGCAACCCTGGATAGGTTCGAGCAGGAATACCCGGGACAACCCCAAGCTCTCCGCCTGAGAGCGGCACTGGCCAGCGCTGGGTTCGACTACGTAGCTGCCGAGGAGCATATTCTAGCACTGCGCTCGCGCCAGCCGGGGAATCCCATCGTTCAGGCGATGGCAGTCGGGGAGCTGGCTTCGCTCGAGCTGATTCGAGGCAGGACCGCTCGAGCAATGGAGCATCTCCTCGAGCTACTGCAGGTACAGGAACAGGCGGGAATGACCTTCATCGATCAGCCGCGATCAGTGTTCGACGCGCTGACTACGGCTCTGCTCGAACTACGCTTTCTCGACAATCGCGCAGCGGCAATAGCCACTCTCGACGGCCCAATGAGAGATCCGGCTTGGCTGGCGCTCGAGCCAGAGGACCGTGATTACCTCTCATTTGCTGTGCTCTACGCCGAAGCCGGCCGGCCGGACCAGGCTCGGGAGTTGACAGGCCGGTTCGAGGCTGAGGTGCCCCAAGACAGCCGCGACGATGTCGGTCCTCGAGCTGACCTCCATCAAGCTCGGGCAGCAATTGCACTGGCAGAGGGGCGTGCCGCCGATGCTGTGACTGAATACCTCGCGTCCCGCGAGCTGCGGCCGGCGTGCACGCTGTGCGAGTTGCCCGAGATCGCTAGTGCCTATGACGTCGCGGGCCAACCAGATTCCGCTATCGCGACGTTGGAGCGGTATTTGGAAACACCGTTCCTGTCCCGGGCCGGGATAGACAACGTCAACCTCTGGGCTGTCTTCATTCGCCTTGGCGAGCTGTACGAGGAACGAGGCAATCGAGATCGTGCGATTGAGTACTACAACAGGTTCGTGGACTTGTGGCAAGACGCCGAGCCACAACTGCAGCCGCGGGTCAGCGAGATACGAAACCGCCTGGCACGTCTCGTTGGAGAGACCGGCTAGCTCGACTCTCAAAGGGGCCCGGTTGAAGATCCTCCCCGACCACTTCGACCTCATCGCTCGTCTTTACGAACGGGTCATTCCACCGCCCGATCCCAATGACATACGGGGACTGCTGCGGCTGCCGTGCGACGGCTGGCTGCTGGATGCCGGCGGCGGGACGGGGCGCGTGGCGGCTGCGGTGCGCAACGAGACGGGCGGTATCGTAGTGAGCGACCTGTCAAGCGGTATGTTACGCCAGGCGTGGAGTAAGGACGGGCTGCGACCGGTAAGGGCCCACGCAGAGACGCTGCCCTTCCCCGATCAGCAGTTTGATCGCGTGCTGGTCGTGGACGCGTTGCACCACTTCTGCGATCAACGCGATGCCATTGCCGACCTGGTCAGGGTGGCCCGCCCCGGCGGCCGTATCGTAATCGAGGAGCCCGACTATACGCGGTTCGCGGTCAAGCTGGTGGCAGTTGCCGAGAAGATCGCGCTCATGAGAAGCAAGATCCACGCACCCGAAGCGATCGTCGAGATGTTCGCCGTGCACGGCGTTCAGGCAGAGGTCGTACGAGAAGAGCGCGGGTTTCGGGCCTGGGTGGTGGCGGATAGGTAGGCAGCTGCCGGCTATCGGCGGCCGCTGCCAGCGGCCAGGATTATGACCCCCAGGGCGGAGGAGGTATCGGAGCCGGTCTCGTCAGATCGAACGCGACGCGGAAGCGCCGGTCGGTTCCCTCCCTGCGCAGGGCATATGTAAACGTCTGACCCGGCTCGATCTCTAACGTCCACACGTTGGTTGCGGCCGTCGGAATCAGCGACGCGGTGTGGTCGTCTGCGGCAAACTCCTGTCGAGCCGCGCTGCCCAATTCAGAAGTGTCACCGCCATACTGCGTGATTTGATCCTCGGTTCCGTCCTCATGACGATGATCGTGCTTGAGCCGCAGTCCTGTCCCCGTACGCGAGACGACCCAAGTGCGAGACCGGTCTTCGCCCACCAAGAACGCCACTCGCACCACACTGTCCTGGCATTCCCTCACATGCATAACGAGCACTTTCCCCGCGAACGACGTGTCGGGTGGTGACATCTCCACCAACGTGCCAGTGAAGGCCTGTCCGCAGAGGGTCTGGAGTGAGGCCCAGAATGCGTCTTGTGCGTTCTCCGAACCGGCAGCCGGTGGCTCGGGATCTTCGCCGCTGCACGCAACGAGCAGCATTGTCAAGGAGATTGAAAACCGTAAGGTATGTCGCATGATATCACGGGAAAGTAGTGTTGGGCTTGGCATGTCACTCTATTGGGCAAACCGTTCGTACCGCGCCACCTCGGAAACAAGATCCTCGGGTCGGGAGGAGGAGGAAAGGAACAGCTGACGTGGATAGTAGCTGTATTTGGAGCTGAACGTCACGAGTAGATCTAGTTTTCCATCGCGATCGAGGTCTCCTGCCCAGAGGATGTCGAAGTGCGGTTCGTCGCACGCGAAGCCTGACTGGCCTGGCTCGTATAGCTTCTGCCTTGTATTGCGGTGGCTCAGCGTAATCAGGGCGTCACACAAGTGCGGGTC
>JBDHHP010000250.1:0-5506 GCA_039589275.1 Gemmatimonadota bacterium | reverse complement strand
TTTGTAGAATTCGGTAACCGTAAAAGGGTTCGACACCTCATTGCCCCGAACCTCGGCCAAGAGAGTAATGCGGTTCCAAAGGATGGCAGTGTCGTCAACAACTTCTACCACAACCTGGTGGACATCAGCTTGCTTGTAGTGAATTCTCCCGCTTCTGATGATATCGCCCCCAGGTTCCGCTCATATGGACAAATCGTGCCTGGTCGTGGAAGAGTGTAGCAAGGGTGTCCGCGTTTTGCTCCGACATCCAGCGCCACTTCTCTCTGGAGAGATCAATGATCTCTTGTTCCACACTCGCTTGCTGTGCGCTGACCCATTGCACACTCACTATCGATATAAACACTCCTAGAATTGAGGCTCTCATAATCAATTCAACCCTTTCTCCTCTAGAAACTCAGATAGAAGATCTGCGACCTGGAGGTTGTTCAGGTCCGAAAACGGAAAGTGTGTGTTGCCTCGGATACCCACTTCCGGCAGATGCACCAAGGTCACGTCGCCACCATGTCGATTCACTGCATCCCTCCACAACCGTGCCATTGCAAGACGCACCCGCCATCCATCCTGACCCGGGTTGGCGGTTGGCTCAGCGGGTATGTTATCACCATAGTAGATGACGATTGGGATCTCGGTGAGTCGCACAAACTCCGCCATAGACACTGCAACAGCTGCGAGTGTACCACCTGAGCTTGGCATAGGTGGAGGTACTTCCCCTTCCGGAAACAGGAAGCCGCTTCCCGGCTCATAAGAGGCTATAGCTCTTACATTTTGATTCTTGACTGCGGTGAGCCAGCCCATTCCACCGGAATGTGAATGCGTTACGAGAATTGCCGGGCCAATTCTAGCGAACAGTGCCGCAACCGCATCAGACATGACCTCTACATCGATCGGCCCGGTGCTGGGTGTCATGGAGCGGAAATACTGATTCAGTGTAGCTGAATCACGCGAGAACTGTACTCCCTCGAAATAGTCCGGCCATATACCGATGCGAAAAGTGCCAAACCACTGCTGTTCGTCTGGTGTTGGTGTAACGGTGGCGGCTACCGTGCTGCGACCGGCATCACCTCTCCTTGGCTGGTCGATGACATAGACGGGAAAACGCCTGCGTAAGAAGATGTTCTGAAATCCTTCGCGTCCATCGGGCGTCGTTTCCCACGTTTTAGAAAACTGTCCGAAACCATGCCACATAACTAACGGCAATTGGCGTGCTTCAACCGGAATTTGATAAAAGACATAGGCATGATCACCACGAAAAGTCTGTCCTGCCGGGGTCGCGTTGTATGGATCGAAAGTGCCGGGACTGGTGATCACTGTGCCACCAACGGCAAAGCTGCCTTGCTCCTCAATAACTATCAAATCGCTGCCGTTGGTATTCATTCTATTGACACAAGATGATGCCATAAGCAGGATGGAGGTAACGCCAATCAACACAATGTGATTGAAGCGTTTGTCTGAAGGTGCAAGCCCTTTGTGGCTATCTAGCGTCTTGTTTGATGCTGTTTCCGTTCTCATAACTCCCCTCAACGACCGGTCAGCTTTTCGATTTCCTCAGGGTACCGGGCCCCTTGCACCATGATCTTCGAGGCAGCGCTGTCGATCTCACTGAGATCGTCGGGCGTGAGTTCGATTGCCGCCGCTCCGAGGTTTTCGTCCAGACGCGCGAGCTTCGTGGTGCCGGGGATCGGCACGATCCACGGCTTCTGGGCCAGCAACCAGGCGAGCGCGATCTGAGCAGGTGTGGCTTGTTTCCGCTCTCCGATCGCGGCAAGCAGATCGACCATCGCCTGATTGGCCTTCCGCGCCTCCGGCGTGAAGCGCGGAATGACGTTGCGAAAGTCGCCACCGTCGAACGTGGTGCTTTCGTCGATCTTGCCCGTGAGAAAGCCCTTCCCTAGAGGGCTGTACGGCACGAGACCGATCCCGAGTTCCTCGAGCGTCGGCAGCACGTCAGCTTCAGGCTTTCTCCACCATAGTGAGTATTCGTTCTGGAGTGCGGCGACCGGCTGGACCGCGTGCGCGCGGCGTATCGTCTTCACCCCGGCTTCGGAGAGGCCGAAGTGCTTGACCTTGCCTTCCTTAATCAGGTCCTGCACTGCCCCCGCTACGTACTCGATCGGCACGTCCGGGTCGACGCGGTGCTGATAGAACAGATCGATCGTCTCGATCCCGAGTCGCTTGAGCGATTCCTCGGCTACCTGCTTGATGTGCTCCGGCCGGCTGTCCAGCCCTCCTATGCCCCGCTCTGCCGTGGGATCGATCTTGAATCCGAACTTGGTGGCTATCACCACTTGCTCACGCAATGGTGCGAGGGCTTCGCCCACGAGTTCTTCGTTGGTGAAAGGCCCGTAGACCTCGGCGGTATCGAAGAATGTGACGCCGCGTTCGACAGCGGCGTGGATCAGTGAGATCATCTCCTGCTTGTCTGCGACCGTACCGTAGCCAAAGCTCATTCCCATACACCCGAGGCCGAGGGCCGAGACTTCCAGGTCACTGCTTCCAAGTTTGCGCTTTTGCATCGTTTCTCCGTCAAGGCACCATCAGTACGTTTGCATTATCTCCAAGGCCAACTCGAGACGTCTTACTCGCGCAGATGTCTCTCCTCGCCTAGACACCGCTTCTCGAACGCGATCACCTGGCACGGAGGGCGCGCCACGTTCCGCATCTGGTCGCCTCAGATCCGCGTGACGGTCGGGCCTCAGCGCGTCCCCTGGAGAATGATGCCATTACTCCCGACTGCGTAGACGTCGGTCAATGTACCCCACACGCCAAGGAGGTCTTCGCCGGTTCCGCTCGTCATGGTGTTCCACTCGGTCCCGTCGTAGTGCAGGATCGTACCGACCCACCCCACTACGTACACATCGCCGGATGACGTGCCCCATACAGCTTCGGGGTCCACGAATTCCGTCGTCTCGCTCGTCATCTCACTCCAACTGGTCCCGTCGTAGTACAGGAACGTGCCACCTACTCCAACCGCGTAAACATCGGCCGATGAGGTGCCCCACACGTCCCTGAGTTGCCACGTCGTCCCGCTACTCATACCGCTCCAAGTGTTGCCATCGTAGTGCAGGATCGTGCCCAAGTCACCAACCGCGTACACATCGCTCGACGAGGTGCCCCACACACCATGGAGGTTCAGATTCGTCCCGCTGGTCACGGCGCTCCATTCGGCTCCGTCGTAATGCATGATCCTGCCCAACTCGCCAACCGCGTAGACGTCGGTCGATGAGGTACCCCACACGCCCATGAGATGTCGCGGGTAGCCATTCGCCAGCTCGCTCCACGCCGTCCCATCGCAGTGCAGCGTCGTGCAGCGGTAGTTGGGATGGTTGGGGTCATAGGCGGGGCAGCCGTGTGCGTAGACATCGCTTGATGAGCTGCCCCATACAGCAACGAGGTAGTCGCTCGTCCCGCTGGTCATGGTCCTCCAGTCGGTTCCGTCGTAGTGCAGGATCGTGCCAAGGGCTCCAACCGCGTAGACGTCGGTCGGTGACGCACCCCAGACGTCAAAGAGGGTAACGGCGGCAGGGTACTGTGCGCTCCATGAGATGATCGCACCGACCTCTGGCGTTGACACGGTCAACAACGCGTAGCCGACCCGTCCATCTACGTCGGCGGCAATCGTCACCTGCCCACTGGCCACGGCGGTGGCCGTGCCATCTTCGTCAATCGTTGCCACGTGCGGATTGAGACTGGACCAGGACACGGCTGGTGACGTGATCGTGTCGCCATTCGCGTTAAGCGCCACTACGCCGAACGTGGCTGTTGCCCCCACGCCAGTGATTGACATACCCACCGGGGTCACCTGCACCTCGACCGCGGGGCCGGGCACAACATCCACCACCCCATCGCAACCGAGCCAACTGGTAAAGGCGAGCAGAGCTAGGATGGCATATGTAGAATAGCAAGGATTTCGGCTCGGAACCTGGAACCGGAAGCACCGTGCTTCAACGGCTGCGCGACGGTTGGTGGGCACGTTACAACCTCAGGCTAGGACCGCTGTTGGTAGCGCGTCGGTAGCGGCCTTGGGCGGCGCAATAAACCTGCCAACATTCGGTCAGCCACACAAGGAAGGGGCGACTCTGGTTCCCGTTGCCTTCAGAGAGCGGAACTGCCGGACCAGATGGCAGCCCATTGACCGAGAATCAGTAGTAGTCGGCCGCTGATCTTCGCGGAAGAAGGCGGATGTTCGCGGATCTTGGTCGGCCGCGGATTGCCGCTGAAACCAGCGGATGCCCACGGATCTCAAGAATAGGCACCGTGTTGCATGGGAATGATGAAGAGGCTTGGATGCAGGAGTGCGATACTGTGCAGCAGCATGAGAGAGAAGACTGAGGAGCTGTTGCACGAAGATCTCACCGGCACGATTCTCGGGGCCTTCTACCGCGTGTACAACGAACTCGGAAGCGGGTTCGTTGAAGCTGTCTATGAGCATGCCCTCACAAATGAACTGCAAAGTGAAGGACTGAAGGCGGAGCGCCAGGTACCTGTTACATTCCGTGGCCGACCAACGGGTCACTTCCGCGCTGACATAGTGGTCGGGGGCAAAGTCGTGCTCGAACTCAAGGCACGATCGCAGATCTATCCGGTCCACGAAGTCCAACTCCTGAACTTCCTTAAGGCAAGCACTTTCGAGGTCGGCATATTGCTCAACTTTGGCCCCGAGCCTCAGTTCAAGCGGTTAGTGTTCTCAAACACAAGAAAGGCCCCAACGTCAAAACGACATTGAGGCCCTATCTCAACCATCTGCGTCAATCCGCCTGTTTCCGCGTACATCCGCGGTCTTCATACCCCACCAGGGACTCGTTGCGAGGTGTGGGGATGGGACGATGGGAAGAGCAGACCGAGCACGGGCGAAGCCCGCGCGGAGGTCCACCCCGAACCTACTGATTAAGAGGCGGGCCAAGTTTTACATCATTTCGTTACATCTTGTTGTTTAACCGCGAGTTCGTGTCGTCCTTTGCAGTACTTTGCACTCCTTTATGTAAGACTTTGCAGGACCTAACTGACACAGATACTGACACAGCAAGCCTAACGCTGAGATCCTGACGATCAGTTGGGCAAACGATTGCACATCGATCGCGTGAAGCTGATCAACAAACCGACAATGCTCATCCAGAACAAGAACGACCCGATCGCCGATATGGATTACATCAGGTCCTAATACAATGAACTGCAGGTCGAGGAGGTTGCTTTGGCTGGTACTCACGGACGCACCACCCCTTCCCACATCCGTGACAGAGCCGCCCGAGCCTGGTCCAGCGCCGCGACTACCGGCTATCGCATGGACGAGGCCGTCGGCAGCGGATTCACCACGTCGAGGTGACTCAGAAGCACGAGCTCCCCAGTCGTCGCGACGTCGGTGTAGTCGTACTGGTGGAGGCCGTCGGGACCGACCACGATTGCCAACGGCGGAATGAGTATGACATCGTAAGTCTCGTTGTTCGTTTCGAATGCGATCAGGTCAATGTTCATGGGGTCGGTCACGTCGTATACCTTGAGCCCGGCGACG
>JBDHHP010000249.1:0-7368 GCA_039589275.1 Gemmatimonadota bacterium | reverse complement strand
ACGTGCAAGTCTCCCAGTCCTCGCAGGTGCTGCACAATCCAAGCAGCTCATTGGGCCTCACCGCTGTCGCCCTTGGATTGTCCGCGGCGGGAACGCGCAGGCTTGGCTTCCGCGTCCTCACCTCGGGCGGGGTGAAGGCAGAGAACTCTTCGCACTGGTAAACAGGACCTCCGCGCGAACGCAGGTAGGTGCAGGTGGGAGCGTTGTCGCAGGTCGAACAGAGACCGGCCGTCACTCTACTCTTGGGTGGCACGATATCCTCCGGTTGTGTCTTCGTTCCGCTCCTAGGGGCATCCGGCGTGCCAGCCGCGTCTGACTCCCTCACGGGAAGGCGAGAGACACCTCTTTGGTGCTGATAAGCCCAGGTCGGGCGCGGGGTTAGGGTGTGTGGCAGGGACTAAGACAAGGGTCGGCGGGCTATCTGGAGTGCGGTTCGGAATCGGCCGGTTTTGCACCAGTGGGGAATCTCTCCCCGGTGAAGCCCTACCCGGTTCCGCTGCTTCTCAGTGGTGGGAGTGTCGGACATACTGATCGGAATCAAGCGTAGGATCAGGAGCGGATGCCCGCTATGCCAGGATGTCGTGGTTGCCGTGCTCCCTGACCCGCGTGGGGTTCGGGGGGTCGGTAAGCCTACCCCTTCCTCTTGCGTACCCTCCGCCACGCCCCGATGTGAGAAGTAACGGCCTGACTGATGGGGGGTGTGTATTCTAGCTTTGCTGCGGCCCGTCGCCGATCGCGAAAGCGGAAGTTGATGGACGGGTCTCTTCGAGGGATTGGCCAACGGCAATGCTCCGATCCCAAGCCACTTGCCGCAGCCAAAGCCCGACACGTCCTGTCCATATTCGATCTTGCGCTCTCCGCCTCACACGGCAAGTTAGCCCCACGCGCCCCGCGCCGATGGCCACGGCGATCCCGCTGCCAAAGAGACGGACTTCCCGAAGCCGCTCCAGCTGCGAGACCGCTAAGCCACTGAGCGCTCTTGCAGCCCTGCGGAGGTACAGCCATGTCCGGCAAGCTTCTACAGCTGGATTTCAACTTCAGCATCTCACGCGCCGAGTTCGAGCAGACTGCCAGCTCCCTCGCCACCGAGTTCGCCGCCGTCGATGGGCTCCGATGGAAGATCTGGCTGATGAACGAAGGGGGGAGCGAAGCCGGCGGGATCTACCTGTTCGATGACGAGTCCTCGTTGCAGGCGTTCCTTGCGGGACCGCTAGTAGCGCAGGTCCAGAGTGATTCCGCCTTCAGTAATCTCAGCGCCAAGGTGTTCGACGTGCTGGACGATCCGACAGCGGTCACGCGTGGGCCAGTGAAGGCGGTCGCATCGGCCTAGCGTAGCCGATCCACTGGTGTGCGGGTCCGTCAGATAGGCCTAAGGCAGTCGTGCTTGGACTGGGCAGCGGACTGCGCACACTCCAATGATGGACTCGGTAGACAAGGCGCGCTATGTCGCAAGAACTCCTCATTCTCGTGGGTGCCGCGGCTGCTGTTGGCGCTGTGCACACGCTCCTCGGACCGGATCACTATCTGCCGTTTGTCATGCTATCCAAGGCGCGGCAATGGTCGCTCCGCAAGACTCTCTGGATTACAGCCCTTTGCGGACTGGGTCATATAGGAAGCTCGGTCGCCCTTGGACTAGTGGGCATTACCGCGGGGATCACGCTAAGGCAGTTAGAGCTCATTGAATCTCAGCGTGGAGAGATCGCGGCATGGCTGCTCATGGCTTTCGGCATTGCCTATGGTACATGGGGCACCATCAGGGCGCTGCGTAACAAGCCACACACACACACCCACGTCCACTCCAGCGGCATCGTGCACGTCCACGCCCATTCGCACCACACCGACCACGTGCATCCGCATGGTGCCGATGGCCGAAGTCTCACACCGTGGATTCTCTTCACGATCTTCGTCTTCGGTCCGTGCGAGCCGCTGATACCGCTTCTAATGTACCCCGCCACTGCGCTGAACCCTTGGGCGGTCCTCTTGGTCGCCGGAGTGTTTGGAGTGGTCACCATCGCGACGATGACTGGGCCTAGGCTTCATCTCGACAGAGCGCCTTGGGCGGGCCAGTCACCCACTGGCTGGCGCGACGATCTTCCTCTGCGGGATCGCGATCCATCTGGGACTCTGATGAGCGAGGTGCCGGCGGCGTCATTTCAGATGAAAGGGGCGACTGGTCGCGGCATCAAAGACGCCATCTAACCCGCGCCGGGCGCCGGTGTTTGCGGGCCGGTCTTACGCCACCCTGACCCCGGGCGACAGATTGGGGTGATCCGCAATAGGAAAAAGGAGGCGTCAAGTGCGTAATACACGAATTCCCCTTGCACCCGCGGTCATCCTGCTCGCCCTGCTGTCTTCGGCGACACCTCTCAGCGGTCAGGCGCCTACACGGGCGTACGAGGACGGTGTCGTGTGGCAGCTCGTCTTCGTGCGAACCAAGCCTGGCACGTTCGACCACTACATGGAGGCATTGGACCGCTACTTTCGCCTGGAGCTGGAGGAGGCTGTGCGCCAGGGTCTGCTGGTGGACTACAAGATCATAACGAAGTGGCCGGCGAGTCCTGACGATTGGGACGTGATGATCATGGAGGGCTATCCCAACATGGCGGCCTTAGACGACTTCCAGGCGAAGTGGAACGCGGTAGACGAGCGGGTATTCGCCACACTCAGAGACCGGGATGAGGCGATTGTGGATCTCGGTCCGCTGCGAACGAGTCTGGGCCGCGTGATCGCCCGGGAAGTGTTGCTATCCGGAGGCACAGGGTCCGGTGGTGGGTGATGGGTGTGGCCAGGCGCTACCGGTGACGGCGGACCGAGTACCCGCCGCACTTCGAGCTCCGCCGCGTGTCCCGCAACGGCGGCATCCGCTGGAACGCCCGCTGGGTCAACGTCTCACATGTCCTGGCCGAGCTCCCGGTCGGCCTCGAGCCCCTCGCGGATGGCACCTGGAACGTCTTCTTTGGCCCCGTGCACCTCGGCTGGTTGGATGAACAGGACTACCGCATTCACGACCACCGCGGCCGCACCAAACGTGAACGCTGACTGTTACCCATCAGGTGAGAATACCTGTCACCTATCACTTGAACTGCTCACTCGGTGGCCGTCCGGTGTGGGCGTACCGCACGTCTCGGCGTCAAACGGCCTAACACGTTACGGTGATAGGGGTTACAAGAGTCATGGTCCATTTCCGATGGTCGTTTGTAAGCTTACATCGATCGTTTGTAAGCTTACATTCGCCGTTTGCTACGTTACATCGGCCATTTGTAACGTTGCATTCGTCGTTTGCAACCTTACATCCGCCATCTGTAATGTTGCATCCGTCGTTTGCAGCGTTACATCCGCCGTTTGTACGCTTACACCGACCGTCTGCAAGCTTACACCGGCCGAATGCGATCTGAGCGAGTCGTCCGGGAGATCAAGCGCAGGCCCGCCTGTGCAAGAGGAGGCTGGAGCGCGGTGAGAGCGGCGTTACGGTGGATTCTCTGGCGGCGATCTTGGCTCCCCTGGGCGTCAGCCTTCAAGAGTTCTTCAAGCCGTTCAAGGAGGTGGTCCTAGCGAGAGTTGCGGACGGCGGAGCGGGTCCTAGCGCCAGCCGCGAGCCGCAACTGGAACAAGACGATCCGCCACGCTGCGTCCCTGAGCCCGCCGCGACCTCGAGCTTCTGGCCGCACTTGGAGCAACGCCGCAGTTAGGACACGTCTTGGCGCGTGCCGCCTGCCGGATCAACTCCTCGGCGGCATCGCTGGCGGCACCCGACTCGGCGCCCTCTTCCACATCCATCGCGTCGAGCGCGAGTCTGGAGTACTTGGCCTTGAGGACCTCATAGTTCTCATCGGACAGCTTGCCCGTCGCGCGGTCGAACTCGATCTCCCTGAGCGCGAGCAGTACCTGGACCTTGGGCGACTCCGACTCCTCGGCCCCGCGGACGTTAGTGAAGGGACCTACCGATCTAGAGGGCGAGCGCGGGACTTTGGCCTCCCGGTCGGCAGTCGCAGCAGCCCCACTATGACAGCCAGAAGCCCGGCGCACGTCACGAGTTGAGCCCAGCGATTGCCCACGAAGAACACGACTGAGCTCGCGCCTACCACCACGATCAACGAGATGGCCCACAGCTTTGCGTGCAACGGGACTGTGCGTGTGGCACGCCATTCCCGTATGATCGGTCCGACGCCGGGTCTAGTCAGTAGCCAGCGGTAGAAGCGAGGCGAGGATCGCGCGAAGCAGGCGGCTGCCACCAGCAGGAACGGCGTGGTAGGCAGCAGGGGTAGCGCGGTGCCGATTGCTCCGAGTGCAACGCAGACAAAGCCAACGGCAAGGAGCACCCTCCGCGCCGGACCGGGGAAGAGTGTGATTGGCTCCGACTGCGCTGGGCCGCCGTCCCTCGTTCGACTCTCTCTTCGTTGACTCACTTACCCTCGTTGTCGTGTGGCCAGCGCGGGATCCTCCTGGATCGGGGAGCGGCCTAACGACGCCCGCGCATCACCTGCGGGCGTGATCACCCACCAGCGATGCCGGAGTGTGATTGTTCAAAGTTCCTGCCATGCTCACAAACCTAATTCCTCATCAACAAGACCGCGCGTCCGCAGCTGGATCAGCGGGTCAGGCTACATCTCACAACACGAAGGGTCCGCTTAACTCTCTCTCGGTGGCCGCGGCGATGAATGAACACGCAACGAACACATACTCCACTCCAGTATGCTCACGGATATCCCAAGCCGCATTGATGTCGTCATCAATGCCGTGGTCCGCGGCATTGCGGACATGCCCCAGGTACTTCGACACGTTGAGCAGTTTCTTGGGAAGGACCGTGCCTTGCTGAAGCGCTTCCGCTTTCGCGTTGATGCCATGCTTGCCAGCAAGGTTCACATTGGCACGCTGACCAAACTCGGTAAGGTACGAGTCAACCGCGTTTCCGGCTGCGAGGACCGCTCCTCTCCCGTCCTTGGCCGAGGCACGCTGTAGCGCATTGGAGAGCGGTACGATGACATCATCTCGGGACACCTGATCGGCAGCCTGGGCCCCGAGTTGGAGCCTTATACGCCGCTCGGCAGCCGTATCCTCAGCACAGCCCACTGCAAGCGCTTCAAGTGGGTCGTCCGCTGCGGCTTCCTTTGCTCGATAGACACCGCCGCCCTCCGCCACGAGCGCCTGGCTGTACTGCCCGAGGCTGAGAAGGGTGTCCTTGATATCGTCGTGGTGGACATCGAGCTTCAGTAGAATCTTGATCTGCTTGGCCGCGGCCGTTGCGTCCTCTGTCGCAATCAGACGGTCGCGGAAGAGGGTGAACGGGACGTACGCCTCTAGCACAATCCGCAGTGCGGCTGCCTTGCGCCTCTGGTTTGGTGAGGCAAATGCTCGGCAGAGTGGACTCAGTGGGGAATAGTCACTCCCTGTGCTAGTGAGAAAACCGAGATCCATCGCCAATGCCAACGCCGCCTCGGCGTTCGTAGATGTCAGCTGGGCGAAGTCCGCTACCCGCTCCACATCAGCAGTTCCGTTTGTGACGTAGACGGCATCAACAGCCGCGACCACTGCCTCGGCAGTCGCCCGCCAGAATGGATTCGCCATTGCAGGTAGCCTAGTCAGCGGCTGAGTCTGACATACTGCCCTGGTCCTCCCGGAGCGAGTCCATCAGCGCACGCAACTTTGGGCCCAATTCGTCAAGATCTTCCGGTTTGCAGTCAATGCGGATCTGAATCGAGATGGGCTGGCCATGTACCGCCGGAACGTCGTGTTGGATCTTTGCTCGTTCTGCGTCCAGTTTCGTGCGCCGCCTCTCATCTTCAGCCATCTCACCTTCAGGCGACGGCTGGAATCCTTCCGAGGTGACCACAATCTTGCCATCCTGCTCTCGAAGTAGCCCAGCCGCCTGCAAGACATCGACGACGGAGCCAGCGCCCGTCAGACTCTTGGGCCGTTTGGGCTCACCCGCCGTGTACGCCACGTGGTTACGAAGCGAGGATAGCTCCATCCCGCCTCGGATTCTGACAGCCGAGACAATCTTGCGGAGGAAATCGCTTTCGCTCGCAACTACCCGCCATGCCGCTTCGATCTGATCCGGCATCTCGAAGTCGAGAGCTTGGGCAAGCGCTCGCCCGTTCGGAGTGAGCGACTTCTTCTTGCCTCCTGAGATGACGTCAATCGACAAGAGGAAGCCATTGTTACGGCTCACCTGTGTCGGATCCATACTGGCACGATCAGCGACGTCCTTCGGAACAGCTTCGTCTGGTGCGTGACCGTACGCCCGAATGATCTTCACAAGCTCCGTATACGAAGAGCCCGGAAGCTTAAAGACCTCGTCAGCCATCAAGAACCTCCGAAGGTGCAAGTACTGACACGTGTGGACCAAGATGGACGGAATCTCAGGTCGCCATCGACAAGTGTCTACCCAAGAGTACCGGGTCAAGTGGCGAATGAGGAATCCCGCACACAGCGCACGATCTAGATTGGGCGTCTCAGGTGTATGCCGCTAGGCCCCTCCAGGGGCATCGGGTGCCCAGATTGGGACATATCTCCTAATCGCGGTGCTGGCTGGCGGAAAAAGTTTGGTGCAAAGTTTGGGGCGTGGATCTGGACGAGAAAATGCCAGACGACCTAACCGGTTGTCTGGCATTTGGTTACCCAGTCGGGACGGCGGGATTTGAACCCGCGACCCCCTGAACCCCATTCGGCTCAGGGGATATAGCAATGACGACATAATGTCGGCATTTCGCGGGCTTCCGAGCGTTGGCACGACATTCTGCCGTACTCGATGTCGGACTTTGCCTGGAGAAACGGCAACCCAAACGGCAACCGTCCTCATCGCGCCGAGCACCGCTCCCACTGGCCCTTCGGCTAGTCCGGTTCGGGTCAGCCGCGGGATTCACGTGGAATTCACGCCGGCTTCAGGGAGGCCCTGAGACGGTCCTGAGGACGCGCAGCCCGTGACCTGCGTCCGCGTAGCGTCGACTCGCCTCGTCTGGTGGAGGGCTCCCATGCGCAATCGTACGATCCAAGCAGCACGCCCGTCCGCTCTGGCCACCGGCGTGGCCCGACTCCCGGTCCTTGTCGCGGTAGTCCTACTCACCCTCAAGCCGGGCGCCCTGTGGCCTCAGGGGGCGATGGGCAGGATCGCAGGCAGCGTGCTCGGCCCGGGCGACCGGCCGCTTGAGGGAGCCGAAGTCGTCGTCGTGGGCACTGGCCTCGCGGCTCAGACCGACGCGGACGGGTCCTTCTTTCTCAACGCCGTCCCGCCCGGAACCTACGCCCTACGGGCCAGCTATCCCGGCCGCCAACCTGTCGAGCTCCACGAGGTACGGGTCCGCTCGGGAGAGACCACACGCCTCGATGTTACACTCGCCATCACCCCCACGCCCAGCGTCCTGGTGATCG
>JBDHHP010000248.1:0-5346 GCA_039589275.1 Gemmatimonadota bacterium | reverse complement strand
GGCGAGAAGGTAAAGGTATTGGGAAACGGATCGCGACAGCAAACGTAGAACGTGCTGGGATACCCCTTGGATCTACGATACTCCAGGTCGGGTTCATCAATCATGGCGGCGTACGAGACGCACAGGTCCTTGATGTGGTCGGGGTAGAGCTTGTACGACTTCTGGTCGTCGGCAAACGCGATGCCGAACTCGGGTGCCAGCTCATCCATCATGGCGAGCATCAGCTGCATCTTGTCGCCTTTGCTCTCGTCCATCGCGAGATTGGTGATGGTGTTCCAGCCCTTCTCCTCCAGGTGAGATCTGAAATCGATGATGAACGGAGTCCACAGCTCCACGTACTCGGCCGAACCCGGTTCGACCTCCACGGTCACCTTCTCTCCACTCGCGTCGTCGAGATACGTGAGTTCTGACGTCCAAGGAAGCAACGAATAAGCGTTGATCTGCTTCTCGACTCCCAGATCCATCATGAACTCGACCCAGTTGTCGAACACCGTATAGTCGAACTCCCAGCTGCCGTCTGCCTGCTTGGTCCAGATGACCATCGACTCGAAGGGATCCAACGTCTGTCCTGCCCACGGTTTCTCGGTAATCGTCGTGGTAATGACTTTCTGCCCGGCATCGGCCAGCATCTGCATGATCGGTCGCAACAGCTCCCAGTGCGCATCCGACCACGGCTCGACCTCATGCATGCGCGCTACGGCGTAAGGATGCTGCCACAGGTCGAGGTGAAACTCCCATTCGGCAGGTGGAGGCAGAGTCCGCGAGAGGACCTCCAGCTCCAGATCGAAGGTCTGCACTGCTTGGTCGCTCGCAAACAAGCGCAGGTCACCCGTGTACGTTCCCGGCGCGGCATCGCGCGGCACCTCGATCGTGATCCATACGGGACGCGCCGTGTTGCCCGCTTTGTCGAACACCGCGACGTGGTCTAGAGCGTCCGGCGAGAGGTAGGCAGGAAAATCCCCCGGTTTGCGTCTGGCGCATCCGTCGCCGTCGCCGAATTCGTCGGTGAGCACATAGCGTACAAACCGCGCCTGGGCGATGCTCGCCGGCAACGGCTCGCCGTTCAGCGCCGCGAAATCGGAGAACTCGAACCGCATCTGCTGCACTGGTGTGCCGGACCACAGCACCAACTGAGCGGACACCCTCTCGCCCAGCCATGCAGTTCCACTCCACTCGCTGGTTTGCTCCAGCTTCGGCACTGAGCTCCTGGCATAGAGCTGGTCTATCGACCCCACCGAGGCGTGTAAACCCGGTTCAACAGCCGACCAATCGGCGGAGGCGTCGGGCGAGGGATCTTCGGGTTCATCATACGAGTCAAAGGTGACCGGCCGCCGGCTGTCCGCGCAGGCAGACACCAAGGCCAGCCCTGGGATAGTCACCATCAATGTGCGGAGAGTCACGGGACTCATCTTGCTCCCTTTGGTTCCTATCCTCCCTGCTCCGCCACCAGAGTGCTTTCCGCCGGCATCATCTGGTTGGCCTTCCACTGCAGAATGCGGTAGATCGTGCCACCAGACCGCTTCTGCACCCAGAAAGCCGAGGCTGTCGAATCGAAGAGCAATGAGGCCAGCGTGTCTCCTGGCTGGCCCACCAGCGTGACTGTGCGGTCAGGGCCTGTAAAGTCAGCCGAGTCGGCCTGAGCTTCGGAGGCAAAGCCGCTCGCGTCAACCGAAACATACTGGCTCAGCACGCGGCTCACCGCCGCGGAATCGGCCGGCGATCCCGTGGCGAAGGTCCATCCTTGCGGCCCGCGCATTAGAGTGTACCGCTCGCCGCCACGCTGCACTGCAACCATCTCAATGCTATCCGGCTCGATGTCCAGAATCCTCTTGTCTCGCCAGTCGTCAACTTCGCGGCTCACAAAGCGGCTCATCGGCCCGACATACAGGTAGACTGGGTCACTGTCTGCCAGCCTAACGTAGCGACTATTGTAGCGTCGCCCAGCTTTACCAATCACCGTGTGGCTCAGAACCATGCTACCGTCAACGAGTCGGAGCTGGGTGCCTGACTCCTCGTCCACCTCCATGCGTTGGTGAACAGTGGTACCCGTTGCAACCAGCTCTGCCTCACTCGAATCGGACAGCGCTGCAAAGAACTCATCTACTTCTTCAAACGACGCGCGGAATCCGTTAACCGTCCACTCGTCACCCGATCGAGCCAAAACGACCGTATCGGTCTCTGATACGAACGCGACCGTATCTACGTCCGTTATTTGAAGCGCCGGAATCACCAGCGCCGTCTCCGCGTCATCGCTCCGCCCGCTCAGCAACTCGGACAGGCCCCAGAGGCTCAGCGCGACAGCCAGAGCGATAGCGATGAGTTTCAGTTGCTTCGGATTCATGCTGCCTCCGGTGCGTCCAGAGGTACATAACGTCGCTGCGTGGATTTGCGGCGCTGTAGCAGTCGCACGAGTCCCGCGAGTGCGATCAGCAACGGCACACCGATCATGTTGCCGTACTTGACGAAGTCGCGCTCGAATCCGTCCCACACCAATGGAGGCGGCGAACGGTCCTTCGACCGAATCGCAATCAGACCTTCGTCTTGGGCCAGCCAATCCACCGCATTCAACGCAAAGACGATGTTCCGCGTGGCATTTCGTACCCAGGCATCGCGCACGACATCGCCGTTGCCCAGCACCACTATCCGCCCACTCGGCAGCTGGTCCGCAGCCACTCTGTCACCCTCGACTTCCTCTCCTTCCGCTGCCGTCTCGCCCACCTCGGCGCCCAGCGGGTTGATCAGTGCCCCGACCAGCCGCGCGGCCAGATTTTCGGTCGGGTAGTCGTTCCGCTGCGGTGAGATGAACGCCTGTCCCTCCTCCAGTCCACCCGCTTCGCTGGTGGTGAACAGCGGAGTCACGGTGCCAGGGACTGCCCTGGCCGTGTCGATTTGGCTGGACCACGGCATGAAGACCGACTCGATATCCTGGTTCAGCGCCGACTGCTTGGTGCTGAGGGCACGCAGCCAAAACGGGTAGTTCACGAACAGCCTGAACCCAGGTATCGATCCTGGTATTGAGACCTGTTCATTAGACGCGAGGTCATACACCATGTCGCCCTTGATCGACACGCCGTACGGCTCCAAGAGCCGATTCCACGCTATAGGCATCGGACCGGCAAACGGCTGGTTGGGCTGCGGTGACATCTGCATTCCGCTGGCCATGACCAGAGCGCTGCCACCCGCCCTGAGGTAGGCCAACACCTTCTCTATCACGGAATCCGCGGCTGTCATTGGAGATCCGACCAAGACCACGGCAGAGAGCTCCCCGGACCTCAGGGTATCCGTCTCCAGGTCTATGGTCCGCACCTGGTACATGCTGCTGAGTTGTTGCCGCAAGAAGTTCAGCCCTCCGGTCTGCTCCTGACCGGGAACCCGCTCTTCAACCAGTCCAATTACCGGTTCGCTTTCTCGAGTGAGGCTGCGGATGAAAGATGCTAGGCGGTACTCCAGGTCGTCGGTACGCTGAATTAGTGGAATGATCTCTGTGTCGTCGGCGTACTGAACGGCCATACCCAGATAACCTTCCTTCACCTGCAACTCACCCTGTCCTACCACGTTGAACTGGACCGGGGGTATGCCGAGCGACTGCGCCTCGCTAGCGGCGTCCGGATCGTCGGCCGGGTCACTTTCCGTTACTCGCACCATCCCCTTCCCCGCAGACCGGAAATCGCTCAACAGGTCGTCGATGTCCCGACCAAGCAGCGCGATCTCGGGCGGCAGTTCGCGGGAGACAAACAGCTTGACCGTGACCAGGTCATCCAGGTCGCCCAGCAGGTCCTTGGTGGACCCGGAAAGGGTGTAGACCTTGCCGGGTGTCAGATCAATCCGTCCGCCGATATGCCTGCCAAACAGATTCACGACGATCAGCACGAGTACTATCAGCCCTGTCCCCAGCCGGAGCCGCTTCAAGGCGTCGCCTTTAGGTGCGAGCTTGCGACCCATCAGTGCCATGTAGGCGAGCGCCAAGAACACCGCCGCAAGTGTCAGAAAGTAGATGGCATCTCTGAGATCGATCACACCTCTGGTCACGTTGGCGAAGTGGGGCAACACACTGAGGTTTGCTGCGAACGTGGCCAGGACCGGAGGAAGGCCGACGATCAGGGCATTCAGACCCAGGAAGATCAAAACGAACATCACCGCGACACCAACGATGAAGGCAGTGATCTGGTTCTTGCCCAGGCTCGAGGTCCAGATCCCCACCCCCGTGAACCCCAACGCAAGGAACGCAGCGCCAACATACTGCGCGAGGATGACACCGACCTGCAGATCCGCACCCAGACCCAAACCGACCGGAATCGCCAGAGTCAGGGCAAGAGCAATGAGAATGAACAGCAGCTGCCCCAAGTACTTGCCGACCAGGAGCTCCGCCTCGCTAATAGGCTGAGCGAGGACGACCTCCAGAGTCCCAGCGCGTAGGTCTTCAGCCAGAGCCCGCATTGTCACGGCGGGCACAAAGAACAGGAACACCCAAGGCAACAGGTCCAGCATTGGCCTGAGCGAGGCCACGCCGGTTATGTACGCCTGCCGGAAGAAGAGGAAGTTGTTGAGCCCAACGAAGACGACGAGCAATATGTAGCCCGTGGGGTGGTCAAACAGCGACCTCAGCTCGCGTCGGGCAATTGTCCAGATCGGTTTCATGCCGACTCCGTGTTTGAGGTCAGTTCCTGGAACAGGTCCTCCAGACTCCTAGTTTCCTGATGCAGCTCGTACAGCGTCCACCCCTGATCCCTGGCCAATCCGAAGATCGCGGGCCGAACGTCCTGAGAACTATCCGCGGTTAGCGCCAGCGACACCCGCCCCGACGGATCGCGGTGCACCTCATTCACCCGCGTCACACCTGCCAGACCGCCGATCTGCTCATCGACACCGCTTCCGTCGACTTCAACCGTGATCTGAACGGCCCCACTGGCTTGAGCCATGAGCTGGTCAACCGGCCCATCTGCTGCGATCCTGCCCTCATGAATCACCAGCAGCCGCGAGCATGTGTGTTGAACCTCGGGCAGTACGTGAGTCGAGAGCACTACCGTGTGGTCTCTACCCAACTCCTCAATCAGTCGTCGGATTTCAACTCGTTGGTTTGGATCCAGCCCCTCCGTCGGCTCGTCGAGTACCAGGAGATCCGGCCTGTGCAGAATCGCCTGGGCCAAGCCGACCCTCTGCCTGAAGCCCTTCGAGAGCTCCCCGATGGGTCGATAGAAGACCTCGCCGACCCGGGTCGCGGCGACCGCGTCATCGATGGCGCTTCTGCGCTGGACACCGGCCAGTTCCCGTAGGTCGGCAACGAAGCTCAGATACTCGACAACCAACATGTCAGAGTAGAGGGGGTTGTTCTCTGGCAGGTATCCG
>JBDHHP010000247.1:0-7004 GCA_039589275.1 Gemmatimonadota bacterium | reverse complement strand
GATCGCTCCGTCGGACTGCGCTGAGATCCACGAGCGGGGCATCGGCTTGGATCGCGTCGATGTCGAGGAACAGTGGCACCGTGCGCCGGTTGACCACGCGGCGTGCCGCCCTCGGGACGCCGGCCGGCGCGTGCCGTATCCGTGCTTGCCAACGGCCGCCCACCCGGCGCATCTCGCATCGGGCGCCGCCCGGCGGATCGAGGCCAGGGGTCGCCCGGTGGCCCGCGCTCGCCAGCGCCTGGGCAACGGGTAGCCAGGGGATGTCTTTTCGGGGGTGTCGCATCAT
The DNA here is from genome assembly GCA_039589275.1 of Gemmatimonadota bacterium. Taxonomy (GTDB): domain Bacteria; phylum Gemmatimonadota; class Gemmatimonadetes; order Gemmatimonadales; family GWC2-71-9. Next base: position 6,718 of record JBDHHP010000247.1, on the reverse strand, counting down.
TTCGCTCCCTTGGTTAGGAATATCCGGGTCACAATCCGGTCACAGTTCATGTTTAACCCTTTTTCTTCCAACGACTTACACGCCCACAAGGGATTGAGAATCCCTCTTGGAGGGGCTCCAGAAACCATTCGCCTGGAGGATTCGTTATTGACTGTGAAGGGCTATCTGGGCAGTATTGTCTATGCGACTGGGGAGTTGCCCTATCTTGGCGGCTCGAGAATCCCAGTCGCCTTTTTTTTTGTGTAGTATTTACCCTCATGCACCTTCTCTATCTTGATGACAGTGGCGACGACGGTCGATCCAACGCCTCCACTACGCACTTCGTTCTCGGTGGTTTGGCCTGTAGGGATTGGGACTGGCACCGACTGACCGGCGAGGTCGAGTCGATCATGTCGAACAGACTCGGGGCTGCTGGTGCACGAACGGAACTCCATGGTTACGAGATTCTCTCGGGCAAGAGTGTCTTCAGGAAGATGTCGACCACGGACCGAGAGGCTCTCGTAACGGAAGTACTCACGGAAGTTGGGCGTAAAGAAAGCCAGCTCTCGCTGTTCTTCGTGATAGTCCACAAAGATTCGCTTCCCGTAACGCGCAATGTGCGGACTATCGCGACGCTCCAGTTGTGCCAACGCTTCAATTCCTACCTGACGCGGGTTGGCGCCTTCAAGAAGAAGACACAAGAGCATGGCATGTTGATTTGTGACGAGAATGCCGCGCGAAGTCAGGTGCAGTCTCTTATGGCGGTAATCCACTCGGGTGGATTGCCCAGGCAAATGCGGGACAACCTTGTCGAGACAGCCTTCTTCCTGGAATCCCACAGGTCTCGGGTGCTTCAAGTGGCTGATTTGCTGTGTCACGTCGTCTTTCGCTTCGTGACAGTTGCGGATGATCGGTTCTTCCACCTTGTCGAGCGGAAGGTGGATCGCGATACCGAGCGGAAGTGGGGTAGGGACCGAGTTATACACTACGGGTTCCGCTACCTCGCCGAAGATGCCAGCGATGGCTTGAGCGGGGTTCTGCCATTCAAACATCTCTCTACCACGCCGAACGGACTGCCACGTGGCTCGTTTCTCAAGGCGTCGCAACTGGAAAAGGAGCTGGTTTCTCACGGGCTTTGAGCGCCCTTGGGGCGCTATGCCCTTACTATGCCTGCACGGGTCGTGAATAAATGGGAGGCAATGGCACGGCGGGTCTTGGTCGAGCGGCAATATCGGAGTGCTGGACTGCGAACTGCGTGTGACCCAATTGTGACCGAACGGGAGTACACACGTGGCCACAGCGTGCACTCCCGGGTGCGCCGCTTTGTATCGTCCTAACTGGGCGAAGTCATTAGAAGTGTAGGAGTTAACTGATCGGCGGCGAGTCCAATACCTCCAGACATAAATGGGCTTGGAGGAAGAACTCGACCAGTTTAACGGAACCAGCAAGTACTACAGAAGCTTCACAGGACTACTCTTCACCGACGGGATCAAGTACCTGGCAGATCGGGCGGGATGCTATTGGCTGATCGACCTAGTCGGCAGCTATCAGTCCGAACTCGCACACATACCGTTCCAACTGTGGGAAGTGGAAGTTGTGGAGCAGTATGCAGGAGTGGTCACAATGAGAGAAGATCTCGACGAACCTGCCTTGGTCCGGCAGAACTTCCCATTCACGGACTTTCCGATCGAGAAGTTCTCGTTCTACTGCGTCAGCAACGTCATGATGTTGAAGTCGGAGTACTAGAATTTGGGCATGGGAAAGGTCCTTCGCTCGGCGTTGAAGCCGAGGATGAAGTCTGGGATTTCCTCGACGGGATCAGGAGCACAATCACTGAGGAGCGGATACCGACGCTGACAGCGCGCCCAATGGGCATGTTGACGGCGGCAGCCCAGCGAGCATCGGTGTGGGGGGAGGGTGCGGCCCCGCAAGCTAGGCGACCTGCGCTGCTGGCGTAGCAGCGCCAATTGAGTAACCCCATTTGACCAGCTAACTTAGGAGCCCAGGACAGGTGACCGAGTGGTCGAAGGTGCGCGCCTGGAGAGCTGGGCGGGTGAACACCAAATAGCGGCAAGATGTCGCGATTTCAGAGATAGACCGCACGATCTGTCGTCGTTTCCCGCCTAGAATGTCACAATCCGCCGCAATGAACAGACACCTATGTCGACACCCTGACCGCTAGTGTTCTTCATTCTCGACTTGTGACAGAGAACGTGACAAATCGGTGTGAGTTGTTGCCAGGTAGGGGAGGGCATTGGCTTCGCAGGCCAATGCTCCAACGGTCCAGGTGCGACTAGAGGGCGAGTGACACCTGACGACTGCCTCCGACGACTCATCAATGCCCTGCACAAGGATGGCGCGTGTGTCACGCTATCCGTGGTGGTGCTGGGAGCGTGGCTCAGAGGGCGGCTATGATCCGCTCAGCGGGTGGTGCGGAATTCATCGCGACCCTCGTACACTCCATCGTGAATCGAACTTCCCGCCCCGTGATTCTCGTTGCCCACGGGTGGTCTCTCACTTCAAGAGAACGGGGCCGAACTCAACGCCCGGCCCCAGTGAGTTGCTGCACAAGCTGGAGCCCGTTCTCACCCTTCTTTTGGCGAGGGACAGCCGTTGGACCTGCAATAGTAGCACCAGTCGCCATCGCGGTGGCACCTGGCTGGCGAACCTCGGGGCTTGGTGAGACCTCAAACCGAAATAGCTTTGTCTGTGGGTGAGGCGGGTGAGTTGTGCGTGGTCGAGGACTATTCGAGGAATTGAAGACAAAGGTGGGCAACTAGCTATGGGTGGGCAACATCGGCGCAACGACCTGGACGTGGTTGAGGAGCTGCCACCGGATCGGGCTGAAGAAGCGGTCGCGGTCCTGTGCGACGCCTTCCACCAATACCCGGCAATGCGGTACATCATCGGTTCGGCAGGTGACCGCTATAGTCGCCGACTGCATACTCTGATTGGGTTTTTCGTGGCGGCTCGCGTCTGGCGCAAGGAGCCGATCCTAGCGGTGACGGACTCAGATCAGGCTGTCGCCGTCGCGATACTCACAGCGCCGGATCAACGGGAGCCGCCCGCCACCCTCGCGGAGCATCGAGAAAAGGTCTGGGACGAACTAGGCGTGGAAGCTCGCAGACGTTATGAATCACTCGGCCGTGTTTGGCAACAGTTCACGGTCCTGGATCCCCACTACCATCTCAACTTGATCGGCGTACACCAGTCGCACAGTGGCCGAGGGCTGGGTCGCCGGCTGCTCGACGCCGTGCATGAGATGTCCCTGCGCGAACCCGGCTCGTGCGGCGTGTCATTGACTACAGAGGATCAGAGCAACGTGGCGCTCTACCAGCACTTCGGGTACGAGGTCCTAGGCCATGTGAGAGTGTCCCGTGAATTGGAGACGTGGGGTATGTTCCGCGGCGACGGCGACACAGCACAACGGTGATGCGGATACCTTGTGGGAACCAGTCGCTTCCGAGTGGCGCCTGCGTCCAACTGACTGCTAATGACACAGTGGTCGGCGGGAGCTGACATCAGACGGTCAAACACCTCTGACTGGCCTTACGATCAATGGCTGTCGAGCTGCTGCCGAGCCTCCTCAACCATGGGTCGGAAGACCGGGTCCGCGTCATCCCACAACTCGAGGAAGCGTTGGTAGTGCCCCCGTGCCGCCTCCCGAACGCCCAGCTGGTCGTAGATTTGAGCGCGTCGCCAGTGGGATGGCGCCAGGAAGATCAGGTCGTATTGACCTGTTGCCTCGAAGGAGCCGTACCAGCGGAGAGCCTCGTCAAGTTGACCTGCCTCCTCGAGCAGGCGGGCACGCAGATATCGCTCGTACGCCAGCGTCTGGAACACTGAGGCAGTGGCAAATTGGTACCACACCCTGCCCTCGAACTGACCGATCTCGTGCAGTGCGTCCTCGATGTCCCCCGACCGCCACGCCGCGGTCGCCCGAACACCTCGCGCCCAGTCGTGGGCCAGCGATCCAGATCCGTCCGGCATCCCCAGGTCCTCTAGTGCTTCTGCGGCGGTAAGCGCCTGCTCCATATCGCCGAGGCGGGCGCTAGCGAGTCCGATCAGGTACTGAGCCAAGTGCGCGTGCAAACCGTCAAGCGCCGTATACCACACCCCCGGTGCCGTTGCCGGAGGAATGGCTGCCCAATCGACGGCACGCAGCTGTTCCCGGTACGTCCCCAGCGACGCAGAGTCTACCGGTGCGAGTGCCGTCGCCGCCAGCATCGTCCGATGCTCAAGCGCCGCAACCGGGTTCAGCTCAGCCATCGCGTCCAACGCTTCGGTAACGGCACCCCATCGACCTCTGGCCATCGCGACCGACGCGAGTACTCCGTATCCGACAACGCGCGTATCCGACGATCGGCTCTCCTCGGTCATGATGCTTGCGATCTCCGCGGCCACTCCAGGATCGTCGAGGTACGCGCCCGCACTCCACAACGCCTCTCCCAGGTCGCCGTCGCTCGCCTGCCGGAAGTCGGCGATGACTCGCTCCTGCGCCGCAGGATCGGCGCGTACGTACGCCTGCAGCAGCCGCAGCTCCAGCATCCGATCGCCCTCAGGCGCCAGCTCGATCGCACGTCGTACGGTGGCGTCCATCGCCGCCTCGTCCCGGGCGCCAGCCTCGATCCGCGCAAGGTGCACGAGAGCATTGGGCCGGTCGGGCTCGAGCTCCAGTAGGCGGGCCCACGGTTCCCGCGCCGCTTCCAGCGGCAGGCCGCTACGAGGTCCCCAGTGCAGCAACAACTCGCCAAGCTGCGACCACGCCTCCACGTCGGTGGGATAGGTCCCGATGATCGCTCGATAGCGACGTTCCCCCTCCGCTGCGTCCGCGTCGATCACAACCGCGCCCCGCGCCTCTAGGAGCCGGCGGTCGCGTTCTGACAGGCGATCCGCATAGCGCAGTGCCTGCCGCGTCGACTCCCGACTCAATTCGCTGACAAGCAACCAATCGGCGGCAACGCCCAGCTGGTACCAAGCGAGCGCAAACGTCGAATCGGCCTCGATGGCCAACTGAAACGCGTCGGCCGCCTCCTGGTACTGTGCGGCCCGAAAGTGGGTAACCCCCCTCAGGTACGCCTTGAGCGCGGTGAGGGAACTCGAGGTGACCAGAGCGATCCGTGTGAGTCGCGCTCCAGAGGTTCCGGGATGAGCGGCGAGCAGCTCCGCCGCCAATTCGTCCAGCAGATTCAGCACTGAGTCAACCGGCCCGTCCACGGATGCCTGGACAACGGCATCCGATCCGTCATCGGCGTCGTACACGGACGCATCCAGGCGCAACTGCCCAGCTACCTGCACCACGTTACCCAGGACGTACAGATCGGCGCTCAGCTGCTGGACGATTTGTCGACCGGTTGCAGGGTCGATTGCGGTCTCTGATCCCTCCCGCTGCGTGACGCCGAGCACCAGGCGCGGATCGACACTGCGCCAGTCGCCTGCGCCATCGAGCTTCGTAGAGAGGAGATCGACCACGCCTTCCGCAAGGTAGGCGAGCTCTTCGCTCCCTCGCACAGTGAAAGGCAGTACGGCAACTCTGGTCACGGTCACCGGCGATGGGGTAGGGTCCCTATGCAACCACAACGCCGTCAGCGCCAGGCCCAGCGCGAACGCGACGACTCCAACCGTAGCCAGGAGCCACTTTGGCTTTCCTCTCTGGCGATGCAGAGATCGGAGTAGTGCGTGTCGGAACTTCGATGCATCAGGCCAACGGTCCTCCGGTGACCAACCCAGTGCCTTCTTCAGGATCGGCAGCACGCGCGCCGGTACCCCGTTCCAGTTCCCGGCCTGCGATGGCTCAGACATCGACCATGTCTGTCCGGTGAGACACTCGTACAAGACCACACCCGCAGCGTATACGTCAGTGGCCGGGGTGATATCTCCCCCTGCCACCTGCTCCGGTGCCATGTATCCGGGGGTGCCTATCATCACCCCCGGTACTGTCAGGCTTTCGGGTCCTGCCGCACTCACCGCACGTGCGATTCCGAAATCCGCGACCAGCGCGTGTCCACCCGACCCCGAGAGCAGGATGTTGGCCGGTTTGATGTCGCGGTGGACGACTCCTCGACCGTGGGCGTACTCAAGTGCACTCAACACGTCGGCCGCCACCTGTACTGCTTCCCGAGGCGGCAGTGGGCCGCACGCAACTCGCGCCGACAGGGTGTTCCCCTCCACGTAGGGCATCACATAGTAGAGGATTCTGCCTTCGGCCCCCGAGTCATACAACGGGAGAATGTGCGGGTGTTGCAGTCCGGCGGCGATTTCAATCTCACGGAGGAAGCGCTCACCTCCAAGGGTCGCCGCCAGCTCGGGCGAGAGCACCTTGATGGCGACGCTGCGATTGTGCTTGTGGTCGTGTGCGAGATAGACGGTCGCCATCCCACCTGCGCCGACCTCACGCTCGATGCTGTAACGGGGGGAGAGGGTCGACTTCAGCTGGTCCAATGACTCCTTCAACTTGGCGACTCCGTTGGTTCGAATCGGACAACTATACCGGCGCGGACCGATTCAGGCCAGCATGTTGAATCACGTTACGGTTTGGATCCGTAATCGAAGGGACTCATAGTCCCTTGGCCTCGTCTGCTGGGAGCATAGACCTCAGGAGTCTATGCGGTGGTCTTCTGACCGTCGCGGGGGAGTCCGCGGGGGACAGCCGGACTTGAACCCACGGCCCCCTGAACCCCATGGTAGGTCCCTTGCCTCAATTGAGCTCGCGCTCGCAACTGCGACGCCTGTCCAGCCC
>JBDHHP010000246.1:0-5356 GCA_039589275.1 Gemmatimonadota bacterium | reverse complement strand
TGCAACAACGCCAGAAACACACCCCAAAACACACCCCACACATCCTAGCCTGCACAGCCCCGAACGCCGCGCCAGCCGATGGCCCCAATCAGCCACCCCAAGTTTGGCTGGATTTGATTGGCCACTCATATCTCGAGCGCAGGCTGACAAAAGAGGCGATCGGAGTTTTCCAGATGAACGTGGAGGCCTATCCCAAGTCAGCGAGTGCGCACAGGAGCTTGGGATGCGCATATGAGAGATGTGGAGAGATCGAGCTAGCAGCTAGGAGCTTCCAGCGAGCGTCTGAGTTGTTCATAACATGAGATGGCATGAGAGGCATGAGGGAACACGCGAGGCAGGAGCGGTAGAGCGGTAATTCCGAACACCCAGAGAAGCCTACCGAGAATGTGGTCGTGTATAGCTGGCCGTAAGCGTGCTAGCGGTATTGGCTACGACTCATGCACCTCATGCCCACTCATGCTCCGGCGACGTTACTCCGCCCTCAACGCAATTATCGGATCAACACGCGCCGCCCTAAACGCCGGCACGCAGCAGGCAACGAGCGATGCTGTACCCAACACGACTACCGCCAATGTGAACGTCAAAGGATCGCGCGCGTCGAGGTTGTACAGGTAGCTCTGCAACACGCCGACCGCTCCATAGGCGCCTAGCATACCCAGAGCAAGACCCATCAGGGTCAACAGCAGGCCGCGCTGGACCACATGCCGCACGATACGACCTTCTACGGCACCGAGTGCCTTGCGTATCCCCAGCTCCCGTGTTCGCTGCGCCACAGAGTAAGCCACTACCCCATACACGCCGACTAGTGACAGCATCAGTGATACGATGCTGAAGGCCCCGAGCAGCAAGGTGCGGAAGCGCGGTTCGGAAACGGCGTTCCAGAGGATGTCTTTCAGAGGTTGAACGGCGTACAGAGCGACTGTTGGGTCAGTCGAAGCCAGCAGCTGTCTGATAGACGGCGCTAGAACGACGGGGTCCCCATCCACCCGCACGAGGACGTCCATGCTGCGGCCCGAGTTGGCCGCATACGAGCGATATATCCGGGGCTCGTTTCCGTGGTGGAACCCGCCAACCCCTGCACCACGGTGCCTCACGTCGGCTACCACCCCCACTACGGTATGCCACACGCTGTCAACCATGACGCGGCCACCCAAAGCGCTGCGTTGGCCCCAGTAGCTCTGAGCCATGTATTGATTGATCACAACCACCGGCAAGCCTGACTGGTCATCGCCGCTCGCGAACTCTCGGCCCTCGAGCATGGGCGTGCCAAGCGTGGTGAAATAGTCAGGACTTATGAGTATGTGCTCCGCATTGAAACTCTCGTCGGGAGCTGCAGCGTATCCCTCTACCTCAAACCTAGTAGAGTGGTGCCATCCGGTCGCGGGTAAGTACTGCGTCAGTGCGGCAGACTGCACGCCCGGCATCGCTTCGACACTACGCAGCAGCTCGTCGTAAAAGGGCCGGGCCTCTTCACCAGTCGGGTATCGCGACCTGGGCAGGGAAGTTTCGAATGTCAACACGTTATCCGGATCGATACCGTTCTCGACCCCGAGAACACCGACAAAACTCTTGAGCAAGAGACCCCCACCAGCCAACAGGAGAAGCGCCAGGGCAAGTTGTGCTATCACGAGTCCGTCGCGCAGTCGACCGTGTCTCAGCTCGCCGGCGGCGCCGCGAGTTCCTTCGTTGAGCCGGCTAACCAAGTTGATTCTCACAGCCCGAAACGCCGGCACCAGACCGATTCCCATGCCGACCAGTGCCGCGATCACCAATGTGAAGCCAAAAGCACTCGAGTCCATCCCGATCTCGTGCCGGCGTGGAATCGAATCAGGCGCCATTGCCACGAGTGCGTCGGTCAGGACGAACGCAACCACGAGACCCAGACCAGCTCCGAGCAGGCTCACCATGGTGCTCTCAGTTAGCAGTTGACGGGCAAGGCGCTTGGGTCCCGCGCCGAGAGCCGCACGGACCGTGTGTTCGTGTTCCATGTCGGTGGCGCGAGTTAGCATGAGGTTTACGACATTGACACACGCAATTAGGAGAACGGCGCCGACCGCACCCATGAAAATGAGAAGCAACGGTCCGGCGTCACCGACGAAATGGCTACGGAGTGGCGACAATGCTCCCCCGTAAGCGCTGAGCGATCCGTCTCTGTTTTCAACCTCAATGGTCCGGGCTTCCAGCATGGCCGACGCTTGACTGACAGATATGCCATCTCTGGCCCGCCCCACTGCCTCGTAGTTCGTAGACCCCGGCCCGCGACTCGCCCTGGCCATCGGCAGCCAGAACTGGGCATCCCTTGAGGGGAATGCGAAGCCGCGTGGCATGACGCCGACTACAGTGTGCGGTACTTCCCTCACACTCACTGTGGTCCCGACGACATCGCTCCGTCCCCCAAACCGGCGCTGCCACAAGCCATAACTAAGCACGATGGAACCGGCACTCTCGGGCACATCCTCGTCAGCATGGAACCAGCGGCCCAACGCCGGTTGTACACCGAGCAAGGGGAACAAACCGGCCGAGACCAGAGTACCCGGTAGCCGCTCTGTGCCCGCCCCCAAGTTGATGTCGTAGGTCCATGCGTCATCGTAGATGCCCATATCCTCAAAGACGTCTTCTGTCACATCGCGCCAGAGCAGGTAGTTCGGGTACGTGGTGCTGACTCGGCTGTGAGCGAGGCTGCCCTCGGACTTCGCCGCCCAAACGGCGCGGGTCGCTGCGTCAACCGGGTTGTAGGTCAACACCGCCAACCGCCCGGGATCCGCGTAATCCAGCGGCCTCAATAGGACCGAGTTGACGACGCTGAAGATCGCTGTCGTGGCACCAATGCCAAGCCCCAGAGTCAAAACTGCAGCGGTGGTGAAGCCCGGCTTTCGCAACAACGAACGGGCAACATGGCGAACGTCCTGCCAAATGCTCTCCATCAGTGCTCCTCGCTTCGTTTTCTTGTTCAGCCCGAGCACCAGGCGGCTCAGCGACCAGGCACCCGACGCTACCTGGCCCACCTTCTCCAGAACGGGCCACGACCTCCGGGTGGCCGATCGTTCAAGGTCGGCCACAAAGTCCTTGGTGGTGACAGTGCGCTCCGCGGGATCGATAGCCATGGCCCGACCCACGGCCGCGGCTAACGGTTGGGATATGTGCGGCGTGTATCGTCGCAGGTCGGGAACGGTTTCGCGGAACCGTTTCGACACGATCTCCATGGTGTTTGAGCCCCTGAATGGCTTCTCGCCCGACAACATTTCGAACACCACGCAACCGAGGCTATACACGTCGGACCGTGCGTCGAGCTGTTGCTCACCGGTCGCCTGTTCGGGACTCACATAGGCGGGCGTGCCAGCCGAAGAATCAATCTCGCGCCTCTTGCCCCACTCGAACATCTCGCTGTGGATTGCGCGAGCGATGCCAAAGTCGGCTACGTAGGGATGGTCCTCGGAGAGCAGGATATTCTCGGGCTTCACGTCGCAGTGGAGCATCTGCCGCTCATGAGCATATCTGAGGGCCGCGGCGACCCCTCCCGCAATCTTGAGCGTTTCATCTACCGTGAGCTGACGATCGCGGTCCAGTCGATCTCGCAACGACCCACCCCGTATGTACGGCATCACGTAGAACGGGTATCCGGCTGCCTGTCCCGAGTCGTGCAAGCCAAGAATGTGGTGGTGTTCCAGCCGGGCAGTGTACCGGATCTCCTTCAGGAACTGGTCGGCCCCGATTCCGCTTACCGCTTCCAGTGAAACCACCTTGACTGCCACCAGCCGCCCATGCTTCACGTCCCGGGCCAGGTAGACTGTCCCCATCCCCCCATGACCCAGGTCTTTCTCAATGAGATACCGATCAGCAATGGCAGCCTGGAAGTTGGCATCCGATACGCCGACGGGACCTGACTCGATCTCGAACAGATCCTCGAACTCGACGTTGAAGACCTCAAGGAGGCGGTCGCGAGTCTTCGGAGAGGGATAGGGGTGCTTGCCGTTTACGATCTCAGACCAGTGACCGCGCGAGATGCCCAGCTTTATGGCCCAGTGGTTCTGGCTCAGACTGCTCTGGGCCAGCATCTCCAGCAACCTTTGCTGTCTGAGACGTACGCGCATCGAGTATCTCCAGTGGTCTCCGATACTAAGATATTCTCAATTCGTCGGATTGTTGCTGGAAGATTCCGGATTTCAAAAGAAAGTGTTCGTTGTCGTTCGATGAGGGACGGGAAGGATCGGCAAGAGTCGGCAAGGACCGGTGGGAATCATGTGTCAGTGGGATGACTGAGCCATCCCTGCGCCCGACTAGCGTAGCGCAAAGAGTCTCATTCGCCTCTGCTGCCATACTTGCCAGCCTTTCCATCACTTCTTGCTGGAACCGAGTGTTTGCCCGTTGCTGCTGTTCAAGTACGTCTAGGAGCTCCTGGCGCATACGCGCCAAGCTCGCTCTGGCACCGAGAATCAGCGCCTTCGCTGGATCAGAATGGAGCTCGCTCTGGTGCTCGTGGAGATGGATGACGTTGTGCTCGTGAGCGAAGCCGAGTGCGTCAGCCACCTCACTTGCGATCTTGAGTGCGTCCGGTATCGGAAGCTGCTTCTCTCGGTTCAGGCGATCTCTGACTGATTCGCCCTCCACGTAAGGCATGACATAGTAGACGAAGAGTCAGCTTCGCCCGAATCCAACAACGGCAGTATGTGAGGGTGATTGAGATTCGCAGTGATCTTGATCTCGCGCAGGAACCGATCGGCACCGAGTGCAGCAGCGAGTTCAGGACGAAAGACCTTCACCGCCACCTTGCGTTGATGCTTCACGTCCTCGGCCAAGTAGACTGTAGCCATCCCACCAGACCAAGCTCTCGCTCGATCCGGTAGCGGTCGGCCAGCGCAGCCTTCAACTTCTCAAGCACGTCAGCCATGGGGACGGCTCCCGATTGGCGACTACGCACAAGTTGCACATTGCTGTGAACGCTGCCAGTGGCGAGATCGTCGCCTCGGATCTGACCGGTCGCCGAACGTCTGATTGCACTCGGGTCCCCGCCTTGCTCGGGCAGATCGACAGTCGAGTGGCCTCCGTCTGTGCAGATGGTGCCTACGATACCGCTGGTGTCTACGAGGCGGCCCAAGCGCAGGGCCAAGGAAGGCACGTGAGAGTGGTCATATCACCTCGACGCGACGCGCAGCTGAGTCCAAGACCGTCGGTTGCATTGAACGAGAGGAATCGGAACATCCGCTCCATCTGCAGACTCGGTCGACGTGAGTGGCACAAGCGCTCGGGCTTCAGCAAGCGCAGCATGGTCGAGAACGCGGTCTATCGATACAAGACCATCATCGGCCGAGATATGAGGAGTCGCACCCTGGCGAGCCAACGGGTGGAGGTGCAACTC
>JBDHHP010000245.1:0-12527 GCA_039589275.1 Gemmatimonadota bacterium | reverse complement strand
TATCCTCGTCATCCGGATGGGCACCGATCACCAGCACTCGACCGGGCTCAGCCAACCGCTGGAGGATGTAGTCGAGAGACACGATACCCCCAGTCGACGGGGGCGCGAGCTGCGCCGCTGCGGGCAACGTCCCGCAGATCAGTAGCGCGAGCAGAGCCGCGGTTCTAGGCTGCTTCGCGCGCAACGACGATGCTTCGGAGGCGTTCAGCGCTGGGATCTTGCGGGTCGCCAAACGGTTTGGGATGGCCACCGGGCTCTTTGACCACGGCGGGACAAACGAACTCGAGCCGGCGCGCTCGGATGCGGTTTTGCACGTCCATAGTACCCACGGGGGCTCCGATCAGCACCCGGAGGGCGCCCATCCCGCTCGCTGCTTCAGCGGCGGCCAACACCTTCCACGGCGATGTAGGATGCCCGTCAACGACGATGACATTGGCACCTTCCACGGAGCGTAGCGGCCTCTGTCCTCGGAACAACAGGCGCTCGGTCTTGACTGCGCGGCGCGCCTTGTCGATGGCCTCGTTCAAATCGTCCATCATACCGAAACGAGGTTGAAAGTTGATGTCCAGCACCGCGTCCGAGTCTTCGGCGACCGCACCAACGATACCGAGGTCGCCCAGCCTCACTTGGGCTGCGACAATCACGTCGAACTGGCAGCCCATCGCCTTAGCAGCGTTGGCAGCGACTTCCACCCCTGTGGGCGTCACACCCAGCACGACAATGGGCTCCGAAGCCCGCCTGTTCAGTTGGACCCCCAATTCAGCGCCTGCGCCCGCCCGAGTGGGGTATAGCGCTTGTCCTGATTCACCTGTAGCCATGACTCAGCGAATATATCGCACCAGCCTGAGAAGCCAAAATGCCGCGTTGTCGGACCCATGGTGCCGTGCGATATTCAGAGAGGCAGTACACGATGAGGTTAGCACGGCACATCACCAGCGACACGCGATTCACCGACGAACGACCCGATCAGGGATCCTATCATGACTACGGCCACGCCGGGAAGAAAGCAGAGCACCAACCCCACCGATCAGAGCCATGTCAGCGCGGAAGAGGCCCGCGCTGTAGCCGAGGCTGCGCGTGAGCAGGAATGGAAAGCACCAAGCTTCGTAAAAGAGCTATTCAACGGACGGTTGCACCTGGAACTGCTCCATCCCTGGCCCGAGGTCAACGAGGCCGAGATGCAGCGGGCCCAACCGTGGTTGGACAAGTTCGAGAAGTTCATAAAGGAAGAGGTCGACGGAGACGCGATAGACCGCAACTCGAAGGTGCCTCAAGAGGTCGTAGACGGACTCAAGGAACTGGGCTGCTTCGGCATAAAGATCCCTGAGAAATACGGCGGCCTGGGGTTCTCGCAGACGGTGTACAACCGAGCAGTCTCAATGGCGGCTAGTTGCGATGCTTCGGTGGCGACTCTGCTCTCAGCACACCAGTCGATCGGTGTGCCACAGCCGCTCAAGGACTTCGGCAGCGACGAGCAGAAAGAGAAGTACCTCCCTCGGTTAGCTGGAGGCGAGATCAGCGCCTTCGCGCTCACCGAGACATCTGTTGGAAGCGACCCGGCACGCATGTCGACCACTGCGGAGCTAAGCGAAGACGGCCAAGCCTACATCGTGAATGGCGAGAAGCTGTGGTGTACCAACGGCACGGTCGCCGACATCATCGTGGTCATGGCGAAGACAGGCGATCGGAAGATCAGCGCCTTCATCATGGAGACTGCTTGGCCGGGAGTAGAGGTGGTTCATCGCTGCCATTTCATGGGTCTCAAGGGCATCGAGAACGGTCTACTGCGTTTCACCAACGTGCGGGTGCCCAAGGAGAACCTACTGGGCCCTGAAGGCAAGGGACTCAAGGTTGCACTCACCACGCTCAATACCGGGCGTCTGACCATCCCCGCTACCTGCGCGGCGGCGGGCAAGCGCTGCCTCACAGCTTCGCGGACCTTTTGCCAAGATCGCGTGCAATGGGGCGCGCCCGTGGGCAAGCATGACGCGGTTGCTCAGATGTTGGGTTCCACGGCCATCAACACTTTTGCGATGGACGCGTTGCAGGAGATCGCCACGCTCATGGCTGACAAAGGCGGTTTCGACATTCGGCTGGAAGCTGCACTCTCCAAGATGTGGAATACCGAGGCTGGTTGGCGGGTCGTGGATGACACCATGCAGATCCGCAGTGGTCGGGGATATGAGACGGCCGACAGCCTGCGCGCGCGCGGTGATGAGCCGGTCCCGGTAGAGCGGATGATGCGCGATTTCCGAATCAACCTGATCTTCGAGGGTTCGAGCGAAATAATGCGGTTGTTCATCGCACGCGAAGCGGTTGACACTCATCTCAAGGTCGCGGGGGCAATCACGAACCCCAAAGCTACTTTTGGTCAGAAGATCCCCGCCTTCTTCAAGGCGGGTCTGTACTACGCTGTTTGGTACCCGACTCGGTGGCTCGGTTGGGGTCGGTGGCCGCGCTACGGGGCATTCGGCTCGCTTGCGAAGCACATCCGATTCGTGAACCGGCATTCCCGCAAGCTCGCTCGCAAGTTGTTCCATGCCATCATGGTCCACGGCCCCAAGCTCGAGAAACGACAGGCAGTGCTGGGCAGATTCGTGGAGATCAGCGCCGAGCTGTTCGCCATGGCAGCCGTATGCTGTAAAGCACAAAGCCTCAAGGCCAGTAAATCGCCTGAAGCGAGAGCGAGCGCTGCTGCGGCGGTCGCGTTGGCCGACGGATTCTGCCGTGCATCTCGGCGCCGCATCAAGCAGCGATTCAAGGGCATCTTCAACAACGACGACATCGCGATATACAACATCGCCCAACGGGTGATGGCGGACGAGATGAAGTGGCTGGAGGAAGGCGGGGTGGTGCGGTAGGACGGAACGACGGAACGGCGGAACGGCGGAACCGAAGCTGACCCCGGATGGAAGCCGTGGTTCTTCATAAGTAGCTGCACCACTTGCGGTGATTCTGCCCCTACCTGCAAGCGTTGTACAGCCACCTCAACTGCTGCTCCCCTGCCCCTCCCATCCTGCCCTGCGCGCGCGGGTCCCATCGCGACCGCTTGTTCCCCTAGGTCCAATCCTTGCACCCACTTACCTCCAGAGACAGATTATCGGACCGCGCTACGGATCGACTTCAGTGCCACCGTTTGCCAATAACTCCTGCAAACGGACAGTCGATCTATGTCTAGGCCCGTCCGGCGTTTAAGCCTACTCGCACCAGCAGCTCTGCTGGTGAGCCTGTTCCTCGTCAGCTGCATCATCGATCTATCCGGTCCCGGTACCATGACCGGATACTTCGCATTAGCACCCGAATTCCCGGCCGGTGCCGCCACGGTGGTGGATGTCGATGAGGTCCGCCTGGTGCTGCGACGTACCTCCGACAGCACAGTTGCGCTCGATACCACCGTGCAGCTGGCAGTTGAAGACAGCGTGATCGACTTGAATCTCGAGGTAGTGGTCAAAGTACGTGGGCGTGGGATCGGATGCGGTGGCGGTGGAGATCCTCGATACTGACGTGATTGTCGAGTTTGGGGAGACATACACGCTCCAGGCACAATCGTTGGACGGACAGGGTGAGCCGATTCCAGGGACTCCAATCAAGTGGATCTCGCAGGATACGCACAGGGTGAGTGTGCCCGACCCGGCGGTGGGGCAGATAGTGGGCGAGACACTACGTGGTTGGGCTCACGTCGAGGCGCAGCTACTGACCGGACCCTCGGATACGGTGGATGTATTCGTGGAGCCGGTGCCAAGCCAGATAACGATCTTCTCGGGTGACGGCCAGACAGGGGAACCGGGCACCGAGTTGCCAGTGGTGTTGGAGGTGCAGGTCAACGCCCTCGATGGGCCGGTTCAGGGGCTTACAGTTGACTTCACGACGGCTGATGGCGGGTCATTTACCCAACCAACAATGGCAACCGACGTAGATGGATATGCGTGGACCACCTGGACGCTCGGTCCTAGTACAGGCCAGCAGACCGCGATAGCTACCGTTCGAGCCTATCCCGCATTACAAGCCACGTTCACCGCAACTTCCGAGACTCCGCCGGCAACGGTGTCGTGGACCAATGCCAACGGCGGTCTTTGGAGCGAGCCCAGCAACTGGAGCAGCGGCACGGTTCCGGGCCCCGCCGATACTGTGGAGATCACGCTCGACGGCCAGTACACAGTGACGTTAGACAGCGACGCTACAGTTGAAGTACTGACTGTGGCAGGTGCGGCCGGCTCTCCAACGTTCTATGTCACGGCCAACGCCACGCTGACAGTCAATGACGTTTTTCTGGTGGGACCGCAGGTAACCGTCCAGGTACTCGGCACCATCACAGGGGCGGGCAGTATCAGCAATAACGACAGTTACTTCAGTCTGGAGGGCGGGACTATAAGTACGTCGGGAGAATTCACCACGGCCGGTACTCTGGCATTCCTGGGTGGTGTTACGCACACGATCGACGGAACTGTCGTATCGAATGCACCAGGGGGAGGAATAGACTGGTTTGCTGGTGACATCGCCCTCACTAACGGAGCCATAATTCAGAATCTCGAAGGCGGGTACTTCTTGGTTACTGCGCAAGGCTCCGTCACAGGTAGCATACCCGTGCACAACTGGGGCGTGTTCGAGAAGGACGGACCCGACTCCACAATCGTGGAGGCTGGTCTCGAGAACTACGGTAATGTGAACATTGGAGCCGGTTGGCTGGTGGTCGGCGGTGAACTCTGGCACTCTGATGCGGCATTGCTAAGTGGCATAGGCACGCTCGACATCGTGGACGCTATGATCGTGGATTTCACAGGAGACATAGGACCAGGTGAGTCACCCGGGATTCTCACGGTCGAGGGAAGCGTGCCCCTCGACGCAGCTTCCACTGTGTTCATCGAGTTGGACGGCTCGACGGCCGGGACTGAATACGACGTGCTCGACGTGAGTGGCGCCCTGCAGGTTGCGGGGAATCTGGACGTCGTAACCGGATTCACCCCAACACCTGGCGACCGCTTCACCGTAATGTCGTTCGGCAGTCGAACAGGTGACTTCTCCAGCATGAGCGGCCTCGATCTCGGCGGCGGGCTCACGCTCGAGCCACAGTGGAACGCCACCTCGTTCGAGTTGGTCGCGACCTCTGCGGCCGCCGCCAACGCGATACGCTGGACCGGAGCGGGGGCAGACGCGAACTGGAGCAACACCGACAACTGGGACCTGGGACGCATCCCCGGCCCACTCGACTCCGTGTTCATCGCGCTAGACGGCAACTATACCGTCAACCTCGACGTCGATGCGACAGTCGCTTGGCTCCAGGTCGGAGCGCCGGGGAACACCGGGGGTCAGTCGCTCGCGGTTCCGTTGGGCACCACACTCCAGGTGGACAGCACAGGGAATGTGTTCGAATCCGGTGGGCTGTGGTTGTCTGAAGGAACACTGGCGGGTGATGGCGATGTGATCGTTGGCGGTCTGCTTAGCTGTCACGCGTGTACCATGAGCGGGACAGGAGTCACCCGTACCGAAGGCCTCGGCAATATCACCATTGGTCTTGTGGCCGGCGCTGCCGCTGTGCTGGACGGCCGAACGGTGGAGAACGGATCGACGCTGCAATGGTCCAACAACGATATCGTGATGAACAACGGAGCGGTGATAGACAACACTGGAATCATGCTATTCGAGGCCGACGGGGTCACCATCAGCTACGGTGGGATTGGCGCACAGCCCCGGATAGTCAATCAGGGCAATGGAACTTGGCGCCGCCAGGGCACTACAGGTGTCGCGACAACTGCCGTGCCCGTGGAAAACCGCAGGCTGATCCAAGTGAATCAGGCCACACTGGAGTTCACCGAAAACACTACCCACATAGGTGCACTGGCAGTGATTGATGTGGGCCGCCCAGGCCTGAGCGGAGGCACGGCGATCTTCAGCTCCGGAACGCATACGCTGGACGCCTCCAGTTATGTCTTTGTCACACCTGAGGGCACTGTGCAGTTCACCGGAGCTGACGCCACGATTAGCGGCACGTATGACAACACCGGGGCTGGGGCCCGCACCGAGGTATCGGGTGGCATCGTCTTGTTCAACGGCACCAACACCGTTGAGATCCCGATCTTGGATCTGAAAGCCGGTACGCTCGGTGGCGACGCAACGATTGCCGTCGTTGAGTCCATGAGCTGGACCGGCGGTAATCTGGCCGGAACCGGCACGCTCGCCATCAACCCTGGCGCGACACTTAACATCGACGGAGCAATTGCCAAGACCCTCGATGCGCTCACCGTCGACAACCGCGGCAGCACGGTATGGACCAACGGCAACATCACCGGCCTCAACGGCGCGCAGTTCCTGAACGGCGCAGGCGGAACGTTTGACATGCAGTTTGACGGTACGTTGGGCGGTGGCGGCACCTTCCAGAACAACGGGGTGCTGCAGTATACCGGCTCCACGGTCGCCTCATTCGGCTGGACTCTGACGAACAGCGGTACGCTCGACGCCGTCGGCCCCGGAGGAATACTCAGACTCATCGGCAATTTCACTCACCAAGATGGCGCGATCGTGCGGGGATCAGGCACCCTCGACTACGGGGCCGCGAACATCCTCGCCTGGGATGGTGACGTCAACCCCGGAACGTCTCCGGGAATCCTGAACCTGATCGGCGATGCTCAGCCGAGCGCTCTGGCCACCGCAAACATCGAGATCGGTGGACTCGTGGCGGGGACCGAGCACGATCGGGTGACCGTTGACGGCAACTTCACCGCCGACGGCACGCTCAACGCGAGCATCACAAACGGGTTCCCGCCTCAGGTCGGCCAGACATTTACTGTCTTGACGTTCACGGGAACACGCGCCGGCGACTTCGCTAGCTACACGGGCATGGACCTCGGCGGAGGTTTGGTGCTCGAACCGCAGTGGAATGCCACGTCACTCGATCTAGTAGTAACGCAGCCACCTCCCGCCCAGATTCTGTTTGCGGGCGACTCGGCCTTTGGCCTTTCCACCGGAGTCTTCACTGTCAATGCGGACGGCACGGGTCTCACACACCCGTATTCGACGGCTTCGCTTGTGTACGAAGAGATCTATCCGAGATGGTCCCCAGACCGTGAGCGCATCGCGTTTACCAACAGGACTAGCTTCACGGCTCCAAACCCGAATGAACTGTACATGATGCACGCCACCGGCGATACGCTGGTAACGCTCGTGTCCGACACGAGTACGTTCGTCCCGCGATGGAGCCCGAACGGGAACCACATTGCCTTCGAGTGCGGTGACGGATCGGCCGTGTTCGACGTCTGTGCAGTCACAGGAGTGTCAGCCCCACTATCATCGCTTGGCGGGATCGGCAACGGTGGTGGAAAGGTGTACCTGACTGACTTCAACATCGTGGACTGGAATAGTGGTCCATGGGCATTCGCCTGGGATCCCCTGAATCCGGATCGTGTCGCGGTCGTGCGTGACTCCATACCTCCGCTTGGCGGGTCAGGTCAGAGCATGATCTACACCATGCTATACAACGGGACGGACGTGCAGCGACTGGTGCCAAGCGGAGTGCTCAACGTGGGCAATGGTCCATTACAGATCAACGGCAACCTGGACTGGTCGTCCGACGGTCAGTGGCTGGTCTTCGCGGCGGCCGACCCTCTGGGGCAGCAGAACATCTATCGCATTGCCCGGAACGGCACAAGCCTGACCCAGCTCACCTCAACACTAGACCAGGATGTTAGCCCACTTTGGTCGCCGGATGGCTCGGAGGTTCTCTTCGGTCGCAATCTGGAGTCAGGTGGCTACTGCAACTACGACGCTTGGATCATGAACGCGGACGGCAGCAGTGCCCATCAGATCACGGCCGAGTACATCTGCGACTGGAACTTGGAGACACTCGGTGCCGACTGGTCTCCTGACGGTCAGGAAATCGCGCTCACGGGTTTTGACCAGCCGTACAGCAACCTTTCAATATACGTGGTACCCCGAACGGTGACGGAGGCGACTTACGCAGCTCAACGCAGGCTTATCAGTCGGATCAGCACCCTGTTTGGCGAGGTGCTCGATATCCAGCCAAGCTGGAGGCCGTAGAGAAGGGAGAGAGCTCAACATTCAACACTCGACATTCAGCCCTTGGATGTTGGATGTTGAACGTTGAATGTTGAGCGTCCCCGGCCCCATCCTTGCGGCACCCATTTCCCAGGTCCACATTTTCCATACGCTACGGATCGGCCTTCAGACGTGTTGGGGATGAGCTGATAAACCCAAAACGCACAGTCGATCTATGTCTAGACCCGTCCGGCGTTTAAGCCTACTCGCACCAGCATCTCTGCTGGTGAGCCTGTTCCTCGTCAGTTGCATCGTCGATCTATCCGGTCCCGGTACCATGACTGGGTACTTCGCATTGGCACCCGAATTCCCAGCCGGTGCCGCCACGGTGGTGGACGTGGACGAGGTGCGTGTCGTGTTGCGACGCACCTCCGACAGCACAGTAGCACTCGACACCACAGTGCAGATGGCAGCTGAGGACAGCGTCGTCGACCTGAGTTTCGAGATCGTTGTCAAAGAAGCCAACGAGACGTTTTGGCTCGAAATCGAGTGCTTTGATGAGGCGGGTAATCTGGTGTTTGCTGCCGGGCCACTGGAGGTGATGGCGACGACCTCGGGTGAAGTCGAGGCGCAGGATACACGCTCCAGGCACAATCGTTGGACGGACAGGGTGTGCCGATACCGGGTACACCTATCAAGTGGATCTCGCACGATGCAGATCGCGTGATCGTTCCTGACCCTGGCGTGGCTCAGATACAGGGTGGCTCTGTGCGTGGTTGGGCTCATGTCGAGGCGCAGCTGTTGACCGGGCCATCTGATCTAGTCGATGTCTTCGTAGAACCCATGCCAAACAGCATCACGGTGGTCTCCGGTGACGGACAGACTGGCCTCACAAACACCACTCTGGCGGATCCAATCGTAGTGCAGGTAGATGCTGTCGATGGACCGATGTCCGGTGTGTTGGTGGATTTCACGACGGCTGATGGAGGGTCGTTTAGTCCGTTATCCGGCACCACTGGCGGTGACGGACGGCTTCAGACGCTCTGGACTCTGGGATCTGCCGAGGGCAGTCAGACGGGAACGGCAACGGCCACCGACTGGCCAGCCGTTGACGGGTCGTTCAGCGCCACCGCCGTGGTGCCTGCGGGCACGATCTACTGGCTGACTCCCACGGACGGAAACTGGAGCGACCCAGGCAATTGGAACACCGGTAGGATCCCGGCAGATACGGATGTGGTCGCCATTGATATCGACGGCACCTACACAGTCACGCTGGATATCATCTCGCGCATCAGCGGTCTGGTCCTAGGTGGCTTTTCCGGAACTCAGACGCTGCTAGTCTCTGACACGTTGGCGCTGACGGGTGATGGAACCGTGGGTGAGAACGGCGTGATGGTGCTGGATGGCGGTGCATACAACGGAACTGGGCAACTCAGCGTGACCGGTGAGCTGCGCTGGCAGAGTTTGAGCGGTGTCATCAACTCGACATTCGGGGCGGGCACAACCAGGATCGAGCCGACTGGGACCTTCTCGTTGGCCGGCAATATCAACCGTTTCTGGGGCGGGCACACGATCGAGAACTTCGGATCCACCTCCTGGACCGATGGCCGCGTCGATGCAAGTGAAGGAGCTACGTTCATCAATCGAGCTGGAGGGACCGTCGAAGCACTGGGTTCATCACCCTTCCAGCTGATTCCCGGCGGCAGCGAGCCCCGGTTCGTGAACGAGGGAACGCTCATCCGGAACGGCGAATTCACAGTCAAGATGCAGGTTCCCTTCGACAACGACGGTCTCGTCGAGGTCCAGAGCGGCTACCTCGCGATAACAGCCGGTGGTATGGGGACCGGCAGTTTCATATCGCAGGCCAATCTGAATTTCGGTGAACCAGGAGGGGATCCGTACACCCTCACAGCGTCTTCGAGCGTCGACGGATCCGGGACAGTGACGTTTGCGGGCTTTGCGGGATTCACCGCCCCTCACGTTGTGAGCGGGACCTACGCCGTAACCGGCCTCACCCTCATCAACGGCACGAGAGTCGCATTCTCAGCCGCCGACACAAGCACAACACGGACACTCCTCCTGCGCGGCGACATCGAAGGTACCGGCACTCTGGTGGTCATGGACACGTTGACATGGGACCGCGGCACGATGACGGGGACAGGCTCGCTGGACGTCGCCAGAGGCGGCGCCATGAGCCTGCAACCGGGCAACGGTGCCAAGGCAATCCTCGGAGGGCGAACAGTACGTAACTACGGCGAGGCAATCTGGACCGGAGAGGATGTCACAATTGCAGATGGCTCGGTGTTCCGCAACGAGCCCGGGGGCACCTTCGAGGTGCAGGCAGACTACTCATTCCTGAGCGGAACCGGCGGCGGGACGTTCGTCAATGCCGGCAGGTTAACGAAGTACGTAGGTGCAGATACGGTCACCTTTGGGATCCCGTTCAACAACCAAGGTAAGATGGATGTGCGGAGCGGAACCGTGCTGCTGAATGGCGGTGGCTCGTTCACCGATACCGTGTACATAGCCCTGGGTGCCGTGTTGGACTTGGCCGGCAGCCACACCTTGACCGATGGACTACACGTATCGGATACCTCGTCCATGTGGGCTCCCGGAACGCTCCGCATCTCGGGTGACGCATCGACCTCCGGCAGAGATACCGTCGTTACCAGCGTGGATATCACCGGCTCCTTGCACGTTGCAGCCGACACATTCGTATTCACCGGCGTGCAGGCTCGTGGTTCAGCATCGGGCTCGGTCACGATTGCATCCGATGCGGTACTTGAGTTCTACTACGCGGAGTTCAGTTTCGCTCCTTCCTCTGCCATCGAGGGTCCAGGAACTCTTTTGGCGAAGCGGAGCGCAGTCGACGTGGCCGGAAGCTACTCTGTTGGCCTGACTGATATCAGCGCCCTCTCCCAAGGCGGGATGGTGAACTTCAACGCCGACTCCAGCACCACGGCGGACTTGATCATTCGGGAAGGTGGCGAGCGAGCCGGCACCGGTTTGCTCGTTGTGACCGACACGTTCGACTTTCGGCTCGGAGATCTAGACGGGCCATCCGTGACTCGGATCGCTCCCACGGGGGTGCTCATTATGACCCCGGGCAGGCTCAACACGATTTCGGGCGGGCATCGCCTGCAGAACGAGGGCGTAATCAATGTTGCAAGCGGTGGCTTGAGGCTGCGTAACGGCGGGAGGATCTACAATCGGGCCGGGGGTGTGATCGACATCCAGGCCGACGACTTTGCGGTGTCATGGGAGGGCTTCAACAACTACATCAATAACTCGGGCACCGTGAGGAAATCAGCAGGAACTGGTACGAGTTCCGTCTCGGCAGCCGTGTTGTTCTCAAACGATGCTGGTGGTGTCGTGGACGTGCAGTCCGGGACCCTCAGCATCGGGGACTTTACTGGTTACGCGGGGTCGCGTGTCCAGGGTAACGGTACGCTGGAGCTTGGAACGGTGCGGCTGTTCGAAGGTGATGCCAATCCCGGAACGTCGCCGGGTGTCTTGAACATCGCTGGTGCCTTGCCTCAAGGGACGTCATCCACCTTCAACATCGAACTGAACGGACCGAACGTCGGTACGGAACATGATCAGCTCAACATATCCGGCCTCGCTACGCTGAACGGCAGCTTGAACGTCACCACGAGCTTTGCGCCGCAGCTGGGCCAGACATTCACCGTCTTGACCTTCGCTTCTCGAACCGGTGAGTTCTCAGACACGACCGGACTCAGCATACCCGGCAACTTGGAGTTCGACCTCGTATGGAATGCTACGTCGCTCGATCTGGTTGTGGTCGACGCAAGTCCTGTGTCTCCGGCAGATGTAATCTTCTTCAGTGATTCGGGCGGGGGCTTGGACTACGGCATCTTCACGAACAGCGCGGATGGCTCTTCACTCCTGGGAGTGGCCGACATCGCTAGCTCCACAGGTTTCTTGATAACGCCACGTTGGTCGACAGACCGACAGCGGATCGCATTCACAAGTGACGCCACCGGATCCAACAATCTCTACATGGCGACTTCCACAGGCGCCGAGCTGACCGAGCTTGTCAATGCCCACAACAGCGGTTACCCACGTTGGAGCCACAACGGACAGCGTCTCGGCTTCATTTGTAGGACGGGCACTGCGGCACTCGTCGACCACGTGTGCGTGATTCCAGACGTGACCGGACCGATATCCAGCATTCCCGTCAACTCGCACGCCATGCCGACGGCTGCAATGCCGGCAGCTTGGCAGACCGGCCCGCCGGCTGCGTCGTGGGATCCCCGCCCGGCCAGCCAGGATCGTTTCCTCTTCGCACGCGACTCCGGAGTTACCGCAGTCAGCAAGTTCTTCTCGATGAACTACGATGGAACGGGACTCGACACGATCACGACCGATGTAATGCAGGGTGCCAGTGGTCCGTTGCAGGTTCTCGAGATGGATGTTTCACTTGACGGGTCCACAGTAGTGTTCGCTGGTAGGGACACCCAGTCACTCACAGAAAGACTCTACGTAGTGAACACGGACGGCACCGGGTTGCGGCAGCT
>JBDHHP010000244.1:0-5520 GCA_039589275.1 Gemmatimonadota bacterium | reverse complement strand
GAGAAGCGGCCCGCATTACGAGATTTTTGTCACGTTTTCCCTATTCTGCTCATTTTAGCACAGCGACCACTTGCGTCAAGGCCTTACGAGATTTTTGTCACGTTTCGAGCAAGCGCGTCCGGAGAGCTAGCAAGTAAGGCCTGCTGCTCCAGCACAATCCAGCCGGTCCTTGACAGACAGGTACGCAGCGGGTCAAGGTGCGTGACCTCAGACCGAGTCAAAGAGACCGACTGGTGAAAGTGATGGGTCAGTCAGATCGGATGCGTTTTGGATGCTGATCTTGATAGCTCACGGTAGTCCCCGAGCTGCCTGGAGAGAGTCGGTAGAGAAGCTCATCGAATCCCTGCAGCAGGACCTCGGCCGGGATGCCGTGCGGCTTGCCTACATGGAGCGCACGCCACCCACCCTAATGGACGCCGCAACCGATGCCGTTCGTGAAGGCGCCACCAGTATCCGTGTCCTGCCGTTGTTCCTGGCAGGAGAAGGGCATGTAGAGAGGAACATCAGGCCATTGGTGGACGAGGTAGACCTGGCCTTTCCCGAAATCGACGTGGAGCTGCTCCCGGCCGCCGGCCGACACCCTTTGTTTCGGGAGATGCTACGCGGCATCGCGCTTGAGGACTTGAAGTGACCCCGGAACGGAGCCAAGGCTTTCCTCCTTGCCGTCGTCTCATGACTCATCTAAAGTCTGAGTAAGCACTGACCTCCGGCAAAAACCGTCAGATGACGAAACGAAGCAGCCCAGGAACAGTCTATTTGGTGGGTGCGGGTCCGGGAGATCCAGGCCTGATCACGCTGCGCGGAGTGGAGTGTCTGCAAAAGGCCGACGTGGTGCTGTACGACTACCTGGTTAATGCGGCGGTGGTCAGGCACGCACCCAACTCGGCCGAGTTGGTTCTCCTCAAACGAGACGGGCCGGGACCCTCGTTCACTCCAGATTCGATCACTACCCGGATGCTCGAGGAAGCCAACAAGGGCCGAACGGTAGTTCGGCTCAAAGGAGGCGATCCCTCAGTCTTTGGCCGCGGCTTCGAGGAGACAATCGCGCTAAGACAAGCCGGGATTCCGTACGAGGTGATCCCGGGCATCACGACCGGCCTTGCGGTCGCAGCGTACAGTGAAATCCCGGTCACCCACCATGACGATGCTTCCGCCGTGGCGCTGATCGCCGGTCGGGAGCGGGACGAAAAAGCTGACCCCACGTTGGACCTGGCATCACTCGCCCGGTTTCCTGGCACTCTGGTGTTCTACATGGGTGTGGGCAACGTGGCGGAGTGGAGTCAATCACTGATCGGGCACGGCAAACCACCCGACACCCCGGTAGCGATTGTCCGGTGGTGTTCCCGCCCCGACCAAGAGACTCATCGCTGCACCCTGGCAACAGCCGCCAGCGTCGTGAGCGAGAAGGGCATTCGCCCTCCTTCGGTGTTCGTCGTTGGTCGAGTGGTTGATCACGCCCCCCCCCCCGGTACCTCCTGGTTCGCCGCCCGACCTCTATTCGGCCGCTGCATGCTCCTGCCTGGTTCGCCTTCCACCAGCAGCAAGCTCAACCGGCGGTTGGCTGAACTCGGCGCAGAGGTGATCACGGCGCCGGCAATTCGCGTGGTCGACCCCCCCGACTGGGGTCCGGTAGATGCAGCGCTGGATCGCATCGACGAATACGATTGGCTGGTGTTCTCGAGCGGCAACGGCGTCGACTACCTGCTGCGGCGGCTCAATGAACGCGGCGAAGACGTGCGCCGACTTGCCCACCCGAGAATCGCCGCCATGGGATCGGGCACGGCAGACCGATTGTCTGAGTACGGTATTCGAGCTGACCTGGTGCCCGATCAGTTCGTGGCGGAGTCGCTGGCTCAGGCACTGATATCGAAGAGTGAAGGCGGTCGATTCCTCCTCGCCCGTGCCAGTCGCGGCCGGCAGATGATGGCGCAGCGACTCGAAGCAGCCGGTGCCCGAGTGGATCAGGTAGTCGTGTACGGCAATGCAGATGTCGAAGAACCCGATCCCAAGGTAGCTGGTCGGCTCGATGCCGGTGGAATCGACTGGGTTGCGGTCACGAGTTCGGCTACTGCCCGCTCGCTGGACCGTCTCTACGGCAAGGGCCTGCGCTCGGCTCAGCTTGTGAGCATGGGTCCGATCACCAGCGACACGCTGCAAGAGTTGGGATTAGAGGTGGCCGTGGAGGCCTCCCCCCAGACTTCGGACGGACTGGTCGACGCGGTTCTCAGCCTCGCTCGTCAGTCGAAAGCGTGATCCTAGCCAGCTGACCCACGGTAGTCCGCGCCACCAGCCTGTTGTCATAGAGCTCAACCACACCTTCGTCAGAGAGTATGTCCGGTCGATCGGTCAGCAACCCAGCCTGACCCACTTGTCCCAGGCACCAGACAGCCATGCCGCGCGCCTGTGGGTCGGACACGTCCAGGGCTGCCACAATGGATGGAAGTACTTCCGGTATATGATCGGCAGCCAAGGCCCCGAGTCGACCAATGGCCCAAAGAACTCCCGGCCTGAAGTGCTCCAGGTCTTCTTCGGCAAGTTCGAGAATCAGGTGGACCACTATCGGGACGTACTCACCGAATTGCCGCGGCAGAGTGCTCGTGACTTCCGCCATGGACTCGGGGGCGCGCCAGCAGATACCGCCCGATTCCTCTGTGATCAACCAGAAGAGACGTCTGAGATGCTCCTTGACGGCATTGGGATCGTCCACCACTACTCGCCGCGCCGCAAGTCCCATCGCCTCTACGGCGCGCCAGCATATCAGCGGATCTGAATCATACGTGAGCGAGATGAGACTTCCCAGCACTCGCCGCCGTTCGGCTGCCATCTCCGCAATTTCGTCGAGGCGACTTTCGGCGAGTAATCCATATAGCGTCTGCTTGAGGGGCACGAGATTCGGTCCTATGGGATCGCTGTGTTTCTCGGACTGTCCTGGCGGCAGCAAGCAAACGACCTCTCAGCCGTCAGCCAACAAACTGGCAGCTGATAGCTGACAGCCGACAGCCGACAGCCGACAGCCGATCTAATGCATCTCCCACTCGATGAAGCCCGGCTCGACATCCTCCATGCAGTTTACGATCAGCTCCACCAAGCCGTCGTACAGGATGGAGTGCTTCTCCCACAGGTCGTAGTAGTTGAACAGATCGCGCAGCTGCCCTTTGCAGTTCGAGCACGGCGCACAGACGTACTTCTGGATTGAGGGGTCGAGCTCGTCTTCGAACGCATTGAGGATCTGCTCGATCTTCTTCCGGCCACCAATCTGCGCCCGCCAATCGCCAAAATTGTGACCCGACATGATCGCGAAGCCGCTGCCGCCACCGCAGCAATAGTTGTCAACTCCGTGCGGCGTCATCTCACGGAACCTGGGCGCTATCTTTCGGATTACCCTGCGTTGCGGCTCCACGATGCCCATTAAGCGGACCACGTTGCAGGGGTCGTGCAACGTGACGGGAAAGTCGTTGCGGGTCGGGTCGACCTTGATTCTCCCGCTCATGACAATGTCTTCTAAAGTCACGAACGCGCTCTCACGTGGAATGTTCAAGTCACCCGTGAGCACACGGTCTGCGATCACCGTCAATGCCTTGTGCGCGTGTCCGCACTCACCCAGCACGATTTTCTTGACACCGAGGTTCTTCGCCACCTGGGCATGTTGAATCGCCACGCGCGCAAACTGTGCATCATCGTACCACACCCCGTAGTTCACGCTGTCGTAGCCGGCCAGTTCACTCGACATCGTCCAGCTCAGCCCAGCCGACTCGAAGATGACGGCGAATGCCCCAGGGTTCATCGGCCACGATAGGATCTCACCCGCGTTATGCACCAGCAGAATATCCGCGCCGGCCTTGTCCCATGGAGTCTCAATGGTGAGGCCGGTCTTCTCGGACACGTCCTCGTCAATGAACTCGAGGTTGTCCTTCACGACTATCGCGTTCATTCCCGTGGTGGACCCGACTTTGAGCTGTAGGACCGACCCGTTCTCGTGCAACTCCTTTGGTGCGATGCCCATCTCCTGGCTGAAGATCTTGCGGATCTCGTGAGCGATGAGGCCGTTGTCCACACCAATGGGACAGGTCTGGGCGCAGCGACGGCAGAGGTTGCAGCGGTACGCCAGCTCGGCCAGGCGCGCAACCGTAGTCCAGTTCAGATCGATCTCTCCGTCTCTCCAGGCCTGGAGCATGCCGCCATTACCCTTGTGCTTCACGTACTTCTTGTAAAGACGTCGGAAGACCTCGGAGCGATAGGCCGGCCGATAGACCGGGTTGTTGCCGCTCGCTTCGTAGATGTGACACGCGTCAGAGCAGGTATGGCAGGTAGCGCAGTGCTCCATCGAAAGGAGCAGCGGCTGCAGGAACGTCCAGTTGTTCTCCTTGGTGAACAGTTTCTGCAACCCGGACAGGAACTTGGCCACCAGCTTGTCTTCTTCCTCCTTGGTCGCGGGCTTTGGAATGCTTACCGCAAGAGTGTCATCAAGAGAGCACTCATAGGTTTCTTCAGCCTTCTCACTTAGCGGCTTGAAATCGGGTGTCGACTCCGGCGTGTCGAACGGGGCTGGCAGGGGCTTGAAGTCTTCCTTCCTAAGCTCTGTGAGCTTCTTCGACTTCTTCGATATATCTTCGATCTTGACGCGTTTCTTCGTCTTCTCCATGGTCAGTTCTCCTCGACGCCCGAGGTCGCTACGTCCACCCAGTTCTTCTTCCCGTCTCCTCGGATGTGCGGTGCCGACCAACTCACGGGGTATTTCATTGCCTCCGTGACTTTCTGCTCGATCTTTCCGCCCTTGAAGCTCGGTTCGTCGCTCCACCTGACATCGTGATACATGAAGTACTTGGTGAAGAAGTGGGACATGTGCGTGAGCGGGATATACGCCAGCAACACGCATCCCAGAACGATCTCCGCAGCGAAAAGCGCCGAGGGAACCGCTGTGCCACTACTTGCCGCAACGTCGAAAGTCACCAGCTGCACGAAAAACGCTCGCAAACCTGAAAAAGTCGGATCGGCAGTCGCGTGAGCGACTAGAGCCACGGCTAGAGTGACAACGAAGAACACGAGGTTGAAGTAATCGGCCTTCTTAGTGTACTCCCGGTAATCGAGATCGGACACCCGCCGTACCAGCAATGCGATCGCCCCGATCAGGCCAAGTCCCAGACCCGCATGTCCCACTATATAGGTCAAGTGGTAGAGAGCTCTTCCAAGCAGCCTGGCGTCGCCCGAGATCGTCACCCCCATTGCTGTGGCAGCACTTCCAAGCAGCAGCAGGACCACCAGGCCGCCAAGCAGATAGAGACCGAAATGGAACGGGAAGGTTCTGAGCCAGTGTGACTTGTTGTGCTCCCTAACGCCCTCCAGTAGCAGAATCTCCGGGACCATGACCTTGAGCTCGCCGAACAACGAGGACTGCCGAGGTTTGGTCCACCAATTCGGCTCCTCTAGATACGACCCCCCATAGCTCGCGCGTCCCTTTTCATGGGCGACTGGATAGAGCTCCCACCGCAGGTGGATTGGAAGTCGAGCGATTTTCACACC
>JBDHHP010000243.1:0-8445 GCA_039589275.1 Gemmatimonadota bacterium | reverse complement strand
TGTATGCCGGTGTGCCAATGATCAGTCCGCTCGATGAGAGGTGCTCGCCTCCCGCCTCGACGATGGCCCGCGCGATCCCGAAATCACAGATCAGCGCACGACCTTCGTGGAACAGTACGTTCCCGGGCTTGATGTCGCGATGCACGATGTTCTGCTTGTGTGCATAGTCGAGCCCACCAGCGACTTGAGTCGTTACGTCCACTACGTCGCTCACGGGCAGGCTTACGCGATCGTTCACCAACGTCGTGAGCGATCCGCCAGTGGCAAACGGCATCACGTAGTACAACAGACTGTCGTCTTTGTCGGAAGTGAGCAGCGGCAGGATGTTGGGATGATCGAGCGTCCTAAGGAACTCTATCTCCCGATGGAACCGCACCGCTCCCACAGTGCGGCTGAACTCCGGATTCAAGACCTTGAGCGCCACCGGCCGCCGATCAGGCAGCCGCTCGGCATAGTAGACCGTCGCCATGCCACTCCGACCCAACCTGTCCTTGATGTCGTAGACGGCCTTGAGAGCTTCGCGTACGGTGTCGAGGTTGATGGGCAAGGGTGGCCTCGGAGGTGGCTGTCCGTCAATACGATAAGGTTGATTTGGTGTTGCGGCTAGATAGGGGGTGAGGGACGGCGAGAGACGGTGAAGGACGGTGCGGGAATTGACCCCCACCGCCCCTCACCGTCTTCCACCGTCTTCCAGCATCCCTCTACACCGCCGCCGTCTCCTCCAACTCCTTCATCCCCGTCTCGGGCAGCCAAACCAGAATCAGAACGAGCGCTATGACGATTGATATTGTCGTTGCCGATACCGATGGTCCCCAGCCGAAGGGCGTTGAGCAACGCGAGGAGCGCTATTGCCGCAAATATCGCAAACGCGAGACAGACGGTGAGAATCCAGAAGCTGGTGAGCTGGTATGCCAACACCACGAACACGGCGGACACGCTATAGATCAAGACCGCGCTGCGCCTACGACCCCACACATCCAGCAACTTGCCGACGCTGAAGATGAACGGCATCGCTATGAGTGACGCGATGGCCAGTGCTGTAGCTACCTGTCCGTCGGTGAAACCGGCCTCGGCAACGGCATACTCCTTCCAGAATACGACCACCGTGTTGGTACACATGTAGGTGAGGCCCCAAATGAGAGCCATTTGCAGCACCCGCTTCTTGTAGGGACTGCGCAGGATCGCCATCAGTGGGCGCCGTGTCTCGGTTCGCTGCGCCGCGTAGTCGCTGAACCGTTTGGTCTCACGCAGACCGCGTCGTGCGTACGCCAGTAGCAGCAGCGGGATGATCCCGACGAAATACACGGTGCGCCAGCCGAACGGGCTGGAAAGCAAGAAGGGCACTACGGCAGCACAGGCTATCGACCCCAGCGAGTTGAACGCCTGCAACACACCCAGTACCAGGCCGCGTTGCTCCGCCGGGTATTCCTCCGCCGCTATCACCATGCTGAGCGCCCACTCGGCGATGAGAAATACGCGGCCTATGAACTGATACAGCGTGAAGTCATACGCCGTGCGCGACATGCCGGTGAGAAACGTGAACAACGCGTAGCCGAGGATGGTTAGCGCGAGCACACGCCGCCGACCCCACTTGTCACCCAACCGTACCAAGAAATACGAAACCACGGTGCCCACACTGATTGCGCTCACGATCAGGCCGCCTTGGCCCTCCGACAACCCCATGTCGGCGCGCAGGTTGGGCAGAATCTGGGAGAGCGCAGTGAAGTCGTAACCCTCAAAGAAGGTCGCGACACTAAGGAATAGGAAAAGTCGCTTCTGGTACGAAGTGAACTTGGCCACTGTCGTCCTGCCGCTGGGTTCGTTCGCGCGGTTTTGGGCTGGTACGCTAACCGCGCGCGACGCATTGACGCAAGTCGGACCGGCCGTACCTTAGGTACTGTCAGCTCGATCTACATGAACATCAACGCGAGGATGTGTTCGATGCGGCCCTCAAGACTGCCTCTGGTGCTCGTGTTCGTTGTGGTGCTGGCCTCTTGCCAGAGCGAGATATCGCTCAGGCAGCTGTCCGAAGCGGAACGCGCCGTTAACGAGCGATTGAACAGCTGGGTCCGTGCTATCAACAACGCGGAGATCGACACGCTTGTGTTGATGCACCACCGAGTGTCGGAGTTGACGGTGATCATGGGTGACGGGAGTGAGGCGCACGGTTGGGACGAGGAAGAAGCTCTGTACCGTAGCTTCTTCGAGGGCGTCGAAAGGGTGAACCTCGTGATGCAACGCGAGGACGTGGAGATAGTCAGCACAGATCTAGCGATCACCACGTTCCGCCACTCGATCGACATCATGTTGCCGGACGAAGAGCGGCGGGCACCGGTTGCGGGCCACGGAACCATCATCTGGGTCAAAGACCAGCAAGATGACCAGTGGAAGATTCACCTGAGTCACATTTCGTACCGACCTCTGTCTCCAAACTGAGCTGCCGGTGGACCACTAGGCTTACGGTGCGCCGGGATCACCGGCTTGGCGTAAGCTCAGACGGCACCATCCCTGAGCAGGGGAGGAGCAACTCCTCCCCTGTTGTATTTTGCGATATCACTTCCAGGCGCGACAAGAAACCCTGAATAGCGTCAACCGCTTGTGCGATACGGGCTTACCGTTTATTCTGTTGCAACTCTCCACTGGAGGCCCGGCGGGTGTCGGACCCCTTCTTAAGTTCAGACGACTACAGCGAACAGGCACATAGTCTCTACAACTCAGGCCGCTACGAGGAAGCGCTACACGTGCTCCGTGAGGGCCTCGAGGTGTACCCGTTTTCGGTCGATCTACAGGTTGGCATGGCCTACGCGAGGCTGGCGCGCGACGAGTACGCTTGGGCGAGGCACAGCTTCGAGAGGGCGATCTCGCTCGATCCCGATCACGAGGAATCACTGGCCGGGATGGGAGAAACGTTGCTCAAGCTGGGTGAACGCGGCGCAGCGCTGCAGTGCTTCGAACGAGTGCTCGCGCTCGGCTTCCGAGACGATCACGACCTGATGCTCCAGGTCGGTCGGGCCCTGTTTCGCGAGCAGATGATCGATCATGCGCGCGGATTCTTTGAGATCGCGGTGAACGCGCATCAGGATTCCGCCGAAGCGGCATCGTGCCTGGGGTATGCCACCCACCGTTTGGGTGACGAGGACGCGGCTCTCTATTGGCTGCGCAGGTCACTCGACCTCGATGCCAGCCTCGCCGAAGCGCGGATCTACCTGGGCAACCTGCTGTACGATCGCGGGGAGTACGAAGCCGCGCTGCTCCACTTCGAGCGGACGGATCCCGCCGATCACTTCGACGAGTTGGCGGTATGGCGGCTGATCGAGCTGAAGCGATCGATCTACCGGCTCCCGGAGGACGACATCGAGCTGACGCCGTGGGCGGCGCGACTCGCCGAGTTCGCAGTCGATGAGGACCCGACGGAGCGGCTGTTGGCGGAGGTCGAGGCTACGCAGCCGGACGGCACGTTCCGCGACCCGCATCAGCTCGAGCTGTTCGGCACGCTGTTGGTGGAGCTGCAGGGCATGCAACGCCGTCAGACTGGTGAGCCGCACCGGGTCAAGACTCCCAACGGAGTGACCTACTCCGGATCTTGGGAGGAAATCATCCTACAGATGAAAATGGACGACAGGGAACTCGCCGAGTCCTCAGTTGAGCAGTACATGCAGCGCATCGCGCGGCGCAGTCGGGCCAAGACCGGCTTGGGGATTCCCGTCAACGATGCCGAGAGCTTCGTGCGCGGAGCTGCTGCTGCGGGTATGCTGATGATCATCGGTTAGGGGCCAAGAGGGGCAGACCGTCTGCCCCTCGCCTACCGACCTTCCGCCGTTCCGACATTCCGACGTTACCGCCCTCAATTATCTTTCGCCCCCATGCACTGGACTTCCGGAGTAGCAAAACGCGTTTTGACCAACGGACTGACCCTGCTCGTCCAGCGGGACTCCTCTGCTCCGGTTGTAGCAGTTGTCACCCACGTTCGCGCCGGGTACTTCGATGAACCGGACGAATGGGTCGGTATCTCGCACGTGCTGGAACACATGTTTTTCAAGGGTACGGCACGCAGGGGGCCAGGTGAGATAGCGCGCGACACCCAGCTACTGGGTGGCTACCTGAACGCCGCCACGATCTACGACAAGACTGTCTACTTCACCGTGTTGCCGTCGTCACGGGACGGGCTGAGTCAGGCACTCGACGTGCAGGCCGACGCATTGATGCACACGGCTCTCGACGCGGATGAGCTGGCGCGAGAGCTGGAGGTGATCATCCAGGAGGCCAAGCGCAAGCTCGACACGCCGCCAGCGGTCACGCGGGAAACGCTTTATGAACTGCTGTTCTCCACCCATCGCATGCGACGCTGGCGCATCGGTACGGAAGGGAGCCTGCGCAAGCTGACCCGGGCCGATCTCGCGAGCTACTACGGCAGTCGCTATACGCCCGATCGTGTGATCGTGGGAATCGTCGGTGATTTGGATCCCAATGCCGCACTTGCCATGGCCAGCGAGGTGTACGGCGGCTGGGTGCGGCCGGCATCTGCCGTTGCGGGATCTCCGGCTGAGACCGAGCAGGTCAAACCCAGAGCCCGCGTGAAGCACGGTGACGTGGCACGACCCCTCGCGGCGATCGGTTGGCGCACGGTCCCGGCGCTGCATGAGGACGCGGCCGCGCTGGACGTCGCGGCTTCCGTACTCGGCTCGGGTAGGGGATCGCGCTTCTACCGGGCGGTGCGAACGCCGGGATTGGCGTCGAGCACGCATGCGGTGCATTACAGCCCCACGGAGGTGGGTGTATTCGATATCGCGCTCGAGAGCGACGCCGCGCGGTTTGATGAGGGCGTGGAACGTACCATGGAGCTGACCGCCGAGTTGGGCCGACGCGGTCCCGATGCAGCCGAACTCGATCGAGTCAGGGCCCTCCTTGCTGCCCGTTGGGCTAGGCAGTTCGAATCGATGGACGGTAGGGCTAGCGCTCTGTGCTTGGGTGAAGCGCTGGGAGACTACACGCTCGTTGACGATCTCTACGGCAGACTAATGGGAGTGACCCGGCAGCAGGTGCAGCAGGTTACGGCCGACTATCTCGATGCGGCCCGAGCGTGTGCGGTCTTCTACCTACCGGAAGGAGGGCGTACTCGGTTGGCCGACGGCGGGTGGCCGATTGTCCGCGGCGATGGAACCGTCAAGTTGACCGCGGTTTCACTGGCGCAACCTCATGTCGAGCGGTCTGCTGCGCCGCGGTCGGACGAGGTGGTGGAGCATGCTGGAGGAGTCCGGCGGCTATCGCATGCCGGTACGGATTTGTTGGTGCGCCCCAAGCACGGGACCGGTTTGGTGTCGTTGTTGCTGCACGTGCCGGGAGTGACCGGGGAGGAGACCGAGGATACGGCCGGCGTGACCAGGCTGTTTGCCCGGTCCACGGTGCGGGGTGCCGCAGCGATGAGTGCCGAGCAGCTGGCCCAGGCAGCGGAGTCACTGGGAGGTAGCGTAGGCGCTGGCACCTCAGTAGACGGGATCGGTTGGTCCATTACGGTCCGGGCGGAGGCCCTGGCCGAGGCCGCCCGCCTCCTGCGAACGATCGCACTCGACCCGGTGCTTGCGGCCGACCAGGTTCACACCGAGCGAACGCTCCAAGCGAGTGACGCGAGGCGGGTCCGTGATGACATGTATCAGTATCCCGTCCAGCGAGTACTTCAGGCGGCGTTCAGGGGCGATCCTTACGGACTGCCCCCACTGGGCGAGCCGAAGGTGCTCGAGGCCATGGCGGACGAGGTCGTCCGGCAGCGCGTCGAGCTCGTCGGATCTCGCAGGGCCATGGTAGTTGCCGTCGGCGACATGGAATGTGACGCTCTTCTTGACGCCTTGGATCCGTTCATCTCATGGCCCGGCACAGGTGCGAGGGATGATGCGGCTCCGCGCGCACCACGCTTCAGCGGCGGGCGTGACACAGAGCAGCGCGACAAGGCTCAGACTGCTCTTGCCATGGCCTTCCCCGCCGTTCAGTACGGATCGCCCGACCGGTACGTCCTCGCCGTGATGTCGGCACTGCTGAGTGGATTGGCCGGTCGCTTGTTCATGGAATTGCGGGACAAGATGTCGCTGGCATATACGGTGGCAGCCTCGCCATGGCTGCGGCACCGCGCGGGTGCCATGATCGGATATATCGCGACGTCGCCGGATCGAGAGGACGAGGCCCGTCAGGCGATGTTGCGAGAGTTGGGACGTCTTGCCGAGGAACCGATTACCGACGCGGAACTGGAGCGTGCAAGGAACTAACAGAGCGGCGCGTCAGTGGCCGGCGAGATCCTCGCCGCGTGGGCGAACGGGGTGCTCGGCGAGCTGGCCGATGTTCCTGAAAAGCTGAGGGGTGTGGCAGCGGAGGATGTGGCGCGCGTAGCGCGACGAGCCTTCGATCCGGAGGTCAGGGCGGAGTATGTGGTTAGGGGGCGGAATGTTGGAACGTAGGAACGGCGGAAGGACGGAAGGGTCGGGGTGCGGTGTTGGGTACCGCCCGGGGTGGAGAAGGGTGGGGAGTGGTTCCGCCGGGGCGTGGGGCGGGGCGGGGTCAAAACATCGACATTGCCAAGAAAGACCGCAGATTGTCGTTGGTGATTCTGAGGCGCTCGGATAGCAGGCGAACCACGGACCACAAGATCTTGTAAGAAAGGTCGCGGTCGAAATCGAGTAGCATCTCGAAGTCTGAACGAGTTATCGTGAGCAGGACGCAATCGGTGTTGGCGATGGCGTCGGTGGAGCGCGTCGATCGGTCGAACACGGCCATCTCGCCAAAGCAGGCACCTTTTTTGAGCACGGCGAGCGCCTCTTCGCCAGATCCCGGTACGTTGCGGGAGACGCGTACTTCTCCCTCAGCGATGATGTAAAGGCGATTGCCGGGCTCGTTCTCCTTGAAGATGGTCTTGGCAGACTTGAATTCCTGGGTCGTGCAGATTTCGGCGACGCGCTCCAACTCCGCGTCGGTTAGATCCGCGAATATGGCGGCTTGTTTGATGAGACCTTTGTCCATCTCAATCTCCAACGCCCGGAGCGATGGCGCACGTGGAAGCTAAGAGTCCTGCTGAAACCCAGCAAGACAAGCCACTGATCAGACCCCCAGATCTCCTGACGGTGCTGCGCCTACCGCTCGCGGTGGCGTTCCTGCTTGTAGACGATGCAAACATCCGCCTGGGCATTGTCGCGGCCGTGGTCGTTACGGACGTGAGTGACGGCTATTGGGCCCGGCGGATCGGTGGGTCGAGATTTGGGGCTGCGCTGGATCCGCTGGTGGATAAGCTGTTCATGGCTGCTGCGTTCTACGTGGTGCTGCGCAGTGGACAGCTGGTTCCGTTGGAGATTGTCGGCGTGCTGCTGCGCGACATCGTGGCCGCTGTGAGCTTTCTCGTTGTGCTGTTGTTGCGGAAGCCCACCACTCTGCCAGCCCGTGCTGGAGGTAAGGCAGTTACGGTCTGCCAGGCCCTCACCTTGGTGGCTTTTCTGATGGATTCTGATCTGCTGCAACCGCTAGCCTGGGCGACTGCGGGCATCTCGATTTACGCCGTTGCCGACTGGCAATCGGGCCGAGTGAGAAAGGACTGTAGATGCGTTGTGCGATCCTGCTGCTCCTGAACTGCCTGTTGGCCAGCCCCACGCTGGGCCAGACCGGTCCGGCTGGTACACCGAAGTTCAGGGTTGGACTGCTGGGATTCGGAGCGAGGGCCGGCATCGATTTCACCGGTGACGACCAGGTGGTGTTTGGTTCCACTCTAGACCTGGGCGACCTCTACACCGATCGGCTGCGCATGCGTGCCTCGGGAGAACTGGGCATTGGGGCGGACGCGAACACCTACGTAGTTGGGGCCGAGCTTACGTACCGCTTCGTGGCGGACACCATGTTCAGCGTACCGTATGTAGGGGGAGGTTTGGCGCTGTACTCACAAGAGGAATGTGGTGATGCCGTGGGGTGTCCGGCGCTCTGGCCCCAGTTCGTTTTGGGCTTCGAGATCAACCTTCGCGCGCCGGTGCGCTGGGTAGTGGAGTACCACGCGCAAGACGGATTCTCGCACCATCGCTTGCTGCTCGGGCTCACTACGAGACGGGAACGGTAGATAGTGGACACACGAGCGGTGAGATTGGAGTGGACGGGGGAAGGCCTTCGGTTCCGGGGTGGCGGCACAGAGCCGGCAACACCAGAGATCCAGCTGGATGGAGACGGAGCAGTGGGGCCCAGCCCCATGCAAGCCCTGCTGTTGTCAGCCGCGGGTTGTACGGGCGCAGATGTAGTAGTCATCCTCGAGAAGATGCGCGTAGGTCTGGACCGCCTCAGCATAGACGTGATCGGAACGAGGCGCGCAGAGCATCCCAAGCGGTATGAGTCGGTCTCGCTGACGTTTCAGATGTCCGGTGCAGCGCTTGATCGGACCAAGGCAGAGCGGGCGGTGGCACTCTCGGTCAAGAAGTATTGCTCTGT
>JBDHHP010000242.1:0-5874 GCA_039589275.1 Gemmatimonadota bacterium | reverse complement strand
CGGCGATTGCTCGCGAGACGAGCCCTTGCCGCGGCGTTTGCCGCTCACTGAACACACGAATCCGCCGGACTTCACGCTACCTCGCTCTACGGGAAACTGATCACCGGCCTTGAGGCCCAGGTAGGGAAATTCGCCCAGCGTTTCGTCGAAGTAGTAACAGATGTAGGCCGGCGTAATCTCGTCGGTGGAGATGTTGTCGCGCAGCGCCGCGGTCACAGGCCAGGAGAGATCTTCTCCGTCGAGCTGCCGTCGTAACAGGTCAGCATCGTCGACCAGGAACAGCACCCCGACTCTGTAGGCTTTCAGTCATGGCGACAAAACATACCGGAAGCGGGAGACCAGGCAACCAACCGTCTAGGCCTTGACTCGGACCGACCAACGGTTCAAAATTCTAACATCGGTTCAAATTTGATTCCCGGAGCCCTGTGATGCCCGCTAGTCGCGCAACCACGAAAGCATCACCACACGTCCGAGAAAAACGGCGCCGGCGCCGCGCCGAGATTCTCCACGCTGCCCTCCGAGCCTTCCGCGAGCAGGGGTATTACGCCACCACTCTGGAGGACATTGCGGAGGACCTTGGGGTTCGCAAGACGGCGCTGTACCACTACTTCCCCGACAAAGAGGCGATTCTCTACGAGTGCCACCAAGAGTCTCTGGCGGAGATCGACCGACTGACCAAGGAAGCCCGCAAGCTGGACCGGGCGTCCGATGCCCTCGCACACGTGATACGAGAGCATGTCCGCGTCATGACAGACACGCTCGAGGGATCGCCCCTGGCATTCGAGGTGACAGCGCTTTCAGCCGAGCGGCAGAGAGAGGTGATCGCGGCCCGCGACCGCTACGAGCGACAGCTTCGCAAGATCATCGACGAAGGCATCAAGAGCGGGGAGTTTAGACCTGTGAATTCGAAGATCGCCGTGTTTGCCATACTCGGCGCCATTAACTGGATCGCCCGCTGGTACCGACCGGAAGGGTCTCTGCACGCACCAGAATTGGGATCTGAGTTTGCCAACCACCTGGTTGGAGGACTCACGTGCCGGTAGTAGTGGCGATGGGACCACGAGGAACCGAGAGGTTCGGAGATCTAGTATTGCTCCAAATACCCTACGCCAGAGAGTGTGCGTCATGAAGGCAATCCAATTGACCGCGGTAGGAGAGCCGCTGAAGATCGCAGATCTCCCCCAGCCCGAACCGGGAGATGACGAGGTGACCGTGAGGGTGGCTGGATGTGGAGTGTGCCACACCGACATTGGATTCTGGAAGGACGGTGTCCCAACCAAGAAGAAACTGCCGCTGACCCTTGGCCATGAGGTCAGCGGCGAAGTAGTGTCGGCCGGCTCACGACATCAAGACTTGTTGAACCGCAAGGTAATCGTGCCGGCGGTCATTCCCTGCGGCGATTGCGTGCTGTGCCGGCAAGACCGGGGCAACATATGCCGCGCGCAGATGATGCCGGGCAATGACATCGATGGCGGATTCGCAGAGTACATCACCACGCCAGGTCGCGGCCTTTGCGCCGTAGAGGATCAAGGAGGATACGATCTCGAGGAGTTGTCCGTAATCGCCGATGCGGTCACGACGCCTTATCAGGCCATCGTACGCAGCGGATTGCGGGAGGGCGACCTCGCGATCGTGGTGGGAGTAGGTGGTGTCGGCACCTATTGCGTGCAGATCGCCGCGGCGTTCGGTGCGCACGTCGTGGCGATCGATGTGGACGACGCCAAGCTGGCCGCGGTGACGGATCACGGCGCCAAGCTCACCATCAACTCAGCGACAGCGGATTTCAAGGCAGCCAAGGCGCAGATAAAGGGACAGGTGAAGGAATGGGGCTGCTCCCAACACAGCTGGAAGATCTACGAGTGCTCCGGTCAGCCCAGCGGACAAGAGACAGCCTACGGGCTCCTCACCTTCGCCTCAACACTGATGGTTGTCGGATTCACGCTTGCCAAGACAGAAGTCCGGTTGAGCAACCTCATGGCCTTCGATGCCACGGTCCAAGGAACGTGGGGTTGCAAGCCAGAGCTCTACCCCGAGGCGCTGAAGCTAGTGACGGACGGGAAGATCACGTTGAAGCCCTTCATCGAAACGCATCCGATGAGCAAAGGGCCGGATATCATGCAGCAGGTAGCAGATCATCAGATAGAGAAACGCGCCGTCCTGGTTCCGGATTGGGTTTAGTACCGAGTCGCCCAGCCGAGGACCCGAGAAAGGAAGACAGCTATCATGCTGAACAGTCACACCTTAGTTACTGACGTGGATTTCAAGGAAATCCTCTATGAGCTCCGCCCCGTCCTGGATCCGGCAGGAAAGCCAGTGGAGAGACTACACAACGCTTGGATAACGCTGAACAACCCCAAGCAGTTCAACAGTTACACCACCGATGCTGTAAAGGAGGTGATTCTCGCTTTCCGCCAAGCGAGTATGGATCGCAGCGTCGTAGCCTGCGTCTTCACAGCCGTGGGAGACAAGGCGTTTTGCACCGGCGGCAACACGAAGGAGTACGCCGAGTACTACGCAGGCAATCCACAGGAATACAAGCAGTACATGCGGCTTTTCAACGACATGATCGACTCCATTATGCGCTGCGACAAGCCCGTGATCAACCGTGTCAACGGCATGCGCATAGCCGGCGGCCAGGAGATCGGAATGGCCTGCGACTTCAGCGTGGCCGCCGACACAGCGCGGTTCGGTCAAGCGGGCCCGAAGCACGGCTCGGCTCCGGACGGCGGGTCCACCGACTTCCTACCTCTCTACGTCGGGTTCTCGAGGGCGATGGAGAGCGGGATTCTCTGCGAAATGTGGAGTGCACACAAGGCTCTCTTTATCGGGCTGCTGAATCAGGTTGTGCCGGTGCTCAAGGTCGACGGTGAGTGGATTCCGAATCCCATGGTCATTACGGATCGGTTCGTCGACGATTTCGGAAACATCGTATACGGCGAGTTCAAGGCCGGCGCAGAGCGCAACGCCGCCAAGGAGATCCTGGCAACAGCAGAGACAGATCTCAGCAAGTTGGACGAGGCGGTCGAGGCCCTTTGCACCAAGATCCTGATGCTCATGCCTGACTGCGTGTCCAAGACAGTGAACGGCCTGCGCAAGCACAAG
The DNA here is from genome assembly GCA_039589275.1 of Gemmatimonadota bacterium. Taxonomy (GTDB): domain Bacteria; phylum Gemmatimonadota; class Gemmatimonadetes; order Gemmatimonadales; family GWC2-71-9. The sequence goes on along the minus strand of JBDHHP010000242.1, from coordinate 2,772 downwards.
CAGTGGCATTGGGACAACACCAATGTCACCAACCGAGAATGGCTCGCTCTCAACATGATGACGGAGGCCAAGGCGGGCTTCCGTGCGTTCAACGATGGCCCCAAGGGCAAGCGCGAAGTCGATTTCATCAAGCTGCGTCAGCTGCTTGCCGAGGGACATCCGTGGGATGACGAGTTGATACGGGCGATCTCGCCGCAGTATCAGGAAACCTGAGCGGGGGAAGTCGGAATGGACTTAGCACTGAAGGGGAAGAGTGCCATCGTCACTGGCGGCAGCCTCGGCATTGGTTCGGCCATCGCCGTCACCCTGGCGCGCGAAGGATGCGATGTCGCCATCAACTACCGTCGTCATGACACGGAGGCCAAAGAGATTGCCCGGCAGGTAGAGGCTTTGGGCAGTAAAGGCCTGGCGGTCAAAGCCGATGTCAGCAGCTATGACGACGCCCAGAACATGGTGAGTACGGTCCTCGACCAGTTCGGCCGGCTCGACATCATGGTGTGCAACGCCGGCATCAATTGGGATGGCGTGATCTGGAAGATGACAGAGGAACAGTGGGACACCGTGATGAACGTTAACCTCAAGGGTTACTTCAACTACAACAAAGCGGCCGCGATGGTGTTCAAGGATCAGAAGAGCGGCAAGATAGTGAACATATCATCCATCAACGGACTACGGGGCAAGTTCGCCCAGACGAATTACGCTGCTTCGAAGGGCGGCGAGATCGCCATGAGCAAGTCGCTGGCACGTGAGCTGGGACGATTCAACGTGAATGTGAACGTGGTGGCTCCCGGTATGGTCATGACCGACATGGCGCAGAACATACCACAGGAGTTTCTCAGCAAGGCGATGAATGAAACGGCATTAGGCCGGTTTGCCACATCGGAGGAATGCGCGGATCTAGTGGCTTTTCTCTGCTCGGACCGGGCCCGCCATATCACTGGCGAAGTGATCAAGATCGACGGTGGACAATACATGTAGCCGTCATGTGAGAGGACTATGACTAGAGTCGGAATTGTTGGGATAGGGCACGGCGTGTTCGGCCGTCGCAGTGACGCAACCGTACAGGAACTTGCCTTCGAGCCGTTCAGAGATGCAATGGAGGATGCCGGAATAGAGCGTGACGCCATCGATGCATCCGTCATCGGAGCAGTTCCCGAGTACCACAAACAGCGGTCGCTCGCCGGTGTCGTACAGGAGTACCTCGGCTTGGTTCCCAAGCCGACTTGGCTGACGGAGGTCGCGTGTGCATCGGGCAGCGCAGCTATCCGAACCGCGTGGATGTCGATCAAGGCCGGAGTTCACGACGTGGTTGCAGTCATTGGCTGCCAAAAGATGACCGAGATGTCTACCGCAGAGATCCTGGCACTCATGGGCCGGGTCGGCGAAGTGCAGTGGGAGTCCGGCTTCGGCACCACATTCCCCGGCTACTACGCGATGTTCGCGCAGCGCCACATGCATGAGTACGGCACCACGCGTCAGCAACTGTTGGAGGTAGCGGTAAAAAACCACTATTACGGTGCCCGGAATCCAATGGCGCTGTTCCAAAAAGAAATCACGATGGAAAAAGCCCTGGCGTCGGACGACGTGGCTACGCCGTTTCAAGTGTACGACTGCTGCGCCAACGCGGACGGCGCCGCTTGCGTGATTCTGGCGGGCGAGGCGAGAGCCAAGGAAATATCACGGAACATCGTCTGGTTGGATGGTATGGCGTGTGCCACCTCCAGCATGTCGGTGCTCCGACGGCCCAGCCTCACCGGGCTTCCAAGCGCAGAAAAAGCGGCAGCGGACGCCTATGCAATGGCCGGTATAGGACCGGACAACGTCAAGGTGGCTGACGTGCACGACTGCTTCACGGTCGCCGAGATCATGGCCTACGAGGATCTTGGATTCTGTAAGAAGGGAGAGGGAGGACGGTTCATCGCCGATCGGAAATCCTATGTCGGAGGCAAGGTGGCAGTCAACGTCGACGGCGGACTGAAGGCAAAGGGACACCCCATCGGGGCCACGGGCGTGTCTATGACCTACGAGATCGCCAAACAACTCCGTGGTGAGGCGGGAGAACGCCAGGTGCCCAATGCTGACATCGGCCTCACCCACAATGTGGGCGGTATCGGGCAGTACTGCTTCGTTCAAGTACTCAAGAGGGATTGATCCATGTTCGAGTGGTTCGGAAAGGTCAACTACACGCCGTACACCAAGGTCGGCGATTTCGCCCGGTATTTGAAAGACGGGCACCTCATGGGATCACGTTGTAAGAGCTGTGGTGCGACGTCCTTCCCTCCCAGGGCCGATTGTGATGCGTGCGCCAGCGGCGACTTCGAGTTCCACGAGGTGAGCGGGAAAGGCACGCTCAACACATTCACAAAGATTGTGGCGGCACCCACTGGCTTCGAGGACGTGGCGCCCTATGTCGTGGGTGTGGTGGATCTCGAGGAAGGCGGAAGAGCGCTCGCGTGGTTCGGCGACAGCATCAAGGAAAACCAGATCGAGATCGGAATGGAGCTACAGGTCGTTCCGCAGATCTTCGAAGAGACAGAGGAGATCAAGGTTTACTACAGCCTCGAAACGCCGGGCACGACGTGGTCAAAGGTTGATCGCACTTGGTAGATCAGGACTATTGGTGAGCGAGGGAGCGAGTGACATGACTGTTAAGGTGAATGTCGCAGACGGAATCGGCCAAATCACACTGTCCAGTCCGCCTCTCAACATTCTGACCCGTGACGTGATGGCGTCGCTGCGGACGGAACTGAGAAATCTCCAAGCCGACCGGTC
>JBDHHP010000241.1:0-6779 GCA_039589275.1 Gemmatimonadota bacterium | reverse complement strand
CCGACGCGGTTCCTCCAGTGTCTCCAGTTGCAGCGCATCACTCCATGATCAGCGTGTTAGGTCACAGTGTCATTGTCATCACTTCGTTCTCCCAATGACGACCTCAGTGAAGGAAAAACCTCGTTCTTGTGCGCACTCGACGCACAAGTAGAACGTGGGTTTCAGTCTTGCGACCTGGGCTTCTGTTGGACCTTCAACCACTGCGGGAACGATGGGCACACCGGTGATCTTCACGCCGCAATCGGCACACCTGGGCGAGACGTCCAAGCGGGCAAGAATCAGCTTAAGTTGACAGTACCCTGTTCCCCTTGCGGGCGGGTGCTCCCCGGCGCATTCTGAGCGCTGTCGGTGGACCTCCCGGCCCCGCCACCGTAGCAGACGCCCTCCACCCAGACGCCTGGCGACGGCGAGACCCCGAAACCACCGATCGCACCGTGCACACTCGATCTCGGGGTCGGTCCATGCGCAAGTCTCAACCACGCTTCGTCGCGCTCCGCTTCCTCTCTAGCTTGTCACCGCGTCGTCTATCGACGTCCGTCGTCCGGGGTCAACTGCCCCCGAAAGTCGGTGCAAGCCGGAGAGTGTCCACCACACTTATCGTCGCGCTCGTGGTGATTGGCGCCGCTGTCATCGTTGCGGCACTGCTAATTCCTCGAGCACTCGGCCCTCCGAAATGGAGTGCTGCGATCGCAACGGCCACACCGGGAGGCACGTACTACCCGCTGGGTCGGCAACTCGCTCTGATCCTGGAGCGACTCCCGGGGACACCGATCGAACGCGTCCTAGCGCGACAGTCGTCCGGCTCGCAAGAGAACGTGCTACTGCTACTCGATTCGATACGCGACGACGCAACGCCCAACATCGCCTTTGTAATGGGTCCCGCACTCGTGCGGGCTGCTCAAGGGCGTCCGGATGTGCCGCAAGAGCTGAGCGTCCTGGCGCGCCTGTACACCGATGTCATGCAGATCGTCGTACGTGAGGATCAGGGGATTCAGTCTATAGGAGATCTGAGAGGCAAGAGAGTGTTTGTTGGCACGGCGGGCAGCGGCACGCGCATGGTGGCGCCCAGGATTCTTGAGATCTTCGGGCTGCCGCCGGAGGACTACAGGACTGACGATGCGAGCAGCTTCACTGACGTTGCTGACAAGTTCATAGACGGACAACTGGATGCCGGCTTCTTCATGTAAGGGTGCTCGAAAGCGGCGCTGGCACGCTCCTGAGCTTGGATGACGAGACACGAGAACGCCTAACGACAGGAGCCGGAAACCTCGGGCTCGCAAGCGCGCGTATTCCCGCAAACTTCTATCCGCGCCAGCCCCAACGCGTGCAGACTGTCGGTGCCGACGTCTTCCTTGTCTCCCGTACTGACATCCCAGAAGACTTGGCGTATCTGATCCTCACGGGTCTGTTCGACAACATCGCCGATCTGCTACTTGCGCACGCCAGGGCGCAGGACGTGAAGATCACGGAGGCGTTGGACGCCCTTGAACTCCCCGTGGGGTTCTCTTTGCATCCGGGAGCGGCGAGATTCGCGGAGGATCAGCAGGACCTGCTCCTCGTTGCCACGGGAGCGCTCTATGGCAAGTACTACGACCTCGGTCGGCGGATCCAGTCGCTACTGAATGAGCGTCGCATAGGGAGCCGGGTGGTCCAGACAGACGGGTCCCTGGAGAACGCGAGGCTGCTGAACAGCGAGCGTACCCTTGCGATCATGCAGTACGACGCTGCCCTTGCCTCGAGTTTCGGCGAACCGAAGTTCGTTTACGGCGTGGACTTGACCAATGCGAGCGGCGTTCCTGCCGTCAAGGACCTCCGGCGGATAGCGACACTGCACGAGGAACAACTCCACATAGCCGTACGGAGAGACAAGCTTGCCAGCCTCGAGAGCCGGCTCAACCAACGACTTCCGGAATCTGACGAGGTGGCAATCACGACACTCACCCAGCTCGGCGAAGCGCTGATGAAGCTCCCGTCGAGCGAGCCAAGACTCAGGGTTTCCCTCGGTCCCGAGAACAGTGCCACTCAGCTCGTTGCGCAGGCCGTCCTTGAGCTGCATGGAATCCAGCCAACCTCCATCGCCCCATCGTTCCTCCCGGTTCCCGACATGGCAAATCGGCTTCACACAGGCGAGATCGATATAGGCATGTTTGTCAGCTATGTACCCAGCGAGGCGCTCAAGAGCATCCTGAACAGTGATGAAATCAGGCTTCTCTCGTTGGAGCAGAAACATGTGGCGCCGATGACGCGGACCGTTTTCACGACGACGAGGATCAGGCCCGGCCAGTACGCAAGTCAGCGAGAAGGCGAAGCCGCAATTCAGACGATCTCCACACGGGCGGTTCTGGTGACCAGAGAGGGCGCGTCACGGGACGTAAGGAAGATCACTGAAGCTGTCTTTGAAGGGGCGGCGTTTCTCGGCATTGCTGCGGATTCCTTGGCCCAGGAGCTTCCCTCTCTGCCACTGCACCCGGGTGCGAAGCTGTATTACCAGGAGGCACGCCTCCTGCCTACTGAACCCGGGCTCGACATCCTCACGATGGTGTACTACGTGCTTGCAATCCTGGTGATACTGTTCACTGCGTACAGAGGTCTCATGATGGGTCTGCTCAAGTTGCGGCGCGACGGGACATTCAATGACATGGCCCGGCAGACTCTCGCTGTCCGGGTGGACGCAGACATACTGGATTCGGTCCGAAGACTGGTGAGCATGCGTGATGAGATCGAAGAGCGCGTTCGACGAAGGTGGTGGCAGACCGGTGAGCTTGATAAGCGGCGGTGGCGTTACCTCTATGATCTGATTCGAGATCGGATCACCGAGGCCAAGGATAATTTGACGAGGGAGCTTGTCTCCGAGATACGTGCTGTCGCAGCAACTACCCGGCTCGACGAGACAACTCGACGCGAGCGGAACCGGTCGATAGAGCTTCGCGTCTGGAAGCACTTTGAGAATGGGGAGTTGGAGGCATCACAGCGAGAGATGCTGCTACTACTGCTGCACACGATTGCACAGCAGGGTACCGAAGCGGGACAGGAGTAGAGAGGTACCTGCCATGCCCGGTGTTTCCGCAGCGCTGTCCAGCGTGTCCGGCGTTGACGAAGACAGGACAGCGAAGGGCATGAGAGACGGAGTGTCACAGTGTTGATCCGTGACACACTGGCTTGGCCCGCGCTGATGATCGCGGTCCTTGTGCCGTGTCCTGTGTCCGCTCAGGTGAACACGGAGACTCTTCGAGCGAGCGAACAAGAAGCGGGCTTTTCCGGGGGTCTCGGCTTCGACCTGGCCGCCCGGACGGGGAATGTGGAGATTGTTCAAGTGGGAGTCAGTGGACGGTTGGACTACGTGGGTGACCGCGCGACCACGTTTCTGGTTGGCCGTAGCAACGTAGGCTGGAAGGGAGGAGACAGGTTCATCAACGAGGGACTACTGGCTGCACGTCTGGTGTTGCGCCGCGGTGCTGCACTGCGCCCGGAGACGTTCACGCAGGTGAACCACAACGAGTCGAGATTGCTGACGTTCCGCTGGATTGTGGGTGTTGGCCTCCGCACTCGCCTCTACCAAAGCAGGACCGCCGGTCTCTGGTGGGGATCGGCCTTCTTGTTTGAGCACGAGCGGCTCGACCTGGAATCGGACGCCGTACATCCCGAGCGAACCTCTGTCCCTCGGTGGAGCAACTACTTGTCATCACGGATCGCGTTCACGGAGCAAGCGACCATGATTGGCACCGTCTACGTCCAACCACAATTCGACAGGCCGCGTGATATGAGGGTCCTTGGGGAAGCCAGTCTCGGAGGCGCGCTGAGCGAATCGCTTTCCCTCGTGTTAACGCTCCTCGTGCACTACGATAGCCGTCCACCCGATGCTAAGAAGGCGCTCGATATGACCGTGAAGACTGGTATCGGCGTCGAGTTCTGACGCCGCCACATCACAAATCTGTGGTGTGCGAATAGTGTGCGAACTTCTCCAGAGGGGGTCTGTTTTTGCATTTCGGCGCTCGTCTACAGTGACCAGTCTGATGCCTAGCTCACCAATGGAGGGCGCGCCTTAGCCGCCTCTCTACCTGGTTGGTGAGTTGAGGTATGCGCTAAGCAAGCGCGTGCCTAGTGCGAGTCCGTGACCACCTATGTGACCGACTTGAAGTGAGCCGCGAGTACTGTGACAGACCTCCCGCCATGCAGGCAGAGGTTCCGGTGGTCTGTCGTTCTGGCGCTGCGAATGTCCCAAAAACGACATATAGAGTCCCCGCACCGTCCTGGCGTACAGCCCCGGGTTGACAGATGTTAAGATCGGACCCGTCGCGCTCCAGAGTCTTGTTTTCGGACGGTAACAGGCGGTCTTGATGCAGCACATTATCCAGTGTCCTCTGCTGCCTTTCGCGTCTCTGTTGCGGTGTTATGCGGAGTATGCTGCAGGGTCTTCAAACGCTTCCGACTCGACGAATAGCCTAAACAGCTCGGCGTCCAACTGCCCCTGCTGCACCTCGTTGGTCATAATTTCTAGGGCCCGCTCCGGGGAGAGCCTGTTCCTGTATGGCCGGTTGGCCGAGGTAAGCGCAGCGTAGATATCTGCAATCGTGACTATCCGCGTCTGAATCGGGATCTGGTCACCTCGCAGGCGACGCGGGTACCCGCTGCCATCCAGCTTCTCGTGGTGTTCGTAGGCCATGGCCGGAACGTCGGCCAACTCCCTTGTCCAGGGAATCTTGCGTAGGAACTGGTAAGTGTGGGTGGCGTGGCTCTCGATCGCGAACCGCTCAGACTCGTCCAGACTCCCCACGCGGATCGTCAGGAATCGCACCTCGTCTTCGGTGAGGTACGGCTTGACACTGCCATCGAGATCCAGGTAGTAGCTGTCGGCGTAGCGCAGCAGATCCTTGAAGCCTCCTTCCGGGAGAACAGTCGGCTCGTTGCACTTCGATACCAGTTCCGTGAACCGATCGAGATCAGTCAATTGCCTCTGATGTTCCTCGGAGAGTTGCCGAACGAACGCATCGTAACCCTCGTGCCCGTGCTGCTCGACGTACTCGACTCGCTTGCGGAGGTACCCCACCTCCCTCAGGCCTCGCATGACGGATATGCGCTGCAGTATGAGCGCGAGATCGGGCGGGTACAGCTTCTTGGCCTTCATCAATACGTCCTCGCGGACAGCGACGTTACCTATGTCGAGCAGCAGGCTGGCGTACCGAATCGCGCGGATCTGGTTCTGCGAAAAATGCACGTCTCGCAACGGGCCGCGGGTAACCTGGTCGGCGGCCTGGGCCAGGCGGACGGCCAGATCGGCGACACGATAAGCGTGGGTGAAAGTGGTGGGGTCACGTTGCTCGATCGCGTGCAAGGATGCACGAACGAATCCTTCAACCAACTGCTCGACGTGGCTGCTTGCCCACGCCGCCCGAATGGATAGGAGAAGCTGTTCCAGCCCTATGGGTGCTCGAAGGAAAGAGGTCAGCAAGTCGGTGGATAGCGTTGACGGAACGTCAGCTTCGTCTGGTGCGCCCAACGCGACAATGGACCCTCCAGCCTCGACGAATTGCCGGAGGACGGTGGGTCCGTACTCATCACGTGACTCCGAATTCAGTATGAAAGCGGCCAGCGTGTTCTCTGGGTCAAGCTCCGCGGGACTCGCCACCGCCCGGATCTCCACCTCCTCCGCCTCCAGGCGCTCCCGAATTGTCGATGGATCGTAGCTGCTGGGATGGAGTGCCCGCCTGGCAATCGCGGTCCTGGGGTCTGGTTCTTCAAGTAGCATGATCGTGCCCTCGGTTCGCGAACTGATCCTGCGAAGTGAGATCTCGGCGTCCTCCGTCTTCTGTACTCGTCGCGGGCTGTCACACCCGCAGACCGTGCACCGGACATCGTGCTCTACCGAAAACGGCAGCTCGAACGAGCCCCAGGCAGATCACAGATCCCAAGCCTGTAGCTTCTCTAATACGAAGCTGCGTACGTCCGCCTCGATGTCGCGGCTGGCAGCCTCGAAACGATCCTTCAGTGAGCCCACTCGCAGAGCCCCTCCGGCAACAAACATGGTTGACGTCTTCCTGCCAGGCTTCTCGGGTGCGGCAGCAACACGGCGGTGCGAATAGCCGGTATCCCGTTGCCAGGTTACGGCGTGCTCGTCCGATGACTTGTCATAACAGAGCTGGAATGCGACCACACTCAGATCCTCGTCCAACCACACGATGAGGTCGAAGTAGTCGTTCGCGAACCACCGACGCCGTGGTTCGGCAGTGTTCTGCGCAACGTCTATCTCTTGAAGCATCGATGCTGTGGGGTTAAGACAGCGCGGAGAATCATCATGTGAGGGCCGCCTGGGAGCGCATGGTCACACCTCCTGCGTCTGCGATACCGTCGATGGTCTCTGGGTCTCGTCGTCGGATGGGTGTCCCACAACGGCGTCCACTACGGCGGCGAGGCCACGAAGGCCACCGGCGTTTACTGTCAGTTCAGCAGCTGGAGAGCGACACGCCAATATGGACCTCCATTACAGGAATAGCGATATAGCGATATATGCCATGTTGTGTGAAGTCGCAGCTGCATGAGCGGTAGGTCTCCTTCAAGGTCATGCTTCCCGGTCGGATTGCAGCAAGACGCGAACCTTGTGGCTCTCAACAAAAGCGTCTACAAGCGACGGATCGAATGAGGTTCCTGAGTGCTGCCGCAACATGTCGAACACGTCGTCTGCCGAGCACTGCCCCGCGTCATATTGTCGCAGCAACAGGTCCGCAGCTGATGCAATTGCTATGATCCTTGCACCAACCGGTATCTCATCGGCTGCGAGACCC
>JBDHHP010000240.1:0-5596 GCA_039589275.1 Gemmatimonadota bacterium | reverse complement strand
AACGTGGGCCGAACGGTCGAGTTCCTACCAGACGACGATAGCTCTGGCGCCGGCTCCTATTCTGACACCGTCGCTCTGGTGCAGGCGATGAGGTCGGGCCAGGTCGAGCTACTGTTGGTTCATGGGGCAAACCCCGCCTATTCGACGCCCGCAGGACTTGGTTTTAGCGAGGCGATGGTAGGGGCAACCTACAAGGTCAGCTTCGCTAGGTTCTTCGATGAGACCACCATGCAGTGCGACCTCATCCTGCCCGATCATGACCCGCTGGAACAGTGGAACGATCAGAAGTCTAGCCCTGGCGTGTACGCCCTGCAGCAGCCGGTCATGCAGCCGGTGTTCAACACTAGGCAGACGGGGGATGTTCTACTTGCTCTGGCCGCACAGATGGAAGGACGCGCGGCCCAGGCGTTCGAGTCTGAGACTTATAAGGAATACGTGCAGCAACGCTGGGTTGGGCTGCAGCGCCAGCTACGCGAGCCGGGCACCTTCCAAGCTTTCTGGGACAACGCACTGCAGCACGGCGGTGTTTGGTCTGAAGTGCGAACACAGCAAGTGCGGTTGGCTCCGAGCTCGGCCTGGGTGGATGTCAGTGCATGGACCTCTCCTGGCGGAAACAGCTTGACTCTCGTGGCCTATCCCACGTCGGTGTTGTTTGACGGCCGCGGCGCCAACAGGCCTTGGCTACAGGAGCTTCCCGATCCCGTAACCAAGATTGCATGGGGTTCTTGGGTAGAGATCAACCCCCTCACGGCGGAACGACTCGGCATCAGGGAAGGTGAGTTCGTCGAGGTCACGTCTGATCATGGGACGGTGACTGTTCCTGCTTACCCTTACGCGGGGATTCGTGAAGACACGGTGGCGATCCCGATTGGTCAGGGACACACTGCTTTCGGGCGCTATGCCGAGAGCCGCGGAGCGAGCGTCTACGAGCTGCTGGCGGCCGATGCCACTCAGTTCGGCGGTGTCTCTTACTACACGTCCGTCACTCTCAGGAATACTGGAGAATGGGAGCGGCTTGCCAAGACGGAAGGCAACAACCGCCAGATGGGTCGGGGTATAGCGCAAGCAACCACGCTGAGTGCTCTCGAACACCCGGAAGATCATGGCGAGGAGCATCACGTCGAGCACGCCGCGCCGGTTCCGGAGCACATTGAAGAGATCATTGAAGAGGTACAGGAAGCACAGCACGACGAGTGGAAACAGCGAGGCGGTTACGCGGTAGAGGATCTCCCCCGTTGGGCAATGGCGATCGACTTATCGAAATGCACCGGATGCAGTGCGTGTGTCACCGCCTGTTATGCAGAGAACAACATCCCGACGGTGGGACCGGAACTGATTCGCCGTGGCCGCGAGATGTCGTGGATGCGGATCGAGCGGTACTTCGAAGACCACGAGCACGGCGCTGTCGAGGCGCGGTTCCTCCCGATGATCTGCCAGCACTGCACCAACGCCCCTTGCGAGCCAGTCTGCCCAGTGTTTGCCGCGTATCACACCCCGGACGGTCTGAACGCTCAGGTCTACAATCGTTGTGTCGGCACCCGCTATTGCTCCAACAACTGCCCCTACAAGGTGCGCTACTTCAACTGGTTCGATCATCAGAATGAGAACGACGCTGCCTATTCTTGGCCCGATCCGTTTCATTGGCTGTTGAACCCGGACGTCACGGTGCGGGCCAAGGGCGTGATGGAGAAGTGCACTTTCTGCGTGCAACGCATTAGAGACAAGCAACATCAGTCCAAGCTGAGCGGCGAGCCGCTGATCGACGGCGACGTTGTGACCGCATGTCAGCAGACGTGCCCTGCAGACGCGATCGTGTTCGGCGACATCAACGACCCAGAGTCACGCATTCGTGCTCTTGCGGAGGATGGACGCGGATATCACGTGCTGGAGGGGCTGAACACGTTACCTGCAGTGACCTACTTGAAGAAGGTACGGAACGTGGCGGAGGCAGAGGAGTAGATGGCGGCGATCGCTGAGCCTCGGCAAGAGACGCTCCCGACCTATGACGAGGTTACCAGGGACGTCGCTGCGACCATTGGCAGTCCCAAAAAGGGCTACTTCGTTCTTCTTGGCATCGTCATGGTGGTGCTTGCGGTCGGGGCCATCGCCTTGTTGTACCAGATACGGCTGGGATTGGGTGTCGCCGGATACGCGCCGCCGGTGCTCTGGGGTGTGTACATCACGACTTTCGTCTTCTGGGTCGGTATTGCTCACTCGGGCACGTTGATATCCGCGATTCTCTATCTGTTCCGATCAGCCTGGCGCACCTCCGTCTATCGCACGGCAGAGGCTATGACTGTCTTTGCGGTCATGACCGCAGGTTTGTTTCCTCTGATACATGTGGGTCGCATCTGGTACGCCTACTGGTTATTCCCCTATCCCAACCAGCGACAGCTCTGGGTGAATTTCAAGTCTCCGCTTGTGTGGGACGTGTTCGCGGTATCCACGTATTTCACTGTCAGCACCACCTTCCTGATCGTCGGACTCATTCCCGACGTAGCTGCGCTGCGGGATCTGGCGACAGGCTGGCGCAAGAAGTTGTATAGAATAGCGGCGCTCAACTGGCAGGGGACTGATCAGCAGTGGCGCCACTACACTCGTGCCTATTTGTATCTGGCGGCGCTCGCCACACCGTTGGTGCTCTCGGTTCATAGCGTCGTATCGTGGGACTTTGCCATGTCAATTGTACCCGGGTGGCACGCCACGATCTTCGCGCCCTACTTCGTGGCCGGAGCGATCTACTCAGGCGTGGCGATGGTTGTCACCCTGCTCGTGCCGCTGCGGAAGGTCTTTCAGCTCGAGCGATACATAACTGTACGCCACTTCGAAAACCTGGCAAAGCTGCTTCTGCTAACCGGGTTGATAGTGGGTTATGCGTACGCAGTCGAGTACTTCATTGCGTGGTATAGCGGCAATCCCTTTGAGCAGCAATCGTTTTGGAATCGGGCGTTCGGTGAGTATTGGTGGGCGACGTGGACCATGATAACCTGCAATGGTGTGTTGCCCCTGTTCCTGTTTTTCAAGAAGATCCGCCGCAGCATACCGGCGCTCTTCGTATTGTCGCTCTTCGTCAATCTCGGTATGTGGTTTGAGCGATTCGTGATCATTGTGGTGTCACTGTCGTTTGAGTACGAGCCTTACTCGATGGGCCAATACACGCCTAGCTGGGTCGAGTGGTCGATACTGCTCGCGAGTTTCGCGTGGTTCTTCATGTGGTTTCTCTTGTTTGCCAAGAACTTCCCCACGGTATCGATAACGGAGGTGAAGGAGATCATCCCGATGCCTCGGAAGCGGGCGGCGCACTGATGAAGAGACGACACCCTGACGGTGTGATCGGCGCTTTTCGGCATGTCGACGCGGCGTGTGACGCGATCCGGGAGATCAAGAGCCAGGGCTATAAGGACTTCGTCGTATACACTCCTGTACCGAACGTGGAAATCGCCGCCGCCATCGGGCACAAGGTTAGCCCCGTGAGGCGGTGGACCTTGGCAGGTGGTCTGCTCGGAGTCATTACCGGATTCGCGATGACCATCTGGATGTCGTATGACTACCCATTAGTAGTGGGCGGTAAGCCGCTGGGATCGGCGGTGCCCTACGTGGTGATCGCCTTTGAGCTGACAATCCTGTTCGGTGCTCTGGCCACGGTTGCCGCGGTCGGCTTCTACGCTTGGAGGACCTTCCAGCACGGGCCGCACGAGCCAAGATTCACCAATGACACCATAGGGATCTTCGTTCCCTGCGCCGCAGGCAGTCGCGTGTCCGTCCAAGAGCTGCTGAGTGCGAACGGCGCGGAGGAGGTGCGGGTTGAGGAGTAGCGCCGTGGTGCTGTCGGGTCTTCGCATGCTGGTGTTGTTGGCGTTTGCGCTTCTGCTGACTAGCTGTTCGCGCGACACATGGCAGCGGTCACCGGGTCCGGATGAGGTGCTGGGCCTGGTTCCTTGGTTTGGCCAAATGAAGAAGGGCCCTGCGATCCATCCTTACAAGATGATGCGGGAGCCCGCAGAGGGCTCAGTGCCGGTGGGCGGGTCCGAGCCGGAGCTGCTGGTCGTTCCAGCTAACACCGAGGCAATCGACCGACTCCGGAATCCTACCCAGAGCGGCGCGGAGTCGTTGGAGATCGGCAAGAAGTACTATGACATCTTCTGTCTCCCGTGTCATGGAGTGACCGGTGCCGCTGAGGGACCGGTGAACGCTAAACTCTACATTGCGCCGAACCTACTGCTCGATCGCGTGCAGGAGCTGAGCGACGGGATGATCTACTCGATCATCCGGCACGGTAGGGGGGCAATGCGCTCCTACGCGGAGGGTGTCCGCGGTGTCGACAGGTGGCATGTGGTGAACTACGTGCGTCAGTTGCAGGGAGCAAGCCAATGAGCGGCGGCGACTCGCAGCTAGACGTATTCCGCCGCGGCCTGAACGTCCCTGTGCGCGGATTCCTGTTCGGAGGCGCGCTGCTGGCGGCAATTGGGCTGGTGTTTTTCATAGTGTTGTTGGCTGGCGATGATCCGGGTCGCGCATGGCGGACTTTCCATGTCAACTACCTGTTCTTCACGGGCCTATCGATCGGCGCCATCATCTTCGTCGCAACCCAGAAGATCGCGAAGGGCCACTGGTCGGGTCCCATCGTACGGTTTGCCGAGGCTACAGCGGCGTTTCTACCGGTTTCGTTGCTCCTGTTTCTCGTCCTATTCCTGGGAAGACACCACCTGTTCCCGTGGATCGAGCACCCGACTCCAGCGCGGGGCAACTGGCTGACTGTACCGTGGGTGTTCTGGCGCGATTTGGCTGCGTTGATAGCGTTGTTTGGGGTGGCGATCGCCTTCGTATACAACGACATGAAGCCGGATGTCGCAGAGCTCAAGGAACATGTGACAGGGTGGCGCCGTGATCTCTTCGAGAAGATCGCTGGTGACTATGACGGCACACCCGAGGCGCTGGCGAGGATAGAGCACAGGATTCACTGGTTAGCTCCTCTGCTGTGCATTCTGTACGCCTACATGTTCTCGCTGATCGGGTTCGATCTGGTGATGTCGCTCGCGCCGTATTGGCTGAGCAACCTGTTCGGTGCGTTCTTCTTCATGGGCGCATTCCTGACTGGGCTCACGATGCTGGCCATGATGATGGTGTATTGGCGAAAGCGGCTGCGTCTCGAAGAGGTCATAGATGTCCACGACTTCCACGACCTGGGGAAGTTGATCTTCGGCTTCTCGGTTTTCTGGACCTACCTGATGTTCAGTCAATTCCTGGTCATCTGGTACGGTAACTTGCCTGAGGAAACATCCTTCACGTTCTACCGTGTGTGGGGCGAGTGGCGTCCGGTTGCCATAACCGTGCTGCTGATGGTCTTCCTGATTCCGTTCTGGGGCCTCATTGGGGTCAAGGCCAAGATCACACCTCTTACCTTCACCCTGTTTGCGGCAATAAGCTTTGTGGGCATCTGGTTTGAGCGGTATCTGCTGGTCCAGCCGTCACTCACTGAGCGCGGCCCTGCATTCGGAATGCCCGAGCTCGGAATAACGCTGATGTTCTTGGGGCTCTTTCTGTTGGCTTATGGTTTCTTTGCCAAGACCTTCCCTATGCTGAGTCCGCGCCTCAC